>NZ_JBFAQY010000019.1:0-12549 GCF_040678965.1 Streptosporangium sp. NPDC049248
CCGGCAGTCGGGCCTGGCCTTCCGCCTGCCGTTCCGCGCCGAGCCGCGCTCGTACCCGATGTACGACCGGACCTTCTCGGTCCGGTGGGTGCGGACCGCTCAGCGGAGCTCGCGCTTGAGGATCTTGCCCGTCGCGGTCATCGGCAGCGCGTCACGGAACTCGATGATCCGCGGATACTTGTACGCGGCCATGTTCTCCTTACCCCAGGCGATGAGCTCGTCCTCGGTGATCGTCGCGCCAGGAGTGCGGATGACGTACGCCTTGACCTCCTCGCCGTGCGAGTCGTGGGCGACTCCGACCACCGCGGCGAGGGAGACCTCCGGATGGGTGATCAGGACCTCTTCGAGCTCGCGCGGGTAGACATTGAAGCCACCCCTAATGATCATGTCCTTGGCCCGGTCGACGATGGCGTAGTAACCGTCCGCGTCGCGGGTGGCGATGTCGCCGGTGCGGAACCAGCCGTCCCTCATGACCTCGGCGGTCGCCTCGGGCCGGTTGTAGTAGCCCTTCATCACGTTGTGGCCGCGGATCGCGATCTCACCTGGCCCCTCGCCCTCGATCGTCTTCCAGTCGCCGTCGACCAGCTTCATCTCCACACCCCAGATCGGCGTGCCGATCGTGCCGGGCTTGGTGGGCCTGCCCAACTGGTTGAAGCTGGCCACCGGGGAGGTCTCCGACAGGCCGTACCCCTCCAGGATCCCGATCCCGAAGGTCTCCTCGAAGTCCCTGAGCACCTCGACGGGTGAGGACGCGCCGCCGGCCACCGCGACCCTGAGCGAGGTGGGCACCTCGTCGCCCTCGGCGTGGATCTTCGTCAGCATGGCCCAGTACATGGTCGGCACGCCCGCGAACAGCGTGACGTTCTCGGCGCGCATCAGCTCCAGGGCGGGCCCCGGTTCGAAGCGCGGCACGAGCACGATGGTCGCCTGGCGCCGGAACCCGGCGTTCATGATGACGGTCTGCCCGAAGGAGTGGAAGAGCGGCAGCACCGCCAGGTAGACGTCGCCGCCCTCGGTGCGGGGGAACATCTCATCGGAGACCATGGCGTTCAGCAGCATGTTCTGATGGCTGAGCTCGGCGCCCTTGGGCTGGCCGGTGGTGCCGCTGGTGTAGAGGATCACGGCGGTGTCGTCGGGTGCGGTCTGCACGGTCTCGAACTCGCCGGACACGCCGTCGAGCGCCGCCCAGAGCGTCTCGCCGTACTCGGACTCGGTGGCGAACGCGGCGGCGGGCAGCACGAAGAAGTGCTCCGCCGACGATCCCTCGAAGCCCGCCCTGCCCCGCTCGCCGAGCGGCAGTTCGGGAGTGCCCTCGAAGCAGAACAGCGCCTTGGCCTGGGAGTCGTCCAGATGATAGGCGATCTCCCTGGACTGCAGCAGCACGTTGAGCGGCACGACCGTGGCGCCGGTCTTGAGAATGCCGTAGTAGACGAAGGGGAAGTACGGCAGGTTGGGACAGGCCAGCGCGACCTTGTCGCCCTTACCGACCCCCCTGGAGACCAGTAGGTTGGCAACCTGGTTCGCGATGGTGTTGACCAGGGAGTACGGCAGTCGCAGGTCGCCAAAGACCAGTGCGGTGCGGTCGGGGTTCTCCCGGGCGCTGTCCTCCAGTGCGATCGACAGGTTGAGCATCGTGCGTCCTCCTCCGAGCGAGCTCTGACTCGCTCATACTGGCAGTCCTTAGATACCTACTGGTAGGTAACTTTGGTTACAAATTGACGGGCAAACCATGGGGGAGTAAGCAGATAAGAGCCCGCTTACGGGGAGGCGAGCTGACCGTCTGTGCGAGGAGGGGTCAGTGAGCGTGGAGTACGACTATGTCATCGTGGGCGCGGGGTCGGCGGGGTGCGTGCTGGCCAACCGTCTCTCCGCGGATCCGGGCACGAGGGTCGCCCTCATCGAGGCGGGCGGTTCCGACAGGAGGCTCGAGGTCCGGATGCCGGCCGGCTTCGCCAAGCTGTTCAAGACCGAACACGACTGGAACTTCACCACCGCCAAGCAGCCCGAGCTCTCCGGCAGGGAGCTCTACTGGCCGCGCGGCCGGATGCTCGGCGGTTCCTCCTCGATGAACGCCCAGATGTGGGTACGCGGGCACCGCGCGGACTACGACGGCTGGGGCGTGCCCGGCTGGTCCTACGACGAGGTCCTGCCCTACTTCCACCGGATCGAACGCCGCGCCGGCTCCAACCGCGGCGGCGTGTACGGCACGGAGGGCCCGATCCACATCTCGGAGCTGCGCTCCCCGAACCGCGCCACCGCGCTCTTCCTGCGGGCCTGCGAGGAGTTGGGCATCGCCCGCCTGGAGGAGCTCAACGGCCCCTCCAACGAGGGCTGCTCGCCGACGCCCGTGACCCAGTACCGGGGGCGCCGCTGGAGCTCCGCCGACGCCTATCTCGGACCCGCGGCCAAGCGGCCCAACCTCACGGTGCTGACCTCCTCGCAGGTGAACCGGGTGCTCATCGAGGGCGGGCGGGCGATCGGCGTGCAGTACGGCGGCGGTGACGGCGGCGGTGACGGAGGCACCGTGGTGCGGGCGCGCGGGGAGGTCGTGCTGTCGGCGGGGGCGATCGGCTCCCCGCACCTGCTGATGCTGTCGGGCCTCGGCCCGGCCGACGAGCTGCGGGCCGCCGGCGTCGAGCTGGTCCACGAACTGCCCGAGGTCGGCGCCAACCTCCAGGACCACCTGGCCTCGGGCGTCGTCCTGCACTGCCCCGAGCCGATCACGCTCGCCGGCGCCGAGTCGGCGGGCAACCTGCTCCGCTTCCTGGTCGGCCGCCGGGGCATGCTCACCTCCAATGTCGGCGAGGCCGTGGCGTTCATCCGCACCTCTCCCGAGGAGCACGCCCCCGACATCGAGCTGATCTTCGCCCCGGGCCCCTTCGTCAACCACGGCCTCACCCCGCCGCCCGGCCACGGCCTGACCATCGCCTCGATCCTGCTCCAGCCCGAGAGCCGCGGCCGCGTCTCGCTGGACGGCCGTGACGTCGTGATCGATCCCGGTTACCTGACGGCGGAGGCCGACGTCCGGCGGCAGGTGGCCGGGCTGCGGAAGGCCGGGGAACTGTTCGCCACCGAGGCGCTCCGGCCGCTCGCGGGGCCCCCGATGGACCCGTACTGGGGGGCGAGGAGCACCGAGGAGCTCGTCCGCTGGATCCGCGAGCGTAGCGAGACCCTCTACCACCCGGTCGGCACCTGCCGGATGGGTGAAGATCCCGAGTCGGTGGTGGACCCCGCCCTGAGGGTCCGCGGCGTCGCGGGACTGCGGGTGGTCGACGCCTCGGTGATGCCGGTCATCAACCGGGGGCACACCCACGCGCCCACCGTCATGATCGCGGAAAGGGCCGCTGATCTCATCACCGCAGCTCGCTGAGCCGTATATGTGGACAAAGTGTGTTATGACTCACACTTGACGTAAGTAATTACTTGCATAAATCTAAGGCAATGACCGTGAACATGGCGGATGTCGACCTGTCGGAGATTCCGTTCTGGGGGCTTCCCCAGCGGGAGCGCATGGAGGCCTTCCGGCGTCTCCGCGCGCTGGACCGGCCGGTGTTCACGAAGGAGAACAAGATCCCCTTCATTGGGCACGGGGCCGGTTACTACGCCCTGGTGCGGCACGCCGACGTCTCCGAGGCCAGCAGGAACGCCGGGGTGTTCAGCAGCGAGCCGACCGCCAACAGCATCGCCGACATGCCCCGCTGGCTGGCGGTGTACTTCGGCTCGATGATCAACATGGACGACCCCCGGCACGCCAGGCTCCGCCGCATCGTCTCCAGGGCCTTCACCCCCAGGGTCCTGGCGAAGATGGAGGAGGACCTGCAGCGGGCGGCGACCCGGATCGTGGACGAGGCGATCGCCGAGGGGCCGGGCGACTTCGTCACCCAGGTGGCCGCCCGGCTGCCCGTCGAGGTCATCTGCGACATGATGGGCATCCCCCCGGAGTTCCATCACCGGGTCCTGCGCGCGACCAACATCATCCTGGGCAACGCCGACTCCGAGTACACCGGAATCGATCCCGAGTTGAACCGGTGGAACGTGGCCCGGGGCCTGATCAAGCTGTTGGCGGCCGGACGCGAGCTGAACAGGCTGGCGGCCAGGCTCGGCCGCGAGCGCCGGGGCGCCTCCACGGGCGACCTGACCAGCATGCTGGTCAACGGCGATGAGCACCTCACCCCGCAGGAACTCGGCTCGTTCTTCATCCTGCTGGTGGTCGCCGGAAGCGAGACCACCCGCAACGCCATCTCGCACGGCCTCAAGCTGCTCACCGACAATCCCGAGCAGCGCGAACTGCTCGTCGGCGACTTCGAGAAGAACATTCCCGGCGCGGTCGAGGAGATCATCCGCTACTCCACCCCGGTCATCCAGTTCCGCCGTACGGTCACTCGTGACCACGAGATGAACGGGCAGCAGTACCGCAAGGGCGACAAGGTCCTGCTCTTCTACAACTCCGCCAACCGCGACGAGAGCGTCTTCACCGATCCCGACGTCTTCGACATCACCCGCCACCCCAACCCGCACGTGGGCTTCGGCGGCCCAGGCCCCCACTACTGTCTCGGCGCCCACCTGGCCCGCCGCGAGATCACCGTGATGTTCCGCGAGTTGTTCACCCGCCTGCCCGAGATCCGATCGGCCGGTGAGCCCTCCTATCTGCTCTCCAACTTCATAAACGGGGTCAAGCACCTGTCGTACACGACCTGACCGCCGGTGCCGGGCGAGGGGTTGGGGCGATCGCCGCCGCGTCGGCCAAGCGAATGCTAGGTTCCGCCTCATGGACATCAGCACCGTCACCGCCAACGGCGTCGAGTTCGCGTACCTGTCGGCAGGAGAGGGGCCGCTCGCACTCTGCCTGCACGGCTTCCCCGACACCGCGCACACCTGGCGGCATCTGCTGCCCGAGCTCGCCGGGCGTGGTTACCGCGTGGTCGCGCCGTTCATGCGCGGCTACGCGCCCACCTCGATCCCCGCCGACGGCGCCTACGAGGGCGGGGCGCTGGTCGCCGACGCCTGCGCGCTGCACGAGGCGCTCGGCGGCGACGGCGACGCCGTGCTCATCGGCCACGACTGGGGCGCCTTCCCCGTCTACGGCGCCACCGCCTTCGCCCCCGAGCGCTGGCGCAGGGCGGTCGCGATGGCAGTGCCCCCGATGGGCGCGATGCTGGCCGCCTTCTTCGACTACGAGCAGCTCAAGCGGTCGTTCTACATCTTCCTCTTCCAGAGCGGGCTCGCCGAGGCCGCCCTGTCGCGGGACGGGTTCATCGAGGGGCTGTGGCGCGACTGGTCGCCGGGCTACGACGCGGCCGAGGACATCGCGTTCGTGCGGCGTGCTCTGGGCTCTCCGGAGAATCTCGCCGCCGCGATCGGCTACTACCGGGCGATGCTCGGCACGGTGGCACCCACCGGCCGCTACACCGCCGAGCAGTCCGCGACCGGCGGGCAGGTTCCGATCCTCTACCTGCACGGGGCCCGTGACGGCTGCCTGGGGATAGGGCAGGTCGATCAGGCCGCGGCCTTCCTGCCGCCGGGCTCCAGGGTGGAGCATGTTCTTCAGGCAGGACACTTCCTGCATCTGGAACGGCCCAGGGAAGTCAACGACATCGTTCTCGACTGGTTGCGCTGAGGATCCTGTGGCAGGATCGGTAAAACCGAATGGGATTCTAGTGGAGGCTGGCGTGACGGTTTCACTCGCGGACATCGACCTGTCGGACATCGCTTTCTGGGAGCGTCCGATGGCCGAACGGGAGGCCGCCTTCGCGCTGCTCCGCGCGCAGCCGGGCCCGATCCTGTTCGCCGAGCCCGAGATCCCCTTCCTGCCGCCGGGCCCCGGTTACTACGCCCTGGTGCGGCATGCGGACATCACCGAGGCCAGCCGTCACCCCGAGATCTTCTCCTCGGGCCGGGGGGCGACGTCCGTCCAGGACCTCGGCCCCGACTTCAACGAGTACTTCGGCTCGATGATCAACATGGACGACCCTCGGCACGCGCGGCTGCGCCGGATCGTCGCCCGGGCGTTCACTCCAAAGATGATCAAGAAGTTCGAGGCGGACGTCGACGCGGCCGCCGCGCGGATCGTGGACGAGCTGATCGCCACCGGACCCGGCTGCGACTTCGTGACCGAGGTGGCCGCCAAGCTGCCCCTGAAGATCATCTGCGATCTGATGGGCATCGGACCCGAGCACTACCAGGAGGTCTTCGACGCCACGAACATCATCCTGTCGGGCGGCGACCCCGAGTTCATCGCCGACATCAGCCGCGTGGCGGAGTTGCTCCTCGGTACGGGGCAGCGGCTCCAGGAGCTCGTCGTCTCCCTGGCCGCCGAGGGCGGGGACAACCTCACCACCTCCCTGACCAGTGCCAACATCGACGGTGAGAAGCTGACGATGCAGGAACTGGGGTCGTTCTTCATCCTGCTGGTGGTGGCGGGCAACGAGACCACCCGCAACGCCATCTCGCACGGCCTGCACCTGTTCACCGAGAACCCCGACCAGCGCGCCCTGCTGCTGGAGGACATCGACGGGCGCCTGTCCGGTGCCGTGGAGGAGATCGTCCGTCTGGCCTCGCCCGTCACCTGGATGCGCCGCAGCCTAACCCGCGACCACGAGATGAACGGCCACCTCTACCGCGAGGGGGAGAAGGTGCTGCTCTACTACTGGGCCGCCAACCGCGACGAGAGCGTCTTCACCGACCCGCACCGCTTCGACATCCTGCGTACCGAGGGCCCGCACGTCGGTTTCGGCGGACCCGGGCCGCACTTCTGCCTGGGCGCCCACCTGGCCCGCCGCGAGATCACCGTGATGTTCCGCGAGCTGTTCACCCGCCTGCCCGCGATCCGCTCGGTCGGTGAGCCCGACCGCCTGCGATCCAGCTTCATCAACGGGATCAAGCACCTCGACTGCGATTTCTGAGGCCCTGCCACATCCTGCCGGTGGTGACGGGCCGGCAGGGCGGGGGCGACTCCAGCCCGGTCAGAACATGGAGCGCGCCCGCCGGACCGTTCGAGCCGGCCAGGTCACCGCCCCGGTACGCGGATCGACTTGAAGACCGTGTTGATGTCGGGGAGCAGTTCCTTCTTGCTGTCCGGCACCGACATGTAGACGATCGCCGGCAGGTCGGCGCCGGTGCTCACGGCCGCCACGACCATGGTCGTCTTCGAACCGCCCGAGGTGATCTCGTACGCGGCGAGCTGGCCGGGCAGGCCGTTCACGGACAGGGTCTGCTGGGCGGTCTTGCGGGCGGTGTTGTCCTCGGGGAAGAACCGCTTGCGGCCGGTGGAGGCCACCGCGTTGATCACCGGGGCGAGGTTCTCCGGCGAGGTGTACCTGCTCTTCAAACGAGGCGAGAGCGGGCCCGACATCAGCTGCGCGAACTGGGTCTTGCCCGTGGAGTCCGTACCGGCGGGGAGGTACTGGCGGGTTGTGAAGCCGTAGGTGGTGGGCACGCTGGGGCGCTGGTCCTGCCGCCATGGGGCGCCGAGCTGGGCCAGGGTGATCCCCGCGGGCTGGTCGGTGAGCGTACCGACCACCGGCGAGGGATCGCCGCTGAATCGCGGCAGGCGGCCGATGGTGGCGGGCTTGGCGGTCTTCTGGGGAGTCGCCGAGGGCTTGGGCTCGGCGATCTCCTCCTCGGTGGAGGCCAGCGGCCCGGCCAGGAACGCCCAGAGCACCGCGCCGACCAGCGCGATGATCACAGAGCCGGCCAGCGCGAAGATCCAGACCGGCCGACCTTGCTCCTCGAACTCGTCCGCGTCCTCGATGGCCTGGTAGTTGTCGCCGAAGACCGTGTTCCACAGCTCCTGCTGGCGCTCGGGCGGAGGGGTCTTCGGGCCGCTGATCTGGCCGGCGGTGACGAACGGCCTGTTCGGGTCGGAGGGGTCGCGGCTCAGGTGATGGCCGGGCTGCCCCGGATGCGCGGGCTGTCCCGGTTGGGGCTGTGGCGGTTGGGGGCCACCGGCTCCGGGGTGAACGGGAGTTCCCTGCGAGGGAGCCTGGGAGGCCGCCGCCGCGTTCGCCGCGGCCATGGCCCACATGGCGGGGTTGTCCGGCACGCCGTAGCTGCGCCGCGCGTTTCCGGCGCCGTTTCCACCGCCCCCGTCAGGGGAGGCGCCGGGAACGGCGCCCGCTGAGGCGTCGCCGAAATGGGCGGCGGGGCTGTCCGCGGGAGAGCCTGACCAGGAGGAGGGGAACGTCGACGTCTGTGCCTCGGCGAAACCCTGGTTTCCGGTGGGGGGAGCGGGCGGCCAGGTGGCGCCGGACGCCGGAGGGGTGGGCGGCCAGCCGGTGTTCTCCGCCGGCGGAGTGGGCGGCCACACGCTGTTCTCCACCGGCCGAGCCGGAGGGCGGCCGGAGGCGTCGCGCGGGAGTGCGCCCTGCCACGCCTCACCCCCACCGGGAGCCTGCTGCCCGCGAGCGTCCCCCTGCGGGCCTGACGGGTGCGTCCGGCCGTCGTTCTGCGGGTTGGATGCCTGCGCCCAGCTGTCGTGCGAGGGTGCGGTGGCCTGTGCCCAGCCGTTGCCGCCCGGGGAGGCCTGGCCCAGCGGGTCCGACTGGGGAACGGGGCCGGATTGCGGCCACCCGTTGCCGGGGGAGGACGGATTCTGGCCGTCGGCGCCGCCCTGCGGGCCGGACGTCTGTGACCAGCCGTCCCCCTGTGACGGGGTGGGCTGCGGCCACCCGTTGCCGGGGGAGGACGGATTCTGGCCGTCGGCGCCGCCCTGCGGGCCGGAGGCCTGTGCCCAGTTGTCGTTCCGCGGGCTGAAAGCCTGTGCCCAGCTGTCGTTCTGGGGGCTCGTGGCCTGTGCCCAGCCATCGCCGGGGGAGGTCTGTGCCCAGCCGTCGTTCTGGGGGGCCGACGCCTGTGCCCAGCCGTTGTTCTGCGGGTCGGAGGCCTGTGCCCAGCTGTCGTTCTGGGGGCTCGTGGCCTGTGCCCAGCCGTTGTTCTGCGGGTCGGAGGCCTGTGCCCAACCGTCGTTCTGCGGAGCCAATGCCTGTGCCCAACCGTCGTTCTGGGGGGCCGACGCCTGCGCCCAGCCGTTGTTCTGCGGATCGGAGGCCTGAGACCAGCCCCCGCCGGGGGAGGTCTGGCCGGGCGAACCGGCCTGTGGATCGGAGACGCGCTGCCCCCCGCCGGGCGAGGTCTGCCAGGAGCCGTTGCCGCTCTGTGGCTCCTCCTGCGGGCGGGGGAGCCGGGGGCCGGTGCCGAGAGGGTCGTTCGTCCACGAGGGTGACGGTTCGGCAGCCTCCGGCCATGCCGGAGGCAGGTGGGACTGGCTGGACTGCTCCGAGGCCATGCTTTCCTTACCTCCCGCGTGGGTGCCCGAATTAGGCGTATTGGGCATGATCTCACGTGAGACGGGGGGGCTCGCAGGGAAACTGGAGAACGCCCCTCTGAACTGGAGTCCGGTTGGGTCGGTCGGCGGGTCCTGCATGGGCAGGCCGACCTCCAACGGATCCGGGCCCCGCCCCGGCTCTACTGAATGTGCCACGGTGAAAAGAGTAAACGCGAAGGACGTACGAGGTCACAACAGGTGCATAGCCATCGGGTCTCGTTCGCTCCGGCGAGTGCGGAAATCCTCATTCTGCCGACCTGCTCGGACGGCTGTCTCCTGTTTGCCGCGATCGGGTCTGTTTCCCCAGGCCACGAATACGCCTTGCGGGCTGCGATAGTCTTGCTCTATGCGTGCCGCGACCCTGCTTATCGGGCCGCATCGGCCTCCCCGTCCCTGAGCGCCCTGCCGATGCGGCCGCCCTCCGCGTGAGCGGGGGGTTTTTGCATTGGGCCAGGCGGGTCAGACCATCCACGCAGACATACCCGAGGGAAAATCGACGTGAGCGAGCGAGCCGACATGCAGAGCGACGAGCAGCACTATGACCCGCAGGCCCTGCAGGTCAAGTGGCAGCGCAGGTGGGAGGAACTGGACCCCTTCCGGGCCTCCGACGACCCCGCCGACCCGCGTGAGCGGCGCTACATGCTCGACATGTTCTCCTACCCCTCGGGCGACCTGCACATGGGGCACGCCGAGGTGTTCGCCCTGGGCGACGTCATCTCCCGCTACTGGGTCCAGCGCGGCTACAACGTGCTGCACCCCGTCGGCTGGGACTCCTTCGGCCTGCCCGCCGAGAACGCCGCGATCAAGCACAACGCGCACCCGGCGGAGTGGACCTACGCCAACATCGAGACCCAGGCCAACTCCTATCGGCGCTACGCGATCTCCTTCGACTGGTCCCGCCGCCTGCACACCAGCGACACCTCGTACTACAAATGGACCCAGTGGCTGTTCAACCGCTTCTTCGAGCGTGATCTGGCCTACCGCAAGGGCGGCCTGGTCAACTGGTGCCCGAACGACCAGACCGTGCTGGCCAACGAACAGGTCAAGGACGGCAGGTGCGAACGCTGCGGCGCCGAGGTCGTCCGCCGTGAGCTGACCCAGTGGTATTTCAAGATCACTGATTACGCCGACCGGCTGCTGGACGACATGGCCCTGCTGGAGGGCGGCTGGTCCGAGCGCGTGCTGACCATGCAGCGCAACTGGATCGGCCGATCCGAGGGCGCCGACGTCAACTTCGTGATCGAGGGCCGTGACGAGCCGGTCACCGTCTACACCACCCGTCCCGACACCCTGTACGGCGCCACCTTCTTCGTGGTCGCCCCGGACGCGCCGCTGGCCGAGGAGATCGTCACCGACGACCGGCGCGAGGCGTTCGAAGCGTACCGGGTTGAGGTGTCCAAGCTGTCCGACATCGACCGGTTGTCCACCGAGAAGGAGAAGACCGGCGTCTTCCTGGGCCGGTACGCGATCAACCCGGTCAACGGGGAGCGCATGCCGGTCTGGGCGGCCGACTACGTGCTGTCCGACTACGGTCATGGCGCGATCATGGCCGTGCCCGCGCACGACCAGCGCGACCTGGACTTCGCCCGTGCCTTCGACCTGCCGGTACGGGTCGTCGTGCACACCGGTCTGGCCGACCCCGGTGAGACCGGCATCGCCACCGCCGGGGACGGTGCGATGGTCAACTCCGGCCCGCTGGACGGCCTGACCAAGGCCGACGCGATCAGGAAGATCATCGAGGTGCTGAGCGAGCGGGGCACCGGCCACTTCACGGTGAACTTCCGGCTGCGCGACTGGCTGCTGTCCCGCCAGCGCTTCTGGGGCTGCCCGATCCCGATCATCCACTGCGCCGACTGCGGCGAGGTCCCCGTCCCCGACGACCAGTTGCCCGTCACCCTGCCCGACATGCGCGGCGAGGCCCTGGCGCCCAAGGGCGTCTCCCCGCTGGCCTCGGCCGAGGAGTGGGTCAACGTCTCCTGTCCCAAGTGCGGCGGCCCGGCCAGGCGCGACACCGACACGATGGACACCTTCGTCGACTCCTCGTGGTACTTCCTGCGCTACGTCGACCCCTCCTACGAGGACGGCCCGTTCGACGTCGAGCGCGTCCGCAGGTGGGGCCCGATCGACCAGTACATCGGCGGCGTCGAGCATGCCGTGCTGCACCTGCTGTACGCCAGGTTCTTCACGAAGGTCCTGCACGACATGGGCATGGTCGACTTCGTCGAGCCTTTCACCCGCCTGCTGAACCAGGGGCAGGTCATCAACCAGGGCAAGGCGATGTCCAAGTCGCTGGGCAACGGCGTCGACCTGGGTGAGCAGATCGACGCCTACGGTGTCGACGCGGTCAGGCTGACCGTCGTCTTCGCCGGCCCGCCCGAGGACGACATCGACTGGGCCGACGTCTCGCCGGCCGCGTCCCAGAAGTTCCTGGCCCGGGCGTTCCGCGTGATGGTCGAGGCGGGGGCGGCCTCCGCTCCCGGCGTCGACTTCGCAGGTGGCGACCTGAACCTGCGTAAGGTCGTGCACCGCACGGTCGACGAGGTCACCAGGCTGGTCGAATCGCACCGCTTCAACGTCGCGGTGGCCCGGATGATGGAGCTGACGAGCGCGACCCGCAAGGCCATCGACTCCGGGCCCGGCGCCGCCGACCCTGCGGTCAGGGAGGCCGCGGAGACGCTGGCGGTCATGCTCTCCCTGGTCGCGCCGTACGCGGCCGAGGAGGGCTGGGAGCGGCTGGGACACAGCGGCTCGGTCGCACACGCGGGCTGGCCGGCGGCGGACCCGGCGCTGCTGGTCCAGGACTCCGTCACCTGCGTCGTCCAGGTCGCGGGCAAGGTGCGCGACCGGTTGGAGGTCTCCCCGGAGATCTCCGAGGCGGACCTGGAGGCACTGGCGCTGGCGTCGGAGAAGGTCCAGGCGTTCCTGCCCGGCGGCACGCCGCGTAAGGTCATCGTGCGCGCGCCCAAGCTGGTCAACATCGTCCCGTAGACGTTCGAGCGGGGCGCCCGTCCGGCGGGCGCCCCGAGTCGTTCATGGGCGAACCGGGGGTCGGCTCATCCGGCCTGGGCGGTGTCGTCTGTTCGTCGTGCCGTCACCTGAGAAAACGCCGGGGGGGGCGCCCCCCCCCCCCGGGGGGGGGGGGGCCCCCGGGGGGGGGGGGTGTTGGGGGGGGGGCGCACAACTTGGGGGGGGGCCCCCCCAACCAAGCCAGCACGGGGGGGGCGTAG
>NZ_JBFAQY010000019.1:12559-169894 GCF_040678965.1 Streptosporangium sp. NPDC049248
AGCCGCGCCGCGGGGCGACTTTACTCCCACCCCCACAACCACCACCCCCCCCCCCCCCCCCCCCCCCCCCGCCCGGGGCGGCCCCCCCCCCCCCGGCGTGTCGTGCGTTCTTGGGCGCGTGCCTCAGAGCTTGCGGAGGACCGCCACGACCTTGCCGAGCACGGTGGCCTCGTCACCCGGGATCGGGTCGTAGTTGGGGTTGTGCGGGACCAGCCAGACGTGGCCGTCCCTGCGCTTGAAGGTCTTGACCGTGGCCTCGCCGTCGATCATCGCCGCGACCACGTCACCGTTGTCGGCCACCGGCTGCTGGCGTACGACCACCCAGTCGCCGTTGGCGATGGCGGCCTCGATCATCGAGTCTCCGGTCACCTGGAGGAGGAAGAGCGTGCCCTCGCCGACGAGCTGCTTGGGCAGGGCGAAGACGTCCTCGATGCTCTCCTCGGCGAGGATCGGACCACCGGCGGCGATCCGGCCGACAAGTGGCACGTAGGCGGCGGTCGGGCGGCTGACCGGGGTCTCGTCCTCGCCGGAGTCGGGATCCACCCACAGCACGGGCTCCCCGGGCAGGCGCACCTCCAGAGCACGGGGGCGGTGCGGGTCACGCCGCAGGTAGCCCTTGCGCTGCAAAGCCGTCAACTGGTGCGACACGCTGGAGGTGCTGGTGAGCTGCACCGCCTCACCGATCTCCCGCATGGACGGCGGATAACCGCGCTGCTGCACGGAGTCGCGGATCACCTCAAGGATCTTCCGCTGCCTGGGGGTGAGGCCAAGGGAGTCACGCCTTCGCACCGCCAGGTCGCTGGCGGCCGAACCGTTCTCGTTGTGCTGGCTCATACGAACTCCTCGCCTCCCGGTCTGTATCTGATGTGTCGCACACAGCGACCATACAACGGCCGAAGATCATATTCAAACAATTGTTCGAATGTCCTCGATATCGGCGACGCCGTGGTGTACAACATCGTACGGGAGTTCGATCGACATCGTGTTCGATTCGCCGATCTTTCTTCGACATGTGTTCGGCCAGGTCGAGGGGATGGGGGCCACCGTGAAACCGACCGCGACGACACCACGATCCATGACCGTGCCGAGATCCCGGACCGCGCGGCGATCGCCGGGGGCACCGCTGCTTCGCCTCGTGCCGCCACCGAGATCGGAGCCCGCTCCCGCGCCGGAATCCGGCAGGGGGGCCGGGGCGGGGCGGAGCCCGGAAGGCGGAAGGGGGCCGGGGCGGCCCGGACGCGAGCGGGCGGCCGGGCGGCCGCGGGAGCCGGAGGCCGGGTGCGAGCCGACGTCGGGACTCGGGCGTGAAGTGAGGCGGAGGCGAGGGCAGGGGCCTCGGCAGGGACCCCGTCAGGGGCTTGGCCGGGGGGCGCAGGGGCGGGCGCCTGGGGCGGGAGCGGTTCGTGCGGGCGTCCGCCGCCCGGGTGCCGCCCGGCCCCGGACCGCCGGGCGGCCGCTCCGGCTCACCCGGCGTGGGAGGATCGTGGCGGTGACGGTGCTCGTGCTGTTCACCCTGGGGGCGCTCTGGCTCGGCGGGCGCATCGACACGGCCCTGGCGGGCGAGCGGACAGGTCATGAGGGCCTGTCCCGGATCACGGTGCACGCGGGCGACACGCTGTGGGAGATCGCGGACGCACTGGCGCCGGAGGGCGACGCCGGTCGGACGGTCCGCCGCATCATGGACCTCAACGGGCTGGCCGGCTCCGAGGTCCGGCCCGGAACCCGGCTCTACCTCCCCGAGGGCCTCATCCGCTGAGAAGGGGCGTGCTCCGTGGGGCGCGTGGGATTGGCCGGCCGGGTTCGGGGAAGGCGTGGGCGAGCCGTACGGGAGGGTTCGACAGGGGTCCTGCCTGACATATCGTCTGGGGCGCGTGTGAGGGAAGGGGCGCGTGAGGCGGGAGGGCGTCGCCCGAGGGGCGACACGCCGAGACGTGACGGCTGATCAGCGACTTCGTGTGGCGAGGGCCTTTCAACTTGCGTTCATGGTCGCGCACTTCTACCGTTAGACCACAACATCTAGTGGCTGCACCGCAACACTTCACCACAGATTGTGTTTCCATTACCGCCTCTCGACTATTCGAGGGGCGTGCGCGAGCGTCTCGTCATGCGCGCCATGGGGCAGGTGAGGTGGGTGAGCCACTCTCGCAGCTCAAGGAGGCGACGCGCGTGCACTGTCCGTTCTGTCGTCATCCGGACACGCGAGTCATCGACAGCAGGGCGACCGAGGACGGCGGCGCCATCCGCCGCAGGCGCACATGTCCGGAGTGCGGGCGCAGGTTCACCACGCAGGAGACGGTCCTGCTCATGGTGAGCAAGCGCAGTGGCGTGACGGAGCCGTTCTTCAGGGACAAGGTGATCGCCGGGGTCCGGCGGGCCTGCCAGGGGCGCCCCGTCGGAGAGGACTCCCTGGCGCAGTTGGGCCAGCGGGTCGAGGAGAGCATCCGGGCCACCGGATGCGCCGAGATCGCGGCCCACGAGGTCGGGCTGGCGATCCTGGGGCCACTTCGCGAACTGGACGAGGTGGCGTACCTGCGGTTCGCCTCCGTCTACCGGGGATTCGAGACCCTGGCCGACTTCGAGGCGGAGATCGAGCAGCTCCGGGCGGGGCGCTCCAGCGAGCAAGACTGAGAAAGACCCCGGGCGCCGGGGGTGAGCGGCGTGTTGGTGTGGTCCGATATGAGGGCTCGCGGAGCCCCAGGAGGGGGAAGTCATGACGGAGACCGCCGGCGCGGTGGCACGTGGGAGCAAGCGGCCGCGCAAGGGCCTGAGGATGAAGCGCATCTTCACCACCCCAGGCGTGCACCCCTATGACGAGCTGTCCTGGGAGCGCCGCGACGTCGTCATGACCAACTGGCGCGACGGCTCGGTCAACTTCGAGCAGCGTGGCGTCGAGTTCCCCGAGTCGTGGTCGGTCAACGCCGCCAACATCGTGACCACCAAGTACTTCCGCGGCGCGGTCGGCACCCCGCAGCGGGAGTGGAGCCTCAAGCAGCTGATCGACCGGGTGGTGGGCGTCTACACCCGTACGGCGGTCGAGCACGGCTACTTCGCCGCCGAGGAGGACGTGGAGATCTTCGACCACGAGCTCAAGCACGCTCTGGTCAACCAGGTCTTCAGCTTCAACTCCCCCGTCTGGTTCAACGTCGGCACGGCGTCGCCGCAGCAGGTCAGCGCCTGCTTCATCCTGGCCGTCGACGACCAGATGGAGTCGATCCTCGACTGGTACAAGGAAGAGGGTGTGATCTTCAAGGGCGGTTCCGGTTCCGGCGTCAACCTCTCCAGGATCCGTTCCTCCAAGGAGCTTCTCTCCAGCGGCGGCACCGCCAGCGGCCCGGTCTCCTTCATGCGCGGAGCGGACGCCTCCGCGGGCACCATCAAGTCCGGCGGCGCCACCCGCCGTGCCGCCAAGATGGTGGTCCTCGACGTCGACCACCCCGACATCGAGGAGTTCGTCGAGACCAAGGCGCGCGAGGAGGACAAGATCCGCGCCCTCCGTGACGCCGGGTTCGACATGGACCTGGGCGGCAAGGACATCGTCTCCGTCCAGTACCAGAACGCCAACAACTCCGTGCGCGTCTCCGACGAGTTCATGCGCGCGGTGGAGAAGGGCGAGGAGTTCGGCCTGCGTGCCCGGCTCACCGGTGAGGTCATCGAGAAGATCGACGCCAGGAGCCTGTTCCGCAAGATGGGCAAGGCCGCGTGGGAGTGCGCCGACCCCGGCGTCCAGTACGACGACACGATCAACGACTGGCACACCAGCCCCGAGACGGGCCGCATCACCGCCAGCAACCCCTGCTCGGAGTACCTGCACCTGGACAACTCCTCGTGCAACCTGGCGAGCATCAACCTGCTGAAGTTCCTGAGGGACGACGACACCTTCGACATCGCGAACTTCGTGAAGATCACCGAGCTGATCATCACCGCGATGGACGTCTCCATCACCTTCGCCGACTTCCCGACCGAGAAGATCGGCGAGACCACCCGTGCCTACCGCCAGCTCGGCATCGGCTACGCCAACCTCGGCGCGCTGCTCATGGCCACCGGCCACGCCTACGACTCCGAGGGCGGCCGCGCCCTGGCCGGAGCCATCACCTCGCTGATGACCGGCGCCTCCTACCGCCGCAGCGCGGAACTGGCCGCGGTCGTGGGCCCGTACGACGGCTACGCCCGCAACGCCGACGCGCACAAGCGGGTCATGCGCAAGCACAACGACGCCAACGAGGCCCTGCGCACGTTCGAGAAGATGGACGGCGACATCCACCACGAGGCCTCCAAGCAGTGGGCCGAGTGCCTCAGGCTCGGTGAGAAGAACGGCTACCGCAACGCCCAGGCCTCGCTGCTCGCGCCCACCGGGACCATCGGCCTGATGATGGACTGCGACACCACCGGCATCGAGCCCGACCTCGCCCTGGTCAAGTTCAAGAAGCTCGTCGGCGGCGGTTCCATGCAGATCGTCAACCAGACGATCCCGCGCGCGCTCCGGCAACTGGGCTACCAGGAGGAGCAGATCGAGGCGATCGTCGAGTTCATCGCCGAGCACGGCCACGTCGTCGACGCCCCCGGCCTGCGTCGCGAGCACTACGAGGTGTTCGACTGCGCCATGGGCGAGCGCGCGATCGCACCCATGGGGCACGTCCGGATGATGGCCGCGGCCCAGCCGTTCCTGTCCGGCGCCATCTCCAAGACCGTCAACCTCCCCGAGTCCGCCACCATCGAGGACATCGAGCAGGTCTACATGGAGGGCTGGAAGCTCGGCCTGAAAGCCCTCGCGGTCTATCGCGACAACTGCAAGGTCGGCCAGCCCCTCTCGGCCGCCGGCAGGAAGACCGAGGCGAAGGAGGCCGTCGCCGAGCCGGAGATCCAGGTCGTGGAGATCAGCCGCCCGACCCGTCGCCGGATGCCGAACCAGCGTCCCAGCACCACCACCCGCTTCACCGTGGGCGGCGCCAAGGGCTACATGACCGCCTCCTCCTACCCCGACGACGGCCTCGGCGAGGTCTTCCTGAAGATGTCCAAGCAGGGCTCGACCCTCGCGGGCGTCATGGACGCCTTCTCGGTGGCCATCTCCATCGGCCTGCAGTACGGGGTGCCGCTGGAGACCTACGTCGGCAAGTTCGTCAACATGCGCTTCGACCCGGCCGGCATGACCGACGACCCGGACATCCGGATGGCGGCCTCGGTGATGGACTACATCTTCCGCCGCCTGGCCCTGGACCACCTGCCCTACGAGGACCGCGCCGCCCTCGGTATCTTCTCCGCCTCCGAGCGCGCCGCCCAGCAGCGTGGTGAGGACCCGGCCCCGATCCACGCCGACGAGGTCATCGCCGAGCTCGCCACCTCGGCTCCCATCGAGGAGCTCCAGAGCCGAGCCGAAGCGGTGCCGGTGGAGACCCCCCGGGTGGCCGGCTCCCTGGAGTCCCACCAGGGCCGCACCGCCGACGCGCCGCTCTGCATGACCTGCGGCACCAAGATGCGCCCGGCGGGCAGCTGCTACGTCTGCGAGGGCTGCGGCTCCACCAGCGGCTGCAGCTGATTCCAGCGCCATCCAACGTGAGATGGCGGATCGATGCGGGGAGTCGACGATGACAGGTCGGCTCCCCGGATCGTCGGGTACGGCTGGGCCGGCCACCGGTGGGCATGGCCGCCGCGTCCTCCCGCCGCCGTCTGTGACCGCGCGCGAGGTCGTGCGAGGGCGGCGGCGGGGGTCTCCGATCCGTCTGGCACCCTGGTCGGGTGATCGAGGAGTTCGAGGCGGAGCGACCGAGGATGTTCGGCCTGGCCTACCGGATGCTCGGCTCGGCGGCCGAGGCCGAGGACGTCGTCCAGGATGCCTACCTGCGCTGGAGCGGCGCCGAGCGTGAGCACATCGGCTCCCCGGGAGCCTGGCTGGCCAAGGTGGTCACCAACCTCTGCCTCAACCGGCTGACCGCCGCCTGCGCCACCCGCGAGCGCTACGTCGGCTTCTGGCTCCCCGAGCCCGCGCCGACCGGCGCGCTCGGTCCGATGGAGACCGCCGAGCAGCGCGACGCGGTGTCCATCGCCTTCATGCTCCTGCTGGAGCGGCTCACCCCGGCCGAGCGGGCCGTCTTCGTGCTGCGGGAGGCGTTCTCCTACGGCTACCGCGAGATCGCCGAGGTGCTCGATCTGTCCGAGGCCAACTGCCGCCAGTTGTACGGCAGGGCCCGACGCGGGGTCGGTGAGCGCCCGAGGTTCGACGCCCCGGGTGAGCAGCGGCGCAGGATCGTGGAACGGTTCCTGGCGGCCGCCACGAGCGGCGACCTGGCGGGGCTGGAGCGGCTGCTCGCCGACGACGTGGTCGTCTGGGCCGACGGTGGCGGCAAGGTGCGCGCCGCGCTGCGGCCGATCACCGGCAGGGATAAGGTCGTCCGCTACCTCGCCGGGATCGCCGGCAGGTACGGGCAGGCGGAGTTCGCCCATGCCGATGTCAACGGTCAGGACGCGGTTCTCTTCCGGTACGGGGGAGAGGTCATCGCGATCTTCGTGATCGAGGTCTCCGCCGAGACCGTCGTCGGCCTGCGTGTCGTGCTCAATCCGGAAAAGCTGTCACATTTGAAAGAGGTCGCCGGTTCGTAGGGGTATGACAGAAAACATTCTGATAACCGGTGGTACGGGAGTCCTTGGCCGCCATGTTGTGGACCGCCTCGCCAGGGCCGGTCTTCCGGCCCGGGTGCTGAGCCGTACGCGCGGGCCCCACATCGGAGACCTGACGACGGGGGCGGGACTCGGCCCCGCCCTCGGCGGGGTCAATACGGTCATCCACCTCGCGAGCGACCCGCGCGACTCCTCGGCGGACGTCGAGGCCGCCCGGCGGCTGATCGCCGCAACGCCTCCCGAGGCCCATCTGGTCTACATCTCCATCGTCGGCGTCGACCGGCACCCGTACACGTACTACCGGCACAAGCACGAGGTCGAGAAGCTGATCGAGGACTCGGGACTGCCGTACACCATCCTGCGCACGACACAGTTCCACAATCTGGTGGTGCTCAAGCTGGTGAAACTGGCGAAGTCGAAGGTCATGCCGGTCCCGGCCGGGACGGACGTCCAGCCGGTGGAGGTCACCGAGGTCGCCGAGCGGATGGTGGAGCTGGCGCTGGGCGCACCCGCCGGGCGGGTGCCCGACATGGGCGGCCCGGAGATCGTGAGCGCGGCCGAAGCGGCGCGGACCTATCTGCGGGTCACCGGCAGGCGCGGGCTCGTCATGCCGCTGCCCGTACCCGGCAGGGTCGCCGCCGCCTTCCGGCGCGGAGTGCACCTCGCGCCCGACCACCCCGACGGGCGCGGGACCTTCGCGGACTTCGTCTCCGCGGCCGCCGGCCGGAGCGGGTACGAGGCGGGATCGGAGGGACGATGAACGAGACGGCCTCCACCGCGCGCGTGCCGTTCCGCACCCGGAAGGCACCGGGCGGCGAATAGGCCGGCGGCCGGACCGCGCACGGAAAGGAGCCGGAAACGGAGAAAGACCCGCCCGGGCGGGTCTTTCGCGATGGTGGTCAGGCGGCGGAGGTGGGGCCGCTCGTCTGTGGAAAGCGCAGAACGTTGCGGCCCGTGTAGGCGCTGAGATCGACCACCTTGGCGTCGCCGGTCACTCCACGGCGTGTCGCGGAACGAATATCCCTGATCTTGAGCCGTGCGACATATGGTGGCACGACCACAAGTCTCTTCATTGAGCCCCCCGGCGTGATGGTTCCGTTATATGAAATATCTACAGATCGCCGCATAAGACTGCCGTAAAGACCAGGTCAATAGGGGAGTGGGCGACCCGAGGGAGATCTCAGATCCAGACCGGAGGCGCGGGCGGGGCGATGTGCGCGCCGCCGCCGGATGATCCTGACGCGTCGAATGATCTTCCTCCCCTCCTCGGGCTCGCCATGCTATGCGTCGCCTGACACCGGCGTGCCCGAGGCTGGTGGGCCCGGCACGCGCGAAAGTCCGTACGAGCCAACCTAGTCCGCTCCCGCCCTCTGGATCAACCGGTTTGGCTACGGAGGGAATCTAGGCATGTGCTTACCGTGACGGCGGCCTGAGGTTGGACGCTGATCGCCGGGATCGTCACGACCCGTGCCGCCGGCATCTCCGGCCGCCACGGCACGACGTGTTTTTCGCGGCGGACGCGCGCCGAACGCGGCACGTCCGGTGCGGGCCCGGCTAATCTGGCGACCGGCCGGCCCGTGACGTCTCCGATCTCCGAACGGTCCTCCCCGGCCGGCCGGAAGCAGGCATCCTGGTCGGTGTTCCCGGCCTCGTCGAGGCCGCCCAGCGGGCCACGGGCCACGCCGGCCGCGAGAGTTTCGTCACCGTGCACGCGAGGAGGGCGAGACATGTTCGGAATGTTCGGCACTCCGCGAACTTCGCCGTCCTCGGGGGCGTCCAATCTGCCGTTGAACGGAGTGTGAGTTGAGCGCGACACTTATCGACGGTGATCCGCAGCGGCTGGGCGGTTACTGGCTGGCGGGGCGGTTGGGTGCGGGTGGTCAGGGTGTGGTCTACGAGGCGTACGACGCCGTGGGCAGGCGTGTGGCGGTGAAGGTGCTGCACGGTGACGCCGGGAGTGATCCGGAGTTGCGTGAGCGGTTCGGTCGTGAGGCCGCCGCGGCTCGGCGGGTGGCCTCGTTCTGCACGGCGGGGGTGCTGGACGCGGATCTGGACGGGCCCAGGCCGTACATCGTCAGCGAGTACGTCGAGGGCCCCAGCCTGCGCAGGGCCGTCGCCGAGGGGCGCCGCTTCACCGGAGGAGACCTGCACCGTCTCGCCACGGCGATCGCCACCGCGCTGACCGCCGTCCACGAGGCCGGGGTCATCCACCGCGACCTCAAGCCCGACAACGTGCTGCTGGGTCCCGACGGTCCCCGCGTGATCGACTTCGGCGTCGCCCGCACCGAGGACATGTCACTGACCGCGACCGGCATGGTGGCGGGCACCCCGACCTACATGGCCCCCGAGATCTTCATGGGCCAGCGCGCGAGCGCCGCCGTCGACGTCTTCGCCTGGGGCGGGATCATGGTCTTCGCCGCGACGGGTGCCGACCCGTTCCGGGCGGAGAGCCTGGGCGGGATCATGCACCGCGTGCTGTCGGTACAGCCCCAGCTGGACATGCTCCCCGAGCACCTGCGGCCGTTCGTCGCCGCCTCCCTCGCCAAGGACCCCGCCGCGCGGCCCACCGCGAGGGACCTGCTGCTCGCCCTGGTCAGCGGGGACGGCGCCATCGACACACCGAGGCTGCTGGCGGCGGGCAGCGACGCCGGGGCCCAGATCCGCGCGGCCTCCGCCGACCCCGCGCTCGGCACCCTCGCCGAGGACGCCTACGTCGCGCTCGGCCCGGCCGAGCGCGAGATCGCCCCCGAGGTCTTCCTGCGACTGGTCACCGTGACCGACGACGACCAGCTGGTCGTACGGCAGGCGCGGTGGGCCGAGCTCCTCGACGGGCGCGAGGAGGGCGAGGTGGCCGCGGTCCGGCGCCTGGTGGAGGTGTTCTCCTACCTGGTCGCCCACGACGACCAGGAGGTCTGGCTGTCGCGGCCCGCGCTGCCGCAGGCCTGGCCGAGGCTGCGCATGTGGGTCCAGGCCAACCGGGACGGTCTGGCCGTGCACCGCGGCATCCTGACCGCGGCGCGGCGCTGGCAGGCCCAGGGGCACCGGGACGGCGACCTGTTCCAGGGCAGCAGCCTGGAGAACGCCATGCGCTGGGCGGCCACCGGACGCCGCAACATCACGCTCAGCCCGGTCGAGCGGGACTTCCTGGAGGCGGGTGCCGCCCTCACCCGGCGCCGCGCCCGCCGGAGCCGGGTGCTGTCCGGCACGCTGGCCGTGCTGCTGACGGCCGCGCTGGTCGCCGGGGTGCTCGCCGTGCAGCAGAGCAGGGTGGCCGACGCGCGCAGCGCCGTCATCGCCTCCCAGCGTGACCAGGCGACGGCCGCCCGGCTCGCCGCGACGGCCGACGCGCTGCGGATCGCCGAGCCGGTCAGGGCCATGCTGCTCAGCGTGGCGGCCTGGAAGCTGGCACCGGTGCCCGAGGCCAGGGCGAGCCTGACCGGTTCGCTGACCCAGCGCGAGACGGCGACCTTCCACGACCCGGCCGCGGGAATACACACCCTCAGGGCGCTGAGCGCCGACGGGCGCACGCTCGTCAGCGCGAGCGACGGCGAGGCACGGCTCTGGGACGTGCGGACCGGCAGGCGCATCGGCGGTCTCACCGGGATCGGTGACGACCTGCGCGTGATCGCGCTGAGCCCGAGCGGCAGGCTGCTCGCCGTGATCAGCGGCCTGAAGCTGAAGCTCTGGGATGTGGCGACCGGCAAGCCGACCGGCGCGGTCCTCGCCGTCCAGGGACGCGACGCGGGGGGCGACACCGGGGCGTTCTTCGGCCGGTCCGACGACTGGCTCATCGTGACCCAGGGGGAGGGACTCACGGTCTGGAACCACCTGGACGGCAGGAAGCTGTACCCGCCCGCCGCGGGCGTCGACTTCGACATCACCGCGGACGGGCGTGGGATCGCCGTCGGCGGACTGGACGGGGAGCCGGCGGCCTTCACCCTGGACGACCTGCGCAAGATCCCGCTGGGCACCCGCTGCAACGGGTGCGGACTGCGGGTGGCCTACAGCCCGGACGGCGGGACCGTCGCGGTCTCCCGGGGCAGGAAGCTCGAACTGCGCGACGCGTCCACCGGGGCCGATCTAGACCGCTTCTTCGAGGGGAGTGCCGGGGGAGACCTGGTCTTCAGCCCCGACGGGCGCTTCCTGGCCGCGGTGACCGACACGGCCCTGCGGGTCTGGCGGGTAGGGGACGGCAGGCTCCTGCTCACCCAGAAGCTCGACGGGTTCATGCCCATCGTGGCCTTCGATCCGGACGGGCGGACGCTGCGCTACCTCACCGAGGACTCGGTGACGACCCTCGACGTCGGCGCGCTGACCAGGCCCACCCCGCTGAAGGGGCCCGGGACCAACTGGGCGGCGCTCAGCCCCGACGGCCGGCTGCTCGCGTCCAGGGACGAGGGGGCAAGTGAGATCGTCATCCGCGACGTGCGCCGGCGCACCCGGACCGGCGCGCTGAACGTCGGGCCCGAAGGCGCCGACGGCGCCTTCGCGATGGCCTTCAGCGCGGACGGCGGACGGCTGGTGGCCAACACCGGTGGTGACAGTTCCCGGCTGACCGTATGGGACGTCGCCACCGCCAAGCGGATCGCCGCCGTCGAGACGACCAGAGCGGGACAGGTGTTCGCCCTGGCGATCAGCGCGGACGGCACCGCGGTGGCCTCCTACACCCTCTACTTCGATTCGACGGGTGCCTCGGTTGGGGAGATCACCGTGTGGGACCTGCCCAGCGGCAGACTCCGCTGGTCAAGGCCTCAGCAGTTGGTCGACGGGCTGGTCTTCACCCCCGACGGCAGGACACTGGCGGTCGCGGGGGGAGAGCACCGGCTGCTGGACGCCTCGACGGGCGAGCCGTTCGGCGAGACGTACGGCGCGCCCACCGTCACCATCCCGACCACCGCGCTGGCCTTCGACAAGGACGGCGCCCGCTTCGCCGCGGTCGACAACGTCGGGCGGATCTCGGTGTTCGAGACCCGGAGCAGGAACCGGGTGGGAAACCTGATCAGGAGCGAACCGGCCCCGAAGGCGATCCTGGCCTTCTCGCCTCGCGGAGACGTCGTCGCCGGCGCGGTGAACGACCGTTCGGTGGGGCTGTGGGACGTGGTGACCGGACGCCGTCTCGGCCCGCCGATCGCCGCGCAGAGCGGTGAGTTCCGGTCCCTGGCGTTCAGCTACGACGGGGCCCGGCTGGTCGTCGTCGACTCGGCCGGCACCCTGGACGAGTATCCGGTCGAGCCGGAGGCGGTGGCGCGAGCGGTCTGCGAGCGCGCGGGCCGCACCCTCGCGCGCGAGGAGTGGCGCACCTACCTGGGTGACCTGCCCTATCGCAACGTTTGCCCCGGTTAGAAGAAACTTTTCATCCGAGGATCGCATCAAACACCCCATGAGAGTGGCGCGGGAACTGATCGTGGGTGATCCGCAGCGGTTGGGCGGCTACCGGTTGGCGGGGCGGTTGGGTGCGGGTGGTCAGGGTGTGGTCTACGAGGCGTACGACGCCGTGGGCAGGCGTGTGGCGGTGAAGGTGCTGCACGGTGACGCCGGGAGTGATCCGGAGTTGCGTGAGCGGTTCGGTCGTGAGGCCGCCGCGGCTCGGCGGGTGGCCTCGTTCTGCACGGCGGGGGTGCTGGACGCGGATCTGGACGGGCCCAGGCCGTACATCGTCAGCGAGTACGTCGAGGGCCCCAGCCTGCGCGGGGCCGGACAGATCTTCGGTGGTGACGACCTGCATGCCCTCGCGACGGCGATCGCCGTCGCGCTGACCGCCCTCCACGACGCCGGGGTCGTCCACCGCGGTCTCACCCCCGACAAGGTGTTCCTCGGCAGGGACGGGCCCGGGGTCCTCGGATTCGGGCTGAGCCCAGGCCTGGGAACCGCGCTGACCGCCACCGGGCTCAGGCCACGCGCGCCGTCGTACACGGCGCCCGAGGTGTTCACCGGCGGCGAGGCGGGTACCGCCGCCGACGTGTTCGCCTGGGGCGGGATCGTGCTGTACGCCGCGAGTGGCGAGGATCCGTTCGCGGCGGGCAGCCTGGGCGCGGTGATGCACCGGATCCTCTCGCTCGACCCCGACCTGAGCCCGCTGCCCCGCCCGCTGCGGCCCCTGGCCGCTGCCGCGCTCGCCAAGGATCCCCGCGCCAGACCCACCGCCCGCGACCTGCTGATCGCCCTGATCGCCGCCGGCCAGGCCGCCGGCCAGGCCGTTCCCCGGACGGACGCGCCGGGGTCCGAGACGGTCCCGCTGCTGCGGGCCGGTGCCGAGGTGGCGGCCAGGGTTCGCACGGCCTGCGACGATCCGGGGCTGGGCGCGCTTGCCGAGTCGGCGTTCGCCGCGCTGGACCCGGCGGACCGGGAGCGCGTGCCGGCGGTGTTCCTGAGGCTCGTCGTCATCGACGCCGACGGGCAGGCGGTCGCCCGCGAGGCCGGAATCCCCGCCGGGTCCGAGGACGTCCTGCACGGCTTCGCGGGGCTGGTCGAGCACCGGGGAGACAGGGCGTACCTGGTCCACCAGGCGCTGCCCTACGCCTGGCCCCGCCTGAAGGAGTGGATCGACGCCAACCGTGCCCGTCTCGTGGCGCGTGAGAGGTCCGCCCGGCTGCTCCCCCCGCTGCTGGCCGTCTCGGCGGTGTTCGCGCTGGTCGCGGCGGCGATCGCGGCGGGAAGGATTGTCTGACTCGCGGATACCTGGGTAGGACTGCACCGGAAAGCCACGATTTTTCGGGGGGAAACATGGCGACCTGTGAAACCTGCGGGAACGACTACGACATGAGCTTCGAGGTGCACACCCGGGGCGGGGTGCACGTCTTCGACAGCTTCGAGTGCGCGATCCAGCGGCTGGCACCGATCTGCGAGCACTGCGGGGTCCGCATCGTCGGGCACGGCGTCGAGGCCGGTCGGCGCTGGTTCTGCTGCGCCAACTGCGCACGCCAGGAGGGGGCGACCGCGATCGTGGACCATGTGGGGGCGGCGGTGTAGGGCGGTAGCGAAACGGCGTGGCGGCGTGAGGCCGCCACGAGGTAAGACGCTCGCCCAAGACGCGGTACGGGGCGAGGTGCCGGTGCGCCGAAGCCGGAGGAGAGGGCGGCTCACGGCGGTGTCGACAAGGCCGCCACGGTCCGGACCGCTCATCATGTCCGGCGAGGGGCCGCCGGGTTCATCCGGCAGGTGAGTCGTTTCCCTGCCGCAGCGCCGGTGTCCGAAACGGTCAGGGGTGCCCTCCCCGGTGAGCACGGGAGTCGCGACTCTGGCTGAGATCGCCCCGTGCGTTCACACTGAGCCCTATGTGGGATTTTGATGTCATCGTTCTTGGTTCCGGGCCGGGTGGGCAGAAGGCTGCGATCGCCGCCGCGAAACTCGAACGGCGCGTCGCGCTCGTCGAGCGGCGCAACATGCTCGGCGGAGTGTGCATCAACACCGGCACCATCCCCTCCAAGACGCTGCGTGAGGCCGTCCTGCACCTGACCGGCCTCAACCAGCGCGGCATGTACGGCCAGAGTTACCGGGTGAAGGACGAGATCACCGCGGCCGACCTGGGCATCCGTACCCAGCATGTGATCGGCCGGGAGATCGACGTGATCCGCAGCCAGCTGTCGCGCAACCACGTGGCGATGCTCAGCGGGATGGGCCACTTCGTCGACCCGCACACGGTCGGCGTCGTCGACGAGCACGGCCAGGAGACCAAGGTCACCGCCGACAAGATCATTGTCGCCACGGGCACCCGGCCGGCCCGCCCCGACACCGTGGAGTTCGACGACCACACCATCATCGACTCGGACGGCATCCTGAAGCTGCAGGACATCCCCGACTCTATGGTGGTCGTCGGGGCCGGGGTGATCGGCATCGAGTACGCCTCGATGTTCGCCGCGCTGGGCACCAAGGTGACGGTGGTGGAGCGCCGCGACCGGATGCTCGACTTCTGTGACCTGGAGATCGTCGAGGCGCTCAAGTACCACCTGCGCGACCTGGCGGTGACCTTCCGCTTCGGCGAGACCGTCGCCGCCGTGGAGCGCCGCTCCCGGGGGGCGCTGACCGTGCTGGAGAGCGGCAAGAGGATCCCCGCCGAGACGGTGATGTACTCGGCCGGCCGCCACGGCATGACCGACGAGCTCGCGCTGGAGAACGCGGAGCTGGCCGCCGACGCCCGGGGCCGGATCCAGGTTGACGAGCACTACCGCACCACTGCGCCGCACATCTACGCCGTCGGCGACGTCATCGGCTTCCCCTCCCTGGCAGCCACCTCCATGGAGCAGGGCCGCATCGCCGCCCACCACGCCTGCGGGGAACCGCTGCGCGGTATCCACCACCTGCAGCCGATCGGCATCTACACCATCCCCGAGATCAGCTTCATCGGCCACACCGAGGACGAGCTGACCGCCTCCCACGTCCCCTTCGAGGTCGGCGTCTCCCGCTACCGGGAGCTGGCCAGAGGCCAGATCATCGGTGACACCTACGGCATGCTCAAGCTCCTGGTCTCCCCGGAGAGCCGCGCCCTGCTCGGCGTGCACGTCTTCGGCACCGGCGCCACCGAACTGCTCCACATCGGTCAGGCGGTCATGGGCTGCGGCGGCACCATCGACTACCTGGTCGACGCCGTCTTCAACTACCCCACCCTGGCCGAGTCCTACAAGGTCGCCGCCCTGGACGCGATGAACAAACTCCGCCGGGTGGCCCGCTTCGAGCTCTGAGCACGCAGACGGGGTCCCGTAAGGGGAGGGGCGCTGCGATCATGGTGGTATGACGCAGCAGGTTCCGGATGGTGACAAGAGGCTGAGCCGACGGGAGATCTCCGACGCCGTCGGCGATCTCGGGTGGCGCTACGTCCTGGACGTGGTGCGCACGTCGGTGGCCGTGGCATCGCCCGCGCGGGCGGTCGAGGTCGTCGCGCGCGCGGTGGCGGTGGCCGGTGCGGACGGGGAGCGAAGCCTGGAGATGGACGTCCGCCCCGGCCGGGTGGTCTTGACCCTGCGCTCACCGGTCACCGGTGCGGTGACGCCGGTCGAGGTCGAGCTCGCCGGTCGGATCTCCGCGGTCGTGGCCGAGCTCGGGCTGAACACCGGCACCGACGTGGGCGGCCGGGAGGTGCGGTCGGTCCAGGTCCTTGAGATCGCGATCGACGCGATCGACATCGCCGCCGTCCGCCCGTTCTGGAAGGCGGTGATGGGTTATCACGACGAGCCCGGAGCCTCCGGTGGCGAGGGCGCGCTCGTGGATCCCGTCGGGCAGGGGCCGGCGATCTGGTTCCAGCGGATGACCGCGCCCCGGGCGCAGCGCAACCGGATCCATCTCGACGTCTCGGTCCCCCACGACGAGGCGCCCCACCGGATCGAGGCCGCCCTGGCCGCGGGCGGGGTGCTGCTGTCCGACGCCGAGGCGCCCTCCTTCTGGGTGCTGGCGGACGTGGAGGGCAACGAGGCGTGCGTGACGACCTGGCAGGGCAGGGACTGACGGCCGGCCGGTGTCAGGCCGGCGGTTCCGCGGTCGCCTCCCGGCGTCGGCGGTGATGGTGTCGAGGCAGCACCCGCGCGACCGCGGTGGGTCGTGCGGCGGCCGGGCCTCCGGGATTCGTCCGCTCAGGTTCCGGAAGGCTCGTCCTTCTTGCCCGCCACGAGGGTGTCACCGGCCTTGCCGGAGGTGGGCGGCGCTGGTGGTGCGGCGGGTGCGGTACCGGAGGAGGGCTTGCGGGTACGCGTACGCGGACGGGCGGCGGCCGGGAACTCCGCGGTGTCGACGGTGCTCTCGGAGGTGGCCGGAGCGGGCTTGCCGGTGTCGGCGGGCTTCTTCCCGGCGGCGGGCAGGGCGGGCGCCGGAGGGGTCTCCGGCTCGCGCAGCGCGGCGATGACGTCGTCGGCCTCGGTCTCGGCGGCGAAGTCCTCGGCGGCCTCGGCCTCACGGCGCTTGATCACCACCATGTGGTCGACCGACAGGCGGCCCGCGCCGCCCACCGCCAGCAGGATGGAGGCGGCCCCGAGTGCCACGATCAGCTTGGCGTCGCCCCCGGTGAGCGGCAGGCCCGTCTCGCCACTGGCCAGTACGAACACGGCGAGGGCCTCGGCGAACAGCAGCAGCCCGCACGCGGGCACGGCGAGCCCGGCCACCAGCAGCGCGCCGCCGATGAGCTCCGTCAGCATGGTGGTGGCGGCCCACACGCCCGGCGCGGGGGCCCCCAGGGTGGTGAACTGCCCGGCGGTGGCGGTCAGGCCCGCTTCGAGCTTGTGCCAGCCGTTGGCGAAGAAGATCCCGCCCACGCCCAGCCTGGCGGCCAGGGAGGCAAGATCATGGAGGGTTCGTCGCACGGTTCCTCATTCTGGTTAGATTCACCGTTCCTGCCCAGGCTTGACCGATAGATGACCGAGCGAGGACCTTCCAAACCCCTCACGAGGAGTCACTCCCCTCTCCGTCTCCCTTGGAGCGGTGGGGTACCAGGAGCATCACGGCCAGTGCGGTGCAGCCGAGCAGGAGCACACTCACCATGATCGTCGTGTGCAGGCCGGAGACGAACGCGACGCGGGCCGCGGAGAGCAGCGCGTCTCCCACGCCGCCGCCGATCTCCCGCGCCATGTGCGCGGCGGAGGCGAGCGACTGGCGGGCCTGGTGCATCATCTCGGGAGGGACGCCGGGGACCGGGCCCAGCGAGGGGGCGTACACGACCGTGGTGATCGTGCCGAGCACCGCCACCCCGAGCCCGGCACCCAGCTCGTAGGCGGTCTCCTCGATCGCGGCGGCGCCGCCCGCGCGCGACTCGGGCGCGGCCGACATGATCGTGTCGGAGGCGGCCAGCAGGGCGACCTGGATGCCGAAGCCGATGCCGACGAAGCAGAACGTCAGGGCCACCGGATGCCCCTCGGTACCCCAGGCCAGGGTGGGGGCGAGGGACAGGGCGGTCAGCGCCAGCCCGCCGCTCATCGTGGCGCGCATTCCGAACCGCCGAAGGAGCCGGGCCCCGGCCAGGCCGCCCGCGATCGCGGCGATCATGAGCGGGAGCATCCGCACGGCCGCCCCGAGCGGGCTGTCACCGAGGACCAGCTGGAGGTACTGGGCGAGCATGAGCTCCAGTCCGACCAGGGCGAAGACGGTCAGCAGCACGCCGCCCACCCCGGCGCAGAACGCCCGTCGCCGGAACAGCTCCAGGTCGAGCAGGGGGAAGGCCAGCCGCCGCTGCCTGCGGACGAACCAGGTCAGCAGCCAGACCCCGCACAGCAGGACCGCCACCCCGCCGAGATGCCCGGCACCCGTCTCCTTCAGGCCGAAGGCCACGCCGAGGATGCCCAATACCGACAGCAGCGCGCTGAGCGCGTCCCACGGCCGGTCCGAGCGCCTTGGGATCTCGGGAAGAAGCCTGACCGCGGCGGGCAGCAGGACCATCAGGATGGGGACGTTGATCAGGAAGACGGCGCCCCACCAGAACTTCTCGACGAGCAGCCCGCCGATGAGCGGGCCGACCGCGGCCCCGGCCGCCGCCACCGCGCTCCACACCCCCAGCGCGATCGCCCGCTCGTGCCGGTCGGTGAAGACCTGCCGGATGATGGAGAGGGTGGCGGGCATGATCATGGCACCGCCGACGCCGAGCAGTGCTCGGGCCGAGATCAGTGCGAGCGGGGTCGGGGCGAACGCGGCCGCCGCCGAGGCGACGCCGAAGACCACGTATCCGGCCAGCACCAGCCGTTTGCGGCCGTAGCGGTCACCGAGCGTGCCGAAGGTCAGCAGCAGCGGCGCGACCACCAGCGAGTAGACGTCGATGATCCACAGCAGTTCCACGGAGGTCGGCTCCAGGGCCGCCGTCAGCGTGGGCACCGCGATGTGCAGCACCGTGGCGTCCACCGCGATCAGCAGCAGGCTGAAGCAGAGCAGGGCGAGGATCGACCACCGGCTGGCTCCGGGTGCCGGTGAGCCGCCGTCCCCACCCCTGGATTTGGCCATGATGGTGGTCATGGGCCGCTCAGGAGTTGTCAGCCTGGACGAACATACGTCGCAGCCTAGGCGAAGTGCGGCAGTGCGCGGGGTGGCATTCGATGATGGATTTCCATGGATATGTGTACCTTGTCGCTCACGATCGATCGACATTCCGTGTTCGCGGTGACGCTTTGAGTGACCTCTCTAGAGAGATACAGGCATATACCGTTATCTAGGCAAATGGTGATCTCCCACGGACCATGGCGATCGTGGGGAGTCAGCGTGAGGCCCGTGAGCCGCCGTGGTGAGCGGGTCCGGCGGGCGCGACTCGGCCCCGGTGTCGCCGCCCCGGGATCCCGGCGACCCCCGGCAGTGGTGTGCCGTGGCCGCCGCGTTGCTGGGCCGTGACCATCCCGAGGCCGCGCTGGAGGCCGCCCGCAGGGCGCTGGACCTCGACCCCCGATCCGAGTCGGGAGCCGACTGGGGATACCGCCTCGCCAGCCTCGCGTTCGAGCGGCTCGGCCGCGACGCGGAGGCCGTGGCCGCCGCCGAGGAGGCGGTACGCCTCGCGCCGGGCTCCTGGGCCGCGCGGATGCGCCTGGGGGCGGCGCTGCGCAGGGTGCCCGGCCGCTGGCGCGAGTCGCGGGCACAGGCGGCCAGGGCCGTCCGCTATGCGCCGGAGGAGCCGGACCCGCATGTCCTCACCGGTGACCTCGCGCTGCTGCGCGGTGAGTACTCCCGCGCGCGGGCCGCCTACCGCGACGCGCTGCGCCGCCTGCCCGACCATCCCGGCGCCAGGATCAACCTCGGCCTGACCTGGCTGCGCTGGGAGCGCCCACGCGCCCACCACGACCCCGCCTGGCCGGTCGACCCCCGCGAGACGGGCCGGGCCAGGCGCGCCCTGGAGACATGGTCACGGCAGATCCGCGTCCTGCTGGCCGTCGCCCTCGTCGCGGTCTGCGCGGCGGAGTTCGGGTTCGGCCTGGCAGGCGTGGCGAGGATCGGTGGCGGTCTGGTGCCGCTCGCCGTCCTGGTGATCACCCTCAGGCAGGCGCACCGGGTCGGGCTCTGGTCGTACGTGCCCGGCATGCTCGCCCGCGACCTCTGGCTCGGCACGTCGATCCTGATCACCCTGGTCGTCGTGGCCGCGTACGTCGCGGTCGTCGCCACGCTCCCGCCGGAGGCCCCACCGCTCCTGGCCGGACCGCCGCCGGACGCCACGGGAGTGCTCTGGGCGGGCCTCGCCGGGCTGGTGCTCCTCAACGGCGCCGTACTGCTCGTCCTGCGCGTGCTCGTCGAGGCCTGGCGCGGGCGGCCGGTCAGGGCGCTGACCGAGTTCGCCGCGGCCGGTGACGACCGTACGGCCCGGCGGGACGTCAACGTGACCCTCTGGCTGGTGGCGGGCCGGGCCTGGTCGGTGCCGGTGGCGGTGGTGCTGGTGACGGCGGTCCTGGACGAACGGCGTTGGGCGCTCGCCGCGCTCGCCGTCGCTCGTGCTCGGCTGGGCGTACCGCGGGGCCGGTCCCGCCCTGGGCCTCGGCAGGGTGCTGGCGGCGGACCGCGGGCTGGCGGTGGCGCTGGCCCTGTCCGCCGCGGCGGCGCTCCTGCTCGGCACGGCGGCCACGGCCATGATGCTCGGGCTCGGCCAGGCGGGCGAGTGGGCCTGGCGGGCCGGAACCGCGCTGCCGGCCGTCTCGTCGGTGGTGTTCGCCACGAGGTCGGTGCGGGCGTGGTGGCGGGGTGCGCCCGGTCCCTGGCGCGCCTCGCTGGTCATGTGCGACGGCTGTGGCGGCCGCCTGCCCGGCGACGCCTCACCGCCGGTGGGGCTCAGCGGGGAGGTGCGCGCGGCCTTCACCTACGCGCGGGGGGTGGTGCTCGCCTACGTCGACCCCGGCGGCCCGCGCGCGCTGGCCGTCGGCGCGGTCAGTTCGGTCGGCCCGAGCGGCGAGTTACGCCTGATCGCCGCCTCCGACGCGTGGGAGGCCGCCGAGCGCGACCCCAGGGTGGCGGTCTTCGTCGCGGACCCGCAGGGCCGCGGCCTCTGGGCCGAGGTGCGTGGCATCGCGATCGGCGACACCGAGTCCGACCTGCTGAGGATCACCCCCAAGCAGGTCGTGGTCGGCGAGTATCCCGGCCGGCACCAGGGCCGTGCCCGCCGAGGCTGAGCCGCACCCAGGAAGAGCGGCCGTCGGGAGCGCGGACCGCCTTGCCCGGCGGTGACATTCCCATGCCCGTCACCTGGCCGGTTCCCCGGGCAGGACGGGTGCGGGGACCTGGCACTCCCACCCGGCGGGCACCCGGGCGCGAACCACCGCGCGCGGGGCGCGGAGACGGCACAGGGAAGGGTGTGGCCACCGGTGCGGCACCGGTCGGGGCTTGCCGCCTCGGGCGTGGATTTCATCCGTTCTCATCCACATATCTGATCGTGCCCGCGCGGCGGCGTGGCGCGACGCTCAGGCACGCGCAAACGTCCCCCCGGTGCGGTATAACCGGGGGCGGACCGGGGAGGCGTGATGCGGGAATCCAGCAGGGCCCAGCCGGCGGGGCGCGCGGCCGCACGGGATCTGTTCGAGCGGGTGCGGCTGGGCTACTTCCGGCTCTCGCCACCTCTGCGCAGGCTGATCTACATCGCGGTGCTGGTCGGAGCGGTCGGGCTGGCGTTCGGCCTCGGCTGGTCGGTGCTCAACACGCTCTTCGTCACCCTGACGCTGCTCGGCTTCGCGGCGCTGACCCTGAGCTTTCCCCGCGCCGCGGCCACCCTGCTCGTGGTGCTCGCCTGGCTGTCGGTGCTGATGATCTTCCAGGGCGCGTCCGGCTGGAACTCGCCGGTCCCGACCGCGCTGGTGATCCTCGCCCCCCTGGTGGCCGGCGCGGCCCACCTCATCCGCTGGGTCACCCCGTGGGTGAGCACGGCCATGGCACTGGTGCCCGCCGGACTGGTGGCCGTCCTGCTCGGCGCGGTCATCCCCGGGCTCGCGCCGGTCACCGCCATCTGGGCCGCGTACGCGGTGGCGGCCGGGGTGCTCGTCCAGCGCTTCCTCCAGGCCCGCCGGGCGCGGGCGGCGCTGACGGCGGGGGAGCGGAGCCAGGCCGGGCTCAGGGCCCGCGGAGGCGGTACCCCCGCACCCGCCGCGGTGACCGGCGAGCGGGAGGCGCCACCGCCCATCTCGGTGGAGGAGGCGCTCGGAGAACTGGACGCCATGATCGGCTTGGCCCCGGTGAAGGAGCAGGTGCGCTCGATCGCCGCCTCGATCGAGGCGGCCAGGTTACGCAGGGAGGCCGGATACTCCACCGAGCCGCCGATGCGGCACTTCGTGTTCGTCGGTCCCCCGGGCACCGGCAAGACCAGCGTGGCCAGGACCGTCGCGAAGATCTTCTACGCCTTCGGCCTGCTGGAGACCCCCTACGTGGTCGAGGCCCAGCGGGCCGACCTGGTGGGGGAGTTCCTCGGCGCCACCGCGATCAAGACGAACGAGCTGGTCGACCGGGCGCTCGGCGGGGTGCTCTTCATCGACGAGGCGTACAGCCTGATCAACTCCGGTGACGGCCAGCCGGACAGGTTCGGCGCGGAGGCCGTGCAGACGCTGCTCAAGCGGGCCGAGGACGACCGCGATCGGCTGGTCGTCATCCTGGCCGGATACGAGAAGGAGATGGCCACCTTCCTGTCGTCCAATCCCGGCCTGTCCAGCCGGTTCGCAAGCCGGGTCCGCTTCCCCAGCTACGCTCCCGATGAGCTGCTCCAGATCACCGAGCTGCTGCAGAGGCGCCGGGGCGACCGGATGTCACCGGAGGCCGCGCCCGCGCTGCTCGCCCGATTCGAGGACATCCACCGGCGTCTGATGGTCGACGACCTGGGCAACGCCCGGTTCGTCCGCAGCCTCGTGGAGGCCGCCGCGCAGGCCAGGGACGTGCGCGTGGTGGGGGCGGGCGGCGCGCCCAGCACCGAGGAGCTGGTCACCACGGTCCTGGAGGACGTCGTCAAGGCATTTGACGAGCTCACCGCCCGCTACCGGGGCTACCAGGCCGCGCCCTCCCTTGAGGAGGCGCTGGCCGACCTCGACCGCATGGCGGGTCTCGAACCGGTCAAACGGCAGGTACACGCGATCGCCGCGCAGCTCAGAGTGGCCAAGATGCGTCAGGAGCGGGGGCTGCCCACCCCGCCGCAGATGCGGCACTTCGTCTTCGCCGGGCCGCCGGGCACCGGAAAGACCACGGTGGCCCGCATCCTGGGCCGCATCTTCGCCGCGCTCGGCCTGCTCTCCCAGCCAGACGTGGTGGAGGCCCAGCGGGCCGACCTGGTCGGCCAGCACCTCGGCGCCACCGCGATCAAGACGAACGAGCTGGTCGATCGGGCGCTCGGCGGGGTGCTCTTCGTCGACGAGGCCTACGGCCTGGTCAACTCCGGCTACAGCGGGGGCGACGCCTTCGGCACCGAGGCCGTGCAGACGCTGCTCAAGCGGGCCGAGGACGACCGCGACCGGCTGGTGATCATCCTGGCCGGATACGAGCGGGAGATGAACACCTTCCTGTCGTCAAATCCCGGTCTGGGCAGCAGGTTCAGCCAGCGGGTGCGGTTTCCCTCGTACTCCGCCGAGGAGCTCACCGAGATCGCGGTGCTGCTCGCCGACTCCTCGGGCGACAGGTTCGACGACGCGGCCCGGCGTGACCTGGCCGAGGTCTTCGCCTGGGTCTGCGACGAGGGGCTGATAGACGGCCTTGGCAACGGCAGGTTCGCGCGCTCGCTCTTCGAGCGCGCGGCGATGCGCAGGGACGTCCGCCTGGCCGCCCTGGGCGGCACCACCGCCACCGCCGCCGACCTGACCACCATCACCAGTGTTGACCTGCGCGCGGCCGTGGACGAACTCTCCGGAAAGTGATTCCGGGCCCGACCGGTGTCACCGTCCACCGAGATCCCTCCGATTCGGTACGCTATGCAGCCCATCGGTCGCTGAGTGTAGCAAGATGGTCACCGACAGCGGCGGGGCTCCGGAGGAGGAAAGATGGCGGGATTCCTTGCCCGCAGGCTGCTCAACTACCTGGTGCTGATCGTCGTGGCCACCAGCCTCGCCTACATGCTGGCCGCCTCCGCGCTCGACCCGCGATCCAACTACGAGGGCCGCAACCCGCCGATCCCCCCCGCGGTCGTCGACGCCCGCCTCACCGACCTCAACCTCAACGACCGCACCCCGCTCTTCGAGCGCTACCTGACCTGGGCGGGCGCCCTGGCACATGGCGACTTCGGCAGGACGGTGGCCGGCGGCTCGGTCGGTGACGACCTCGGGCGCCGGATCGGCGTCACGCTGCGCCTGATCACGGTCGGGCTTCTCGTCGGCAGCGTCACCGGCGTGCTGGTCGGCGCCTACGCCGCGGTCAAGCAGTACGGCGCCTTCGATCGGCTCTCGACAGCCCTCTCCTTCGTCGTCCTCGCGGTCCCCACGGTGGTGCTGGCCAACATCCTGATCATCGCCGCGGTCCGGTTCAACGAGGCCGTCGGCGCCCAGATCCTCCTCGTCAGCGGAGAGGCGACCCCCGGGCTCCAGGGCGGGCCCGCCGCCGCCGGGATCGACCGGATCCAGCATCTGCTGCTGCCCACGCTGTCGCTCTCGCTCGGTCTGGCCGCCGTCTACAGCCGCTACCAGCGCAACATGATGCTCGATGTGCTCGGCGCCGACTTCGTCCGCACGGCCATGGCCAAGGGGCTGAGCCGCCGCGCCGCGCTGACCCGGCACGCGCTGCGCACCGCGCTGATCCCGGTGGTCACCTACTTCGCCTTCACCTTCGGGGCACTGCTGGTCGGCACCACCTTCACCGAGAAGATCTTCGGCTGGCACGGCGTGGGAGAGCAGCTGGTCGACTCGATCTCCACCAACGACATCAACACCGTCGCCGCGATCAGCTGCTTCGCCGCGCTGGCGGTGCTGCTGGCCGCGTTGGCCTCCGACGTGCTGCACGCCGTCCTCGACCCGCGCGTCCGGGTGGGGTGAGCCGAAGATGACCATCGCCGAGGAGGAGCTCACCGAGCAGCGGGCGTCCCTGGACAGGATCAAGGCGCCCTCACGGCTGCGGGTGGTCATGGGCCGCCTGCTGCGCTCCGGCCGGGGCCGGACCGGTTCCGCGCTCCTCGCGCTGATCTTCCTGCTGGCCTTCGCCGGCCCCTACCTCACCCGCTGGAGCTACACCGCCAAGGACTTCACGGCCTTTCTCGCGCCGCCGTCGACCGAGCACTGGTGGGGGACCCTGCAGACCGGCGCCGATGTGTACGCGGTCACGCTGCGCGGCATGCGCAGGTCCCTGGTCGTCGGCCTGCTCGCCGCGGTGGTCGGCACCGCGCTCGCGGCCGTGGTGGGTGCCTTCGCCGGATACTTCGGAAGCTGGACCGACCGTTCGCTGACCTGGGCGACCGACCTGCTGCTCGTGCTCCCCGCCTTCCTGATCCTGGCGATCATGTCCCCGCTCTTCGCCGGGGGACAGTGGCCGATGTTCGTGCTGGTGCTGGCGCTCTTCCTCTGGATGGTGACCTCGAAGATCGTCCGGAGCATGACCATCTCGCTCAGGGAGCGGGAGTTCATCCAGGCGGCCAGGTTCATGGGCGTGCCGCCGACAAGGATCATCTTCCGGCACATCATCCCCAACATGTCCTCGCTGCTGGTCGTCGACGCCACGTTGAACGTCAGCGCCGCGATCCTCACCGAGACGTCCCTCTCCTACTTCGGCTTCGGCATCCAGCCGCCGGACGTCTCGCTGGGCAGCCTCATCGCGGACGGCGCCCAGACGGCGCTCTACGCCCCCTGGACGTTCTGGTTCTGCGCGGGCCTGCTGATCGTCACCGTGCTCGCGGTGAACCTGGTCGGCGACTCCCTGCGCGACGCCTTCGACCCCACGGCCCGCAGGAGTGGGTGAGCGGATGACAAGCGAGCGAACCGCGGACGCGAGATCCCGGAGCGGCCGGACCGGCGGGCGCGGGGCCGGGGGCGACCCCCTGCCGCTGAGGGCCGGGAGCGACCCCGTGCCCGCCGACCCGGTGCTCGAGGTGCGCGACCTCGACGTCACCTTCGGCCTGGGCCCCGGTGCGGTCCGCGCGGTCAGGGGGATGGGTTACGCGGTCCGTCCGGGCGAGGTGCTCGGGATCGTCGGTGAGTCGGGCTCCGGCAAGTCGGTCACCTCGCTGGCCGTGATGGGCCTGCTCCCGCCGCACGCCCACGTCACCGGGTCGGTGCGGCTGCGCGGACAGGAGATCCTGGGCGCCCCGGACAGGACGCTCACCGCGTTCCGCGGCAAGACCGTCTCGATGGTCTTCCAGGACCCGCTCTCCGCGCTCACCCCCGTCTACCGGGTCGGCGACCAGATCGCCGAGGCGGTCCGCGTCCACCAGCGGATCGGCCCCGCGCAGGCCGCCAGACGCGCCGTCGAACTGCTCGACCTGGTCGGCATCCCCAACGCGGCGCAGCGCGCCAGGGCGTTCCCGCACGAGTTCTCCGGCGGCATGCGCCAGCGCGCGGTGATCGCGATGGCGATCGCCAACGACCCCGACGTGATCCTCTGCGACGAACCGACCACCGCGCTCGACGTGACCGTCCAGGCTCAGGTGCTGGAGGTGCTGAAGACGGCGCAGCGGGAGACGGGCGCGGCGATCGTCGTCATCACCCATGATCTGGGGGTGGTGGCCGGGTTCGCCGACCGGGTCCTCGTCATGTACGCCGGGCGCCCCGTCGAGGTCGGCCCGGTGGACGAGGTCTACTACCGCACCCGCATGCCGTACACCATGGGACTGCTCGGCTCGATCCCGCGCCTTGACCGCGGCCGGGAGCAGCCGCTGGTGCCCATCGAGGGCAGCCCGCCGTCACCGGCGGCGCTGCCGCCGGGCTGCCCGTTCGAGCCGCGCTGCCCGATCGCCGTCCCGGCGTGCGCCGAGTCCGAACCCGAGCCGGTACGCGTGGGCTCACCCGGCCACCTCGCGGCGTGCATCCGCTCCGGCGAGATCGAGGCGGAGGGGTGGTCGCCCGCCCAGATCTACGGTGTGCGCGCCATCGCGGGGGAGGTACCCGGCCCCGGTCCCGTCGTCGGAGAGTCGCCACGGCCGGATGGCGGGCGTGAGGTGGTCCTCGCGGTCGAGGGCCTGGTCAAGCACTATCCCCTGGTGAGGGGGAGGTTCCTGAGGCGGCGGGTCGGCACGGTCCGCGCGGTGGACGGTGTCAGCTTCGACATCCGCGAGGGGGAGACGCTCGGCCTGGTCGGGGAGTCGGGCTGCGGCAAGACGACCACCCTGATGGAGATCCTCGAACTGGCCGCACCGCAGAGCGGCGGAATCACGGTGCTGGGCCGCGACACCTCACAGATGAGCGCCCGTGACCGGATGGCCGTCCGGCGCGACATGCAGGTCGTCTTTCAGGACCCGCTGGCCTCGCTCGACCCGAGGATGACCGTCTACGACATTCTCGCCGAGCCGCTGCGCACGCACGGCAGCCGCGAGGTGGGGCCGAGGGTCCGCGAGCTGCTCGGCATGGTCGGCCTGGAGGCCGGCCACGCCGCCCGCTATCCGCAGGACTTCTCCGGGGGGCAGCGTCAGCGCATCGGCATCGCCCGCGCCCTCGCCCTGGAGCCCCGGCTGGTCGTGCTGGACGAGCCGGTCTCGGCGCTCGACGTGTCCATCCAGGCCGGGGTGCTCAACCTGCTGGAGGAGCTGAGGACCCGCCTGGGCCTGTCGTACCTGCTCGTGGCGCACGACCTGGCCGTGGTCCGGCACATCGCGGACCGGGTCGCGGTCATGTACCTCGGCAGGATCGCCGAGATCGGGCAGGCCGGCCGGGTGTACGACGCTCCGATGCATCCCTACACGCGGGCACTGCTGTCGGCCGTCCCGCTGCCGGATCCGGCCATGGAACGGTCCAGAAGGCGGATCCTGTTGGAGGGAGACCTGCCCAACCCGGCCGATCCCCCCTCCGGCTGCCGCTTCCGCACCCGCTGTCCCCTGTTCAGGTCCCTCGACGAGACCGTCAGAAGGCGTTGCGTGGAGGAGGAACCCCAGGTGCGCCGGCTCGGAGACGACCACGGAGCCTCATGCCACTTCGCCGAGAGGTCCGGCGCCGGATGATCCAGCCGAGTGCCCTTCTGTTCGCCCAGTCGTATCCTCCGGGAGGAAAACAGTGACATCGATCCGGTGCGTGGGCGCGCTCGCCACCGTGCTGGCCGTGGTCCTGGCGGTCCCGCCGGTTCTGACCGGCTGCGGTGGCGGGGGCGGGACGGGGAGCGGGCCCATCTCGGCGATCAAGGCCTACGACGTCAACCCCGTCGCCCGCGACCGGGTCGTGGACGGGGGGGTGCTCCGCTGGGGGCTCGGCGAGTATCCGTCCAACTGGAACCTCAACCATGTCGACGGCAACCTGGCGACGGTCAAGAAGGTCATGGACGCCCTCATGCCCTCGCCGTTCCGCTCCGACGCCAAAGGGCAGATCTCCCCGAACACCGACTACCTGTCGGCTGGCAGGGTCACCTCGGACGGCCCCAAGCAGGTCGTCACCCTGACCCTCGACCCGCGTGCCAGGTGGTCCGACGGCACCCCGATCACCTGGGAGGACTACCGGGCCCAGTGGCAGGCGATGAACGGTCGCAACGGCGACTACCGGGTGGCCGGCACCACCGGCTACCAGGACATCGAGAAGGTGACCAGGGGCAAGGACGACCACCAGGTCGTGGTGACCTTCGCCAAACCCTTCGGCGACTGGCAGTCGCTGTTCGCGCCGCTGTACCCCCGGAGTACCAACGCCACCCCCGAGGCGTTCAACAACGCCTGGTTGAACCGCATCCCGGTGACCGCCGGCCCGTTCAGGTTCGTCGCGTTCGATCCGACCGCCAAGACCGTCACCATCGCCAGGGACGACCGCTGGTGGGGAGAGCGGGCCAAGCTGGACCAGATCATCTACCGTTCCCTGGAGAGCGACGCGCTGGTCGGGGCCTTCAGCAACGGTGAGCTCGACACCTTCGACATCGGTCCGTCCGCGCCCGACTACGCGCGCGTCAAGGCCACCCCGGGCGCGATCGTGCGGCAGGCGGCCGGACCCGACTTCCGGCACATCACGATGAACGGCGAGAGCGCCCTGCTGTCCGACCAGAGGGTGCGCAGGGCCGTGGCGATGGGTATCAACCGCCAGGCCATCGCCCAGTCCGACCTTCAGGGCCTCGACTGGCCGATCGTCCTGCTGAACAACCACTTCTTCATGAACACCCAGGAGGGCTACCAGGACAACGCCGGTGAGATCGGTACTTACAACCCGGTTCAAGCTGGGCGGGAGCTGGACGCCGCGGGCTGGAAGCTGGAGGGGCGGATCAGAAGGAAGGACGGCAGGGAGCTGAACCTGCGCTTCGTCCTGCCATCCAGCCTGCAGCTCACCAAGTCCGAGGCCGAGCTCGTCCAGGACATGCTCGCCCAGATCGGTGTCGGGGTCACTCTCCAGTCGGTACCCACCGATGACTACTTCACCAAATACATAATTCCCGGCAATTACGATATAACGGCCTTCGCGTACATGGGCACGCCGTTTCCCGTCTCCAGCGCCTACGGTCAGTACGCCGACGCCACCAGGCGCCCGGACGACACCGGGCAGTGGAACGCCAACCTCGGCCGCATCGGCTCCCCGCAGATCGACGCCGCCATGAACAAGGCGACCGCCGCCCTCGCCCCCGGCCGGGCCATCGCCGATACCAACGCCGCCGACAAGCTCATCTGGCAGGCGGTCAACGTGGTGACGCTCTACCAGCGACCGCAGAACGTCGCGGTCAAGAGCACGGTCGCCAACTTCGGCGCCCGAGGCTTCTACGACCTGAGGTACCAGGACATCGGCTTCACCCGGTGACCCGGCCGTGCCGGTGGCCCGCGCCCGGTTGGGCGGGGCGTCTCACGGTCCTCGGGCGGCCGAACACCCTGGGGGAGGCACCCGGCGGCGGGACGGGTGTGCTTTCTGTCGGGGGCGGAGTGTAGAAGTGGGCCATGGTTGTCTCGGTCACCTGGCCCCAGGTACTCGCGTGGAGGTTGAAGCGGCAGTTCGTGGACCCGGCAGACGGGCCGGACGCGGTCTCCGTCGTGCGCAGGCTCACCGGGGTGCAGGCACAGGTGGCCTCCGCCGCAGGCCTGGCGGTGGCCGTGCGGAGCGCGCGGCCGAGACCCGACGAGATCGACGATGCCCTGTGGCGAGACCGCAGCCTGGTGAAGACCTGGACGGCGCGCGGCACCCTGCACCTCGTCCCCGCCGACGAGCTGGCCTGCCACGCCGCCGTCCTCGGCTCGTTCCGCAACTGGGACAGGGGCTCCTGGCAGCGGGGCCACGGGGTCACCGCCGCCGAGGTCGCCGCCATCCTCGACGCCGTGCCCAAGGCGCTCGCCGGCCGCGCCCTCACCCGCGAGGAGCTGGTCGACAGGGTCATCGAGATCACCGGCGACGCCCACCTGAAGGAGGCGCTCACCTCCGGCTGGGGCGCCCTGCTCAAGCCGCTGAGCTTTCTCGGTGAGCTCTGCTACGGCCCGCCCCGTGAGGGGAGGGTGACCTTCGTCAGCCCCCGCGACTGGGTGCCCGGCTGGCCGGCGGAACCCCCCTCGGCAGAGGAGGGCGGCGTGCGCCTGCTCCGCTCCTTCCTCGGTGCCCACGGTCCGGGCACCCCCGAGACGTTCGACGGCTGGCTCTACCGCGGGGCGGCCCGCAAGGCGACCCTGCGCGGCTGGTTCCGGGACCTCACCCCCGAGCTGGCCGAGATCGAGGTCGGCGGCAGGCCGATGGTCATGCTCGCCGAGCACCTCGACGACCTGGCCGGCACCCGGCCCGCCACCGGGGTCCACCTCCTGCCGGGCTTCGACCAGTACATCCTCGCCGCCCCTCGTGACCTGGAGCCCCTTCTGCCCGCCGCGGCGAAGGCGAGGGTCAGCCGGGCCGCCGGCTGGATCTCCCCGGTCGTGATCCACGAAGGCCGGGTGGTCGGGATCTGGAAGACCGAGGACAAGGAGATCGTGGTCGATCTCCTTGAGGAGGTGCCCGCCGCGGCCCTCGCAGCCGAGACCGAGCGGGTGTCCGGGCTGCTGCCCTAGCCGTCACAACCGAAGCCTCCGGGTTTGCGACGCCCTCCCGCCGGCTTCGCCGAGGAGCGGTTCAACCGCGGCGGAAGCGTACCCGGTCGCCGGGGCGGAGCTGGGCGGCCCTGGCGAGGCTCGCCGAGGTCAGCACGGCGATGACCGGGTAGCCGCCGGTCGGCGGGTGGTCGGCGAGGAACACGATCGGCTGGCCGCTGGGCGGCACCTGGACGGCCCCGGCCACCATGCCCTCGCTGGGCAGCTCCTCGTCCCGGGCCCGTTCCAGGCGGGCGCCGCGGATTCGCACGCCCACCCGGTTGCTGTCCTGGCCGACCTCGTACGGCTCCGCGCAGAGGGTGGCCAGGGCTCCGGGGACGAACCAGTCCTCCCGGGGACCAGGCAGGACAAGCAGGATGCCCGTTCCGAGCTCCGGCGAGGGCGCCGCGTCCACGGTGATCGGCGGCAGGCCGTCCGCCGGTCCCACGGGCAGGACCGTTCCGCTACGAAGCGGGGGAGGGCCGAGCCCGGACAGCGAGTCGGCCGACCGGCTCCCCATCGTGACGGGCGTGTCGAGGCCCCCACGGACGGCGATGTAGGTGCGCAGGCCGGTTTCCGGCGTCCCGGTGCGCAGCTCGCCGCCCGCGGGCACCCAGAAAGGCGCGCACATCCCGTGTGGGACCGGCCCGCCGGGGGCCGTGTCGTCCGGGGCGGTTCCGCGCGCTCGCAGCACCTCCAGAGGGCAGGCGGCCCCGGTGACGGCGACCCAGGCCCCGGTGGTGAAGCGCAGCCGGGCGCCGCCGAAGGTCAGCTCGATCCCCGCGGCGCTCTCCGGGTTGCCGATCAGGCGGTTGGCCAGCCGCAGGCTCGGCTCGTCCGCGGCACCCGAGCGGGGCACTCCGAGGTGGGCGTACCCGGGCCGGCCAAGATCCTGCACCGTGGCGTACGGCCCCGACGCGATCACCTCGATCATGGCTCGCCGACCGCCAGGAAACGCACCCGCGTCCCCGGGGTGAGCAGGGCAGGCGGGTCGGCGGTCACGTCCCAGACCGCCGTCGTGGAGCGGCCGAGCAGCCGCCACCCGCCGGGGGAGGCCGAGGGGTAGACCGCCGAGTAGGGGCCGGCGACCGCCACGGATCCGGCGGGCACCGAGGTTCGCGGGGTGTCCAGCCGCGGGACGCGCAGTGCGGGATCCAGCCCGGTGAGGTAGGCGAACCCGGGGGCGAAGCCCAGCCAGCCCACCACCAGCTCCCGCCCGGTGTGCCGCTCGACCACCTCCCCGGGGGAGAGACCGCTCAGCACGGCCACCTCGTCGAGATCCGCGCCGTCGTACACGACGGGGACGGTCACGGCCGGCGCCGGCGCGGCGCTACCCGCGCCGATCGTGGACCCCGTCTCCAGCAGGCGCAGGAGCCGGTCCCGCAGGCGCGTCAGGTCGGCCCCCGGCGCGGTGACGAGAACCGTGGTGGGGCCGGGCACGATCTCCACCACCCCGGTCGGCCGAGCGGCCCGCAGCAGGGCGTCCAGCCGGTGGGAGATCTCCAGCGAGCCGGTCTCCACCAGCAGCGACCACTCCCCGGCCCGCCGGATCACCGCCGGCCCCTCACGTGAAGGACCTCAGCGGCACCCCGGCGTCCACCAGGCCGTCGCGGACGGCCCGGGCCATCAGCACCGCGCCGGGGGTGTCGCCGTGGACGCAGATCGAGCGCGCCTCGACGGGGACCAGCGAGCCGTCCACCGCCTCGACCACGCCCTCGGTCACCATCCGCACCGCACGGGCGGCGACCGTACCGGGGTCGTGCAGCACGGCACCGGGGGAGCGGCGGGAGAGCAGCGTTCCGGCAGCGGTGTAGGCGCGGTCCGCGAAGGCCTCGACGACCGTGGTGACCCCCTCCCCGGCGGCGATCTCGTGGACGGCGGAGCCGGGCAGGGTCAACAGCGGCAGGTCCCCGTAGTCGGCCACCGCCGCCACGACGGCCCCGGCCTGCTCGGGGTCGCGGCAGATCCGGTTGTACAGCGCGCCGTGCGGCTTGACGTAGGAGACCCGGCCGCCCATCGCCCTGGCGATGCCGTCCACCGCCCCCAGCTGGTAGAGCACCTCGGCGCAGAGCTCCTCCGGGTCGACGTCCATCTCGCGGCGGCCGAACCCGGCCAGGTCCCGGTAGGACACCTGGGCACCGATCGCGACCCCGCGGTCGATCGCCGCCGCGCACGTGCGGCGAATGGTCAGCGGATCACCCGCGTGGAACCCACAGGCGATGTTGGCGCTGGTCACCAGTTCGAGCAGGGCCTCGTCCTCGCCCAGCCGCCAGATCCCGAAGCCCTCGCCCAGATCGGCGTTGAGATCGATCATCATGGCTCACCTACACCGGGGGCTCGTCGGGAATATCCGCGATGTCGTCGAGGGCGATGGCCAGCTCCTCGGGGTCGTCGCCGATGCGCTCGGCGATCTCGATCAGCACGTGCAGCACGTCGTGCCGGTCGTGGCCCAGGTCCAGCAGCCGCTGCGCGGCCTCCCAGAGCTGCGGCGGATCGCCCTCCCACAGCCGGGCGGCGATCTCCTCGTGCCAGGCGAGATGCTCGTCGTGGCCGGGCCGGGTGAGCTCGCCCGCGTGGTCGATGCCCAGCAGGATCCGCCGATCGGTGTCGTCCGCGGGGTTGAGCAGGCCGAGCTGGATCTCGCCGTGCGTGCCCTGCAGGAAAGGGAACGCGAACACCCGCCTGGCCAGTGCCGACAGGTCGCCGTCCGGCAGCAGCCGGTCGAGCAGGTCGCGGTCGAGCCCGAAGGTCGTCGGATCGCGGTAGGACTCGGCGAACTTGCCCGTCGCCTCCCAGACCGCGTCGAGGGTGGCTCGCAGCCCCTCGTCCGGCAGCCCGGTCCGGTCGGCGGCGAAGCGCGCCCAGGCGCCCAGCACGTGCGGCACCGCCTCCTGCTCGGCGGTGTTGAGCATCACCTTGCGCGGCAGCCAGTCGAGCAGGAAGGTCTCGCACTTGGTCGGGCTGACCCGTAGTGGACGGCCGAAATCCTGGTCGCAGCCGTAGTCGATGATGTGATCGGCGCATCGGGAGGCCGCGGAGGGGTCGGACAGGTGCTCGGCCGCGTCCGAGGAGAGGAACTCGGCGGCCAGCATCGCCCGGCGGTCGCGGCTGTAGGGGGCCTCGCTGTGCAGCGGGGCCGGCCGCTTCCGGCCGGGCGGCAGCGCCTTGATCCGGGACCTGGCGAAGGCGTGGTAGGCACTGTAGCTGTCACTGACCGGCGCGGCCGTCCTGCGGTGGCCGTACTCCGCGGTGGCCTTCATCGCCGATTCGAGCAGGGCCCTGGCCTGCTGCGGCTCGATCTGGCCGAACCTGAGCATCGGGTTGTCCTCGGCCTCGGCCCTGGCCTGTTCCAGCAGCTTGTCGACGTGCGACGAGACCCAGGCGTCACGGGCGATGCCGCGCATGTTGTAGTCGACGATCACGACCAGCGCGTGCCGGTCCTCGCCGCTGTCGGCGCCCCGGTAGCCGAAGGTGCACACCACCGTGTCCTGGTCGCCGTAGGCGTCGCGGGAGACGAAGCAGCCGGTCGTCTTGACCGCGCCCAGCCGGTCGGCCCAGCGGGGCCTGGCCACACCGCGCTCCATGAGCGCCAGCGCGGCGCCCTCCGCCTTGGCGGCCTGGCGGGCCGTGCCGAGGTAGGCCAGCGCGATCAGCAGGGTGAGCGCGGCGGGCGAGCCTGCCTTGGCCGCGTAGTCGACCAGGCCCTCGCCGAGGACCTGCTCGGCGTCCCCGCCTTTCAGCCGGCGCCCCCACCAGGCTCCGACCATGTCGGAGACCATGAGTTCGGCGTCCAGCGGGCTGCGTACGGCCAGCAGCTCGCGAGCGGCGAGCAACATCTCGGAGAAGACCGCCTCAGGGGACTGGCTCTCCCTGGGGTCTCGACGGTGTCGCCGACTCAAGCAGTCTCAGCCTCCCCCGTCGGCCGCGTGAGCCCATCGCGGTCGTCGCCGTGCGGATCGGCCCGCTCGCTTCGCTCGCTCACGTCCCAACCTTCTCGCAATCCCGGTCCAAACGGTGCGTAGAGACGGCCGGGTTCCCCGATGCTACCGGGGACCGCGGGGCGGCGGCGCGGAGTTGACAAGGGCGAGCAGATGCTCGCGGGCGACACGCTCGACGACCTCGGGAGTCGCCTCGATGCCGAGGTGCTCCGCGCAGGCACAGACCTCTGCCACGCACCTGCCGACGGTCTCGACGGGAACGGTCAGGAACTCGGCGGCCAGGTGAGATGTCACCGGCTCGTGACAAGTCGTTGAAGGCCCGGTGGAGCGGGTGGCAAGAACGGGCATGGATGTCGCATTCCTCCGGAGTTTCCCGGGGGCATCCCCCGGATGTGTCGGCGAGGACGTGCGTTCTCATTCCACAACTTATCTCGGGAGTGTCAACCCTCGGCGCCCTGATATGGGAAGCTGGCCCCGTATCTTGACTGAATCCTGCAACAGTGGAGTAAGTGAGTGTCCCCGAAGAGGGAGCCGAATTGACGGCGAGTCAGTAGCCTGATCTCGCCTGCAAGCCCGACGGAGATGAGGTGGGCAGTTGCCGGGACGGTCCGGCGCGATCCTGCTAGGGTCCTGGCCGCAAACGTTCGAAGGCGCAACGCCGACTGGTCGCCGCCCGTACGGGAGCCCCGGCGTGTCGGCCCGGGGATCCCGGCCATCGGAGCGGTGGCGTTTCCGGGGTGTGCTGACCGCATCTTGGGCAGGGCTTCCGTCCGCACCTGCCCATCGCCGATGATGTACTCCAGGATCCGGTCCCCCGGAGCCGCGCTACGCCAATTCGCAAGTTTGGAGATGTGCCTCGTGGGAGACCCTGGCACGCGACGGAGGTGCCGACCATGAGCGCCGAAACCTCCGTGCCCCGTCCCCGGGAGTCGGGTGTGGACATCTCAGACTCCGGCCTGCTGCAGGGCCTGCTGTCGCAGTCGCCGTTCGCCTTCGCGTTCTTCGACCCCCAAGGTCGCTTCGAGCGTGTCGACGAGGTCTTCGCCAACGTGGTCGGCCTGCCCGCCGAGCGCCTGGTCGGCCGGGTCCCCGGTGAGTTGCTCTCCGCCGATCTGACCGCCCTGATCGAGGGCTCGGTGCGGAGCATGGTCGGGGGAGCCTCGGTCGACGGCGACCAGCGGATCCGGGTGCGCACCGCCGGTGGCGAGACCCACCACTGGTCGCTGACCTTCTCTCCGATCCATGATGACAAGGGCGCATTGCGCGCGATCTGCCTGGTCGGCGTCGACATCACCGACAGCAGGCAGGTCGAGGAGGATCTCAGGCGCAGCGAGGAGCGATACCGCTCGCTGGTCGAGGCCCAGTCCCAGCTGGTCTGGATCACCGCGCCCAACGGCGTCGTGGAGGAGGACGCGCCGCAGTGGCGGGCCATCACCGGCCAGGGGCTGGAGGAGTACCTGACCCACGGCTGGCTGGAGGCCGTCCACCCGGACGACCGCCCGCACACCGAGGAGGCCTGGCGTGAGGCGCTGCGTGGCCGGATCATGTTCGAGTGGAGCTACCGGGTCCGCACCCGGGCCAGCGGCTACCGGCACTTCGAGGTGCGCGCCGTCCCGATCATCCGGCACAACCGGGTCGTCGAATGGGTGGGAGCCAACACCGACGTCACCCCGCAGCGCGAGGCCGAGGAGATGCGGGGCCGCCTGACCGACCAGCTCGGCGCCGCGGCCCTGCGCACCGCGCGCCTGCAGGGCGCCACGGCGCTGCTCGCCGAGGCGCTCACCGTCGAGCAGGTGGTCCAGGTCATCATCGACGTGGGTCGTACGGCGCTGGCCGCCGACCGGTCGGCCGTGGCGCTGCTCGACGTCGACCGGGCCGCGCTGAAGCTGGTCAACAGCGGCGGCATCCCCGACGTTCCGGGCGCGCCCGGCGAGGAGATCCCGCTGTCGCACTCCAGCGTGATGACCATGGCGGTCAACAGCCGGCGCCCGGTCTTCGCCGAGTCGCCGGACAGCCTGCGGGCCCAACTGGTCGACGCGGGCGGCGACGACGACAGCGTCACCGGTTTCATCGCCCACAGTGACGAGCGGGCCTGGGTGGGCCTGCCGCTGCTGGCCGCGGGTCGCGCGCTCGGGGCACTGAGATTCTCCTTCACCCGCCCGCAGAAGATCTCCCAGGAGGACGGGGTGTTCCTGGAGGCGCTCGCGGGGCAGTGCGCCCTCGCCGTGGAGCGGGCCACCCTGTTCGAGCGCGAGCACCGCACCGCCGAAACGCTCCAGCGCAGCCTGCTGCCCGATCGCCTGCCGGTGGTCAGGGGGCTGGTACTCGCCCAGCGGTTCCGCTCGGGGAGCCGCCATGTGCAGGTCGGCGGTGACTGGTACGACGCGTTCGTGCTCCAGGACGGCCGGGTCGCGGCGGTGGTCGGCGACGTCATGGGCAAGGGCGTCAAGGCCGCGGCGGGGATGGGCCGCATCCGCAACGCCATGCGGGCCCTGGCGTTGACCAACCCGCCGCCCGCGGCGGTCCTCACCGGCCTCGACCGGGTCTTCGAGGCGACCGAGGAGGAGGAGCAGGTCACGACGCTCGCCTACATGGTCGTCGAGCCCGGCACCGGAGAGGGCACGCTGGCGCTGGCCGGTCACCCGCCGCCCCTGCTGGTCTCCCCCGAGGGCGTGCCGATACTGTGCGACGGCGAGCCGGGCACCCCGCTGGGCTGGCCCACGAGTCGCAGGCAGTTCAGGTTCTGCGTCCCGCCGGGCCACACCGCCGTCCTGTATTCGGACGGTCTGGTGGAGAACCGGAAACGTGGTCTTGATGCCGGACTCGCTGATCTTTGCTCTGTTGTGACCGAAGCGCCGGCCGAAGTGGTCGGAAGCCCCCACATGTTGCTAGATTTCCTTGTCGACCGGATGTTGTCTGGATATGAGCAGGATGACGACGTCACGGTGCTCGCGATTCACGTTCCCGCCGCCACGAAGAGTGACTGAATGAAACAGTCATAACGGTTGCTTTCGGGTATCGGTGCCTCGCTTCCGTACGCACTACTCTCTTGGTCGGCCTAGGGTGGAGGGCAACCGCCAGGAGGCGGCCGTATGGATCACGGTGTCATGCCACAATGCTGGACAGGTGCGTCGCGGTTCGCGCGGCCTCGCTAACCACAACTAGAGGTAGAAGTGCCCCTAGTTGGGCATCTGGGTCCATTCTCGTCTCGCTTTCCTTCGAGAGGTGTTCGTGTCGCCTGCAAGTTCGACTCGCTCGAAGCCATCCGAGCTGAACGAGCCCGTCATTCAGCAGCTGATGGAGCGGGGGCGCTCGCAGGGGTTCCTCGAGTCCGAGGATGTCCGCAAGGCCGTCGAGGAAGCGGACATTCCGATGGCGCAGGTCGCTGGAATCCTGCGAAGCCTCAGCAAAGAGGGCATCACCGTACGGCTGACTGCCGAGGACTCCGCGGCTCCCAAGAAGTCCCGCACTCCGGCCAAGCGTCGTACTGCCCCGGCCGCGCCCGCCGCCGTCAAGAAGACCAAGACCGCCGCGGCGGCCAAGGAGCAGCCGGAGACCGTCACCGCGGTCGTCGGCGGTTCCGAGCCCGCGGCAGCGGCCAAGAAGCCCGCCCCCGCGGCCAAGAGGCCCGCGGCGCCGGCCAAGAAGATCGCCCCGGCCGCCAAGAAGCCGGTTCCGGCCCCGCCGAAGAAGGCCGGCCCCGAGGCGGCCGCTCCGGCCCCCGTGTCCGAGTCGAAGTCGCTCGCCGGCGATGACGACGAGGTCATCGAGCTTGAGGACGTCGAGCTCGAGGACTTCGACCTGGAGGCCGTCGCCGAGGTCGAGGTCGAGGTCGAGGTGGAAGCCGAGGCCGAGGCCGAGGAGGAGCCCAAGGCCGAGGCCATCGAGGTCAACGAGGACGAGGTCCTCATCCTCTCCGATGACGACGATGACGCCCCGGTGCCGCAGGTCGCCGCCGCCGGCGCCACCGCCGACCCGGTCAAGGACTACCTCAAGCAGATCGGCAAGGTCCCCCTGCTCAACGCGGAGCAGGAGGTCGAGCTCGCCAAGCGGATCGAGGCCGGTCTGTTCGCCGAGGAGCAGCTGGGAACCGACGGCGAGAGGCTCCCGGTCGACGTCCGCGCCGAGCTGGAGTGGATCGCCGAGGACGGCCGCCGGGCCAAGAACCACCTGTTGGAGGCCAACCTCCGTCTCGTGGTCTCGCTGGCCAAGCGCTACACCGGCCGCGGCATGCTCTTCCTGGACCTGATCCAGGAGGGCAACCTGGGCCTGATCCGCGCGGTGGAGAAGTTCGACTACACCAAGGGCTACAAGTTCTCCACCTACGCCACGTGGTGGATCCGGCAGGCGATCACCCGAGCCATGGCCGACCAGGCGCGGACCATCCGCATTCCGGTCCACATGGTCGAAGTGATCAACAAGCTGGCCCGTGTCCAGCGGCAGATGCTTCAGGACCTGGGGCGCGAGCCCACTCCCGAGGAGTTGGCCCGCGAGCTCGACATGACCCCCGAGAAGGTCGTCGAGGTCCAGAAGTACGGTCGCGAGCCGATCTCCCTGCACACCCCGCTGGGTGAGGAGGGGGACAGCGAGTTCGGTGACCTCATCGAGGACTCCGAGGCCATCGTCCCCGCCGACGCGGTCAGCTTCACGCTCCTGCAGGAGCAGCTCCACTCCGTCCTGGACACGCTGTCCGAGCGCGAGGCGGGCGTGGTCTCGATGCGATTCGGCCTGACCGACGGTCAGCCGAAGACGCTGGACGAGATCGGCAAGGTTTACGGGGTGACCCGTGAGCGTATCCGGCAGATCGAGTCCAAGACCATGTCCAAGCTCCGTCACCCGTCTCGGTCGCAGGTCCTGCGTGACTACCTTGACTGAGATTCTCTGACAGAGGGCCCGCACTGTCCGGTGCGGGCCCCACGTCATTAACGCCGGTGTAACAGGTCGGTAGCACGGGGTGTGAAACGAACTTCTAGGCTCCCGCCTCATGGGTGTGGCCGAAGTTGACAGGATTCGCGCCCGGAGGCTGCGGGTGATCGTCGATCGTCCGTGGGCGGACGTGGTGCTCGACGACGCGGTCGCCGCGGTGCGCCGGAGGGTGTTCGAGAGCGGTACGTTCACGCTCGGCGCGGCCCGCGGTGATCCGGAGAGGCGCGCGCTCAGGGTCGAGGCACTGGCCAGGGCGGCCGTCGGTCACAGTGGCGCCATCGAGGCGCTGGCGCTCCATGACCGGGCCAACCCCGACCTGTGGCTCTGGCTCGGGCGTACCCGCATCGAGGAAGCCTGGACGATCAAGCCGGATGTCAAGGCCCGGGCCGTGCAGGCGCAGCGTCTGCAGGCGTTCCAGGCGGCGATGGAGAGAGCCAGGCAGCCGCTCTTCACCGCGGCGGCGCTCGTGCCGTCGGATCCGGTGCCCTGGGAGTCGATCATGTGGCTCTACCTCGGCCTCGACCGGCCGCGCCAGGAGAGGGACGCGGTCTGGTTCGAAGCCGTTCGCCGTTATCCGACGCTGTTCCCGGCCAATGTGGCCAGGCTCATGACGTTGTCCCCGGCCTGGGGCGGCAGCGCCCAGGAGATGCTGGAGTTCGCCAGGCAGGCCGTGTCGCGGGCGCCCGACGGGGACCCGATGGCGGCCCTGCTGCCGCTGGCGCACTTCGAGCAGGTGGCCGCCGAGCGGTCACCGATGTCACGCGGAGGCTGGTTCTCGGACGGGGCGCTGCGCGAGATCGTCTCGCACGCGGGCCGCTGGCTGGGCGGCGACAGCCATCCACGGTCGATAGAGGCGCACAACCTGTTCGGGGCTGCCTTCTACCTGGCCGACCTGCGCAGGCCCGCGCGTGGGCACCTGACACGTACGGGGGGCAGGGTCAGCAGGCTGCCGTGGTCCTATCTGGGTGATCCCGCTCAGCAGTTCGAGCGGGCCTGCGGGCGGCTCCGCCTTGTCCCGGCGTGAACCGGGCGCGAGACGCGCACACCGGCGCCAGGTCTTGATGTGGGCCCGTAAGGGGAATGTGGCGAATATCACACGGTTACGTTGAGTATCCATGACTGCCTCCCCCTGGGAGGCGGACAGAGAGTGACGGAGTGCCCAAGGTGGTCCAGGATCTTCGTGAGCTCCTCGGGGCTCTGTGGATCGATGTCCCCCTCCAGCAGTGAGCGGGCTATGACGCCGCGAGTGGCCTTCGCCATGTGGCTGACGACCTTCCCCTCCTTGAGCACCCGCACCGCCACCGCCCTGCCGCCCGGCTGCCACGCCGCCGCGTAGGTGCCCGAGCGCAGATCCACCACCAGGCCGGGCTCGGCGTCGAGCAGCGGGGTGACCGATCGGCGCCAGAAGGCGCCAAGACCGCCCAGCGGCGGCAGTCGCACCCCCATCGACAGCCGGTACGGGGGTACACGGTCGTCGATCCGGAGGAGCCCCCACAGGCCGGAGAAGATCAGCAGACTTTCCGAGGCCCGCGCCGCGGCCTCGGGGGAGAGCGAGGCCAGGTGAAGATTGTCGTAGAGCACGCCGGTGTACAGGTCGGCCGCGGCCAGCGTGGGCGCGGTGCGCAGAAGCAGGTTCTTGCCGATCTCACCTGCCTGTCCCGGTGACAGTCCGAGCACCTCCCGTGCGGCGGGACCCTCGCACAGGGCGATGAGCGCGTCCAGGACGCGTCGCCTGGACGGGGCGAGGGCGGGGAAACTCAACCGGGGCAGGTCGAGGGCGGGGCCGTCACCCAGTGCGGCCTTTCCCTCGGACGGGGGTAGCAGAATCAGCACATTCACCGAGCGTAGTGCGGCGACCGAGGGGTTAGGATCCTGCAGCATGATCGTTGAGGTTTTTGACCGGCTGGTCGACCAGGCCTGGCCGGCGACTCACCGGGTGGACGCGGGTGGCTGGATCCTGCGTGCGGCGGACGGGGTGACCAAGCGGGCCAACTCCGTGCTGCCGCTGGGCGAGCCGGAGGATCTGGAAGCGGGCGTCGAGGTGGCGGAGAAGTTCTACGCCGACCGGGGCCTGCCCTGCGTCTTCTCGGTGGGGGGTGGCGCCACGCCCGGCCTGGACGCGTTGCTGCACGCGCGCGGCTATCGGGTGGTGGATCCGACGCTGGTCATGACGGCGAGCCTGGTGCCCGAGGCGTCCGGGAACGGCGTCGGCGCGTCGCGAGAAGAGGTCGATCTCGCCGAAGCGCCCTCGCGGGCATGGCTGGACACCTGGTGGAGCGTGGACGGGAGGTTCGGCGGCGACGGTCTGCCGACGGCCGCGCGGATCCTCACCGGTGTGCCCGCCACATACGCCTCGCTCGGCGAGGAGGCCGTGGGGCGGGGTGTGGTCCAGGGGGAGTGGTTCGGGATCTACTCCATGGCCGTGGTGCCGCACGCGCGGCGCAAGGGCCATGGACGGAAGGTGTTGCGCGCCCTGCTCACACATGCGCGGGAGCAGGGCACGCAGCGGGCATATTTAGTAGTGGTGGAGTCGAACACGGCGGCCAGGACGCTCTACGAGCGCCATGGCTTCACAGTGGCGGGCCGATATCACTATCGGGTCCGATGACGGCTCCATCCGTCTGGTCATCGTTCGTCGTTGCCTGCCGTTGCCGGAGCGTCGCTGAGACGCGCAGACTCGTCCTGGATGTTGGCACCCTTGTCTCTCAGCACGGCTACGTGCTGACGCCCGTGGTGGGCGCAGAACAGCAGCTCCCCACCTACGGGCAGGGTCGCGCGGATGTAGGCCTGGGCGCCGCACCGGTCACAGCGGTCCGCAGCGGTCAGCTGCTTGGCGGGGGCGAGGGTTCCAGTCACGTATCGCCTTTCAGGTCATCCCCTGAGGTGGAGGATCTGGCGTCAGTCACTTGAGAGAACATCTAACCCGATACGAACGTTCCCAATCGACCCCCTGCTACGCCCAGAGCGGAAAGCGGCCGAAAGTAACGATGATCACGCTGGATGTAACGCCGTTGTCCACCGGATGGCAAGCTTGTACGCGTCGTGGCGGGAAGAACGGTAAGCTGCGCACACGTGTTCGACAGAGCTGGGAGTGGGTGTGACCGCAGTTAGCGCGGAGACGGGTTATACGGCCCGCCACCTGTCGGTGCTGGAGGGGCTCGAAGCCGTCCGCAAGCGCCCCGGTATGTACATCGGGTCGACCGACAGCCGCGGTCTCATGCACTGCCTGTGGGAGATCGTGGACAACGGGGTCGACGAGGCCCTGGCCGGCTACTGCACCCGCATCGAGGTCGAACTCCACGCCGACGGCTCCATCGAGGTCCGTGACAACGGCCGGGGCATCCCCGTCGACGTCGAGCCCAAGAGCGGCCTGGCGGGCGTCGAGCTCGTCTACACCAAGCTGCACGCCGGCGGGAAGTTCGGCGGCGGTTCCTACGGCGCCTCCGGTGGCCTGCACGGCGTCGGCGCCTCCGTGGTCAACGCCCTCTCCTCGCGGCTGGACGTCGAGGTCGACCGTGACGGCAGGATCCACGAGATCAGCTTCCGCAGGGGCGTTCCCGGCGTCTTCGACGGCGACGGGCCCAAGGCCAAGTTCAAGAAGAGGTCGGGGCTGCGTGACGGAGGCGCCGCCGCGAAGAAGGTCACCGGCACCCGCGTGCGCTTCTGGGTCGACCACCAGATCTTCCTCCCCGAGGCCGAGGTCTCCCTCGACGAGATCCATGTCCGCCTGCGCCAGACCGCGTTCCTGGTCCCTGGACTGACCCTGGCCGTGCGTGACAGCCGCGGCGAGGAGGCGGCCGAGGAGGAGTTCCACTTCGACGGCGGCATCTCGGAGTTCACCGAGTTCCTCGCCCGGGACGAGGCGGTCTGCGAGGTGCTGCGCCTGCGGGGCGTGGGCCACTTCCACGAGACGGTCCCCGTCCTCGACGACCTGGGGCACATGACCCCGACCGAGGTCCAGCGCGAGCTCACCGTGGACGTGGCGGTGCGCTGGGGCAAGGGATACGACAGCACGGTCAGGTCCTTCGTCAACGTGATCGCCACCCCCAAGGGCGGCACCCACGTCAACGGCTTCGAACGCGCCCTCGTCCGCACCCTGAACGAGCAGCTGCGTGAGACCCGCCTGCTCAAGAACGGCGACGCCCCGGTCACCCGCGAGGACATCATGGAGGGGCTCACCGCGGTGGTGACCGTCCGGGTGCCCGAGCCGCAGTTCGAGGGCCAGACCAAGGAGGTCCTGGGCACCTCGGCGGCCTCCCGGATCGTCGCCCACGTCGTCTCGCGTGAGCTCAAGGAACTGCTCGCCAACCCGTCGCGCACGGTGAAGCCGCAGCTCCGCGCGGTCCTTGAGAAGATCGTCGCGGCGGCCAAGGCCCGTATCGCCGCCCGGGAGCACCGTGACAACCAGCGCCGCAAGACCGCCCTGGAGAATTCGGCGCTCCCCGCCAAGCTGGTCGACTGCCGCAGCGACGAGGTCGACCGCAGCGAGCTGTTCATCGTCGAGGGTGACTCGGCGCTGGGTACCGCCCGCGCGGCCCGCGACTCGGAGTTCCAGGCCCTGCTGCCGATCCGGGGCAAGATCCTGAACGTGCAGAAGGCGTCCGTCGCGGACATGCTCAAGAACGCCGAGTGTGCCGCGATCATCCAGGTCATCGGGGCGGGTTCCGGCCGATCCTTCGACATCGAGGCGGCTCGCTACGGCAAGGTCATCCTGATGGCCGACGCCGACGTCGACGGGGCGCACATCCGCTGTCTCCTGCTGACCCTCTTCCACCGCTACATGAAGCCGATGGTCGAGGCCGGGCGCGTTTTCGCCGCCGTGCCGCCGCTGCATCGGATCGAGGTCATCAACCCCAGCCGAGGTCACGGCAAATACGTCTACTGCTACTCCGACGCCGAGCTGCACAAGGTGCTGCGTGATCTGGAGCGCAGGGGTAAGCGCTGGAAGGACCCGGTCCAGCGGTACAAGGGCCTGGGCGAGATGGACGCCGACCAGCTGGCCGAGACGACCATGGAGCCCCGCCACCGCACCCTGCGCAGGGTCCGCATCCAGGACATCGAGGAGGCCGAGCGCATCTTCGCCCTCCTGATGGGCAGCGACGTGGCCCCGCGCCGGGAGTTCATCGTGAGCAGCTCGGCCGAGATCGACCGCGACCACATCGACGCGTAGCGGGCCCGCGGGGCGGCCCGCCGGGCCATGGGCCGCGGCGGGGCCGGAACCCCGAGGCTCAGATGTCGACCGGCATCAGCTTGCCGGTGCGCACGTCATAGACGGCGCCGCCGACCGGCATGCCCGCCGGGAGGAACGGGCTGGTCCTGATCCGGGTGAGGTCGTGGCGCAGCGCCGCGTCCTGGTCGGGGACGGTGTGGAAGTCCAGGCTCCGGGTGTCGACACCGCGGCGGGCGGCGATCGCATGCACCTCGTCGTCGGTGACCTTGGTCATGCCGCAGTCGGTGTGCGGCATGACCAGCACCCGTTCCACCGCCAGCAGGTTGACCGCCAGGACGAGCGTGCGCAGCACGTCGTCGGTCACCCTGGCTCCGGCGTTGCGGAGGATCTTGGCGTCGCCCGGTTTCAGGCCGAAGAGACCCAGCGGATCGATCCGGGAGTCCATGCAGGTGACCACCGCGAGGCCACGAGCCGCCTTGCCGGTCAGTTCCGCGTTGGTGAACGTGGCGGAGAACTCCTCGTTGGCGGCCAGCAGGTCGTCAAAGGCACTCACGTACGTATCCCTCGGTCGATGGGGCTAACGAACCAATGATGCGTCATACCCATTCGGCGAGGGTTGTCGGGGGCGCCTCAGGTGACGACTTCACCAAGATCCCACCGTCTGGACTCACATTGAGTGATGATGTCGTCACTCGAAGTCCGGGAGGTGGAGTGGGTAATGAGCAGGACGGAATCGCTGGCCGACTATCTCCGTGACCAGGGCAGGCGGAGGCTGGACCGGGTGGAGTCCAGGGACGGGGGGCGCAACGCGCGCTCGGCGCTGGCCCTGCTCGACGCGGCGGCCTACACCCGGTCCCTGAAGGAGGACGACCCGTTCGTGGCCGTCCTCGTGGAGGCGGGGTGTTTCGGGCCGTACGGGGCCGGCGGGTTCGATCCGCCGGATCGAGTCGCCCGGGTCATCCGCTTCTGGGAGTCGGGTGAGCCCTGGCAGTTGCTGATGGCCATCAGGTTCGCACTTCAGGGGGCGCTCACCTGAGATACCGGGTGCGTCCCGAGCCCCGTGCGGGAGGGGGCACGCACCGAAAGCCGAGACCTGCCGGGTGGCGTCGCGGGGGTCGGAGAACGCGACGCCGGCGCCCGGTGCGCGGGACCCGTCATCGCCGAGGAGCCCCCGTCGTCCTGACGGGGGCTCCTCGGTGTCCTGCGCGGGGGATGAGGATCATTCCGGGGAGGTGGCCTCCCCCTGGTCCTGCCGGTCGTCCTCGGCGCACAGGGAGCCGCCCACGGCCGACACCGTGTGGGTGAGCCGGACCCCGGAGCCGTCGCGGCGGCCCAGTTCCTCGGGGAGCGGCACGGGCTTGCCGACGGCCGAGACCGCACGGGCCGGGCCGGGGCCCGCCCAGGCGAGCAGCAGGACGTCCTCGCCCTTGAGGAACCGCTGGACGCGGACACCGCCGGTGCCGCGACCCTTCGGCGGGTACTCGGCGAAGTCGGAGACCTTGGCGCCACCGATCTGGGTGCCTGGCAGTGCGGTCGAGGAGCCGGCGATCGTCACGACCCGAGACTCGCGGGAGGGGTCTACCACGCCGAACCAGATCACCACGGCGTCTCCGTCCAGCCGCACGCCGGCCATGCCTCCCGCCGGGCGGCCCTGGGGGCGGACCACGGAGGCGGGGTAGCGCAGCAGCTGGGCCTCGGAGGTGATGAAGACCAGGTCGTGCTCCTCGCTCGTCAGCTCCACCGCGCCCACCACGGTGTCGCCGTCCTTGAGGCCGATGACCTCGAAGTCGTCGCGGTTGGCCGGGTAGTCGGGGACGACCCGTTTGACCACGCCCTGCGCGGTGCCCAGGGCCAGGCCGGGTCCGTCGGGGTCGAGCGAGCCGATGCCGACGACGGTCTCACCCGGGTTGAAGGTGACGTACTCGGTGACCGGGTGGCCTCCGGACAGCGACGGCGGGTTGGCCGAGCGGGGCAGCGTGGGCAGGTCGACCACCTGGACCCGGATCATCCGCCCCTGGTTGGTGACCACGCCCACCTCGCCCCTGACCGTGCTCCGCACCGCGGAGACCAGCACGTCGTGGGCCGAGCGGTCACCGTCGCCGGCCAGTGGCGAGGCGTCGGCCGTGCGGGCCAGCAGTCCGGTGGACGAGAACAGCACCAGGCAGGGGTCGTCGGCGACCTCCAGGGGGACCGAGACGTTCCTCGCCACCCCCGAGGACTCCAGCAGCACCGTGCGGCGCGGGGTGCCGAAGGTCTTGGAGATCTGGGCGAGCTCGTCGGAGACGACCTTGCGGAGTCTGTCGTCGGAGGACAGGATCGCGGTCAGCTCGGCGATCTCGTCGCGCAGCGTCTGGCTCTCGCGGTCGAGCTCCAGCTTGTCGTAGCGGGTCAGGCGACGCAGCGGGGTGTCGAGGATGTAGTTGGCCTGGATCTCCGACAGCTGGAATGTCTGCGTCAGGCGCTCGCGGGCCTGGGCGGAGTCATCGGAGGAACGGATGACCCGGATCACCTCGTCGATGTTGAGCAGGGCGACGATGAGGCCCTCGACGAGGTGCAGTCGCTCCTCGCGCTTGCGCCTGCGGTACAGCGAACGCCGGCGGACCACGTCGATACGGTGGTCCACGTAGACCTGGAGCAGCTCGCGCAGGCCCAGCGTGCGCGGCTCGCCGTCGACCAGCGCGACGTTGTTGATGCCGAAGGTCTCCTCCATCGGGGTGAGCCGATAGAGCTCCTCCAGCACGGCCTCGGGGATGAAGCCGTTCTTGATCTCGATGACCAGGCGGAGGCCCTTGTGTCGGTCGCTGAGGTCCTTGAGGTCGGAGATGCCCTGGAGCTTCTTGGCGGTGACCAGCTCCCTGATCTTGGTGACCACGCGCTCGGGGCCGACGTTGAAGGGCAGTTCGGTGACGACGATGCCCTTGCGACGGGGGCTGACCTGCTCGACGGCGCACTTGGCCCGCATCCGGAAGGTGCCACGGCCCTTGGCGTACGCGTCGCGGATGCCGTCGAGGCCGATGATCGTGCCACCGGTGGGCAGATCGGGGCCGGGGACGAACCGCATCAGGTCGTCTAGTGTCGCCTCCGGCTTCTTGATCAGGTGGCGGGCGGCGGCGACGACCTCGACGAGGTTGTGCGGCGCCATGTTGGTGGCCATTCCGACCGCGATGCCGGTGGCCCCGTTGACCAGCAGGTTGGGGAAGGCCGACGGCATGACCGTGGGCTCGGTCTCCTGGCCGTCGTAGTTGGGTTTGAAATCGACGGTGTCCTCGTCGATCGACTGGACCACGGCCATGGCGGCCGAGGCCAGCCGGGCCTCGGTGTAGCGCATCGCGGCGGGCATGTCGTCGGGGGAGCCGAAGTTGCCGTGCCCGTCGATGAGCGGCAGGCGCATCGAGAACGGCTGGGCCATCCGGACCAGCGCGTCGTAGATGGCGGTGTCGCCGTGCGGGTGGAGCTTGCCCATCACGTCGCCGACGACGCGTGAGGACTTGACGTGGCCCCGGTCGGGCCGGAGGCCCATCTCGCTCATCGAGTAGAGGATGCGGCGCTGGACCGGCTTGAGGCCGTCTCTGGCGTCCGGCAGTGCACGCTGGTAGATGACCGAATATGCGTATTCGAGGAAGCTGGTGCGCATCTCGGTGGAAACGTCGATGTCGACGATCCGCTCCTCGAAGCCCTCGTCGGTCGGGGGTGTGGTCGTCCGTCGAGCCATCTGATTTCCTGCGCGCGGGCCCCGGCCGTCAGGCCGAGGGGGAGGCGCATCCTCCTTCTGTCTTCGTGGTCGAACCGTCTGCACCGGCTCCCCGGGAAGCCTCGGGCCGGGGCGTCCGGCGGGAGGCCGGGTATGGTACCGAGACTCGATACCATACCCAGCTCATCCGACACCTTCGGGCCTTCCCCGGCCCGCCGCCGAGGGCTGCCGCCGTTCCGGGCGGGGTGTCAGGCGGTGTCGCGGGTCCTGGGGCCCGCCCCGGGCCAGGGGCCGGGGGTCTCCCCCTCGTACTCGTCGCCGGGCACGTTCAGCCTGGTGTCGTAGATCCTGAAGCCGCGGGCCTGATAGTTGGCGAGCGCCACCGGGCTGTCGAGGGAGCAGGTGTGCAGCCACACCCGCCGGGTCGGCTCCCGGCCGGGCTGCCGGTCGGCCAGGTCCCAGGCCCTGGCGGTGCCGACCTCCAGCAAACGGCCGCCGACGCCTCTGCCGATCGCCCACGGCAGGAGGCCGAAGCAGGTGATCTCGACCGCCGCGTCGTCCTGGGGGGCGAGCTCGACGTAGCCCGCGGGGGTGCCGCGGTGATAGGCCACCCACGTCTCCACGCCGCTCTCCAGCCAGTCGCTCCACTCCCGCCAGGTCCACGGCAGCCGGTTGGTCCAGTGCCATTCTCCGCCGACGGCCGTGCTGAGGAACCGGCTGAACTCGGGCGAGGGCACCTCGGCGTGTACGACGTCGACCTCGATCGACGGCGGCTTGGCGGGCAGCAGGTCCGAGCGTGAGGTCTGTTCGAGATACCAGGTGGTGACGTCCATAGTGGATGCATCAAACCATGGCGCGGAGCCTGCCGGTTCCCCCGCTCCCCGCCGACCCGGCGCGACCTGCCCGCGAGGGTGTCCGCGGCGGGCGGGGGAGCATCCTCGACCGGCACCGGTCCGGCACGTGTGCCTTACCAAGCAATTGCTTGTTTTGATGGATCGGGCTAGGCTCGGAAAGAGGGCTGGGTAAGGATGACCTAACCTTCACGAATGCCGTGCGGCCACGATGGAGGGCGTCCGAAGATGATCGAGTTCAAGCCCGTGACCAGGCACATCGGCGCCGAGGTGAGCGGTGTCGACCTGCGCAAGCCGCTGTCGGAGGGAGAGGTCCAGGAGATCCGGCGAGGCTGGCTGGAGTACAAGGTCCTCTTCTTCCGTGACCAGCACATCAGTGACGAAGAGCACATCCACTTCGCGGAGAACTTCGGCTCGATCAACCACCCCGCCTTCAAGAAGGACGGCGGCACCGCCATCCACGTCCTCGACCAGACCGACCCCAAGGGCGAGGGCGGCGACGAGTGGCACAGCGACAACACCTTCGAGCCGGTCCCGCCGATGGGCTCGCTGCTGCGCTGCGTGCAACTGCCCTCCGTCGGCGGTGACACCCTCTGGGCCAACGCCCAGCTGGCCTACGAGACGCTCTCGCCGCCCATCCAGCGGCTCTGCGACGAGCTCACCGCGATCCACGACATCACGGCCTCGATGAAGAAGGCCATTTCCAAGGGGCACGACTTCGACCTGGAGCAGGTCCAGGCCAAGTGGCCGCCGATCGAGCGTCCCGTGGTGCGCACGCACGCCGAGACCGGACGCAAGGCGCTGTTCGTCAACCGCTCCTCCACCACGCGGCTGGTGGGGTTGTCCGACCGGGAGAACGAGGCGTTGCTGCCCTACCTGATCGACCACATCCGCTCTCCCGAGTACCAGGTCCGGCTCAACTGGCGGCCGGGCACGCTGGCCTTCTGGGACAACCGGAGCACCCAGCACTACGCGGTCGCCGACTACACCGAGCGCCGCCGCATGCACCGGGTGACGATCAACGCCTTCCCCGAACACCTGGACGCCTAGGCCCCGCCTGGCGGGTCTCGCCGTGGTGACCGGCGACAGCGCGGCGAGGCACCGCCTGACCGCGGTGGGCGGCAGATCCAAGGGGCGGCGCCTAGGAGCCGCGGGCGCGGTAGGCCGCGACGGCGGCCTCCACGTCAGGGTGCAGCCGTCCCCGGCCGGACAGCCACCCTCCGATGCCCGTACGCCCGAGGAGTTCGAGGGGCTGGAGGCTGTCGAGGGCGATCCACAGGTCGATGCCGTGCTGTCGCACCAGGCCGTAGAACTCCCTGGCCGCCGACACCGCGGTGAGATCCATGCCGGGCACGCCGGTCAGGTCGAGGAGTGCCGCCCGGGGCCGGGGGTGGTGGCCTCGATGAGCGACCTCACCCGGTCCGCCACCCGCCGGGCGTTGGCGAAGTACAGGCGGCTCTCGATACGCACGATCAGCGGCCCCGGCTCGGTCTCGTCCGACGGGTGACACCTGAGGTCGCGATGGGCCCCCGACTCCGGGTAGGCGCGGAAGATCCCGCCCAGTCCGAGTGCGAGCAGTTCCCGGTCGGCGTCGAGCGGCGGGTCGTCCCGGTGCCGGAAGATCCTCGCCGCGCTGATCGACTCCACGAAGGAGAACAGCGCCATGTCGAGGGCCATCGGCGCCAGTCGGTCAAGGTTCGGCCATCAGCGCGCGACGTCCGCCGGGCGGAGGACGCCACCGGAGTCCGTAGTGAAACAGTCGGCCGGACCTGGTACCAATGACCGGTGAGCGAAGAGCAGATGCTGCGCGAAGAGGCCGAGGGGCGGCTGCGGGCGCTCGCCGGGGAGCACGCCCGGCTGCGCGAGGACCAGTGGTCGGCCATCAGGGCACTGGTCATGGACCGGCGTCGGGTGCTCGTGGTGCAGCGCACCGGCTGGGGCAAGTCGGCTGTCTACTTCATCGCCACCGCGCTCCTGCGCGAGCTGGGTGAGGGGCCCACCGTCATCGTGTCCCCGCTGCTGGCCCTGATGCGCAACCAGATCGCCGCCGCCGAGCGTGCCGGGATCAACGCGGTCACGATCAACTCGGCCAACCCCGAGGAGTGGGAGCAGGTCTACAACCAGGTCGCCGAGGGTGAGGTCGACGTGCTGCTGGTCAGCCCCGAGCGGCTCAACAACCCCGACTTCCGAGACCACGTGCTGCCCGAGCTGGCCGAGAGCGCGGGCCTGATCGTGGTCGACGAGGCGCACTGCATCTCTGACTGGGGCCACGACTTCCGTCCCGACTACCGGCGGCTGCGCACGCTGTTCGGGGAACTCACCGAGGGCGTGCCGATCCTCGCGACCACCGCCACGGCCAACGCCAGGGTCACCCGCGACGTCGCCGAGCAGATGGGCGAGGAGACGCTGGTGCTGCGCGGCGCGCTGGAGCGCGACAGCCTCCATCTCGGGGTCGTGCGCCTGGGCGGCGCCGAGCAGCGCCTGGCCTGGCTCGCGAGCACGCTGCACGAGCTCCCAGGTTCCGGCATCGTCTACACGCTCACCGTGGCCGCCGCCCAGGAGATCGCCGCCTACCTGCGTGAACAGGGCCACGAGGTGGTCGCCTATTCCGGGCAGACCGAGCAGACCGAGCGGCTCGCCGCCGAGCAGGCGCTGCTGGACAACAAGATCAAGGCGCTGGTCGCGACCTCCGCGCTCGGCATGGGCTACGACAAACCCGACCTGGGCTTCGTCATCCACGTCGGGGCCCCGCAGTCCCCGGTGGCCTACTACCAGCAGGTCGGCAGGGCGGGCCGCGGGGTCGAGCGGGCAGAGGTGATCCTGCTGCCCGGCGCCGAGGACCGCGACATCTGGGCGTACTTCGCCTCGCTGGCCTTCCCGCCGGAGCCTGTCGTGCGGGCCGTGCTGGCCGCGCTGGAGGAGGGCGGGGTGATGTCCACGGCCGCCCTGGAGAACCGGGTGGATCTCAGCCGGAGCCGCCTGGAGACCATGCTGAAGGTCCTCGACGTCGACGGCGCCGTGCGCCGGGTCAGGGGCGGCTGGGAGTCCACCGGCGAGCCCTGGGAGTACGACGCCCCGCGCTACGCCAGGGTCGCCGCCGAGCGGGAGGCCGAGCAGCGGGCCATGCTCGACTACCTCGACACCACCGGCTGCCGCGAGGAGTTCCTCCGCCGCCGCCTGGACGACGACACCGCTGCCCCGTGCGGGCGCTGCGACAACTGCACCGGCGCGCACCGCTCGCCCGAGGTGGACTCCCAGGCCGTGCGTTCGGCGGCCGACCGGCTCCGCAGGCCCGGGGTGGAGGTCGAGGCGCGCAGGCAGTGGCCGACGGGGCTGACCGATCTCAAGGGCCGGATCAGGCCGGAACTGGGCGCCGAGCCGGGGCGGGTGCTGGGCAGGCTCACCGACATCGGCTGGGGCAACCGCCTGCGCGGCCTGCTGGCCGATGGCGCCTCCGACGGGCCGATCCCCGACGACGTCTTCGCCGCCATGGTCAAGGTGCTGTCGTCCTGGGAGTGGGCGCAGCGCCCGGTGGGCGTGGTCGCGGTGCCCTCGAGCAGCCGCCCGCAGCTCGTCCGCAGCCTGGCCGAGCGGCTGGCCCAGGTGGGGCGCCTGTCCTATCTGGGCGATCTCGGCTACCGGTCGGGCCCGCCGGGACGGCAGTTCAACAGCGCGCAGCGGGTCCAGGCGATCCGAGGCACTCTCGCCATGCCCTCCGCCCTGGGCGCGGCCATCGCCTCGGCCCAGGGACCACTCCTGCTGGTCGACGACCGGATCGACACGGGCTGGACGATGACCCTGGGAGCCGCCATGCTCCGCCACGCCGGAGCCCCCGCCGTGCTGCCCCTCGCCCTGGCGGTCACCAGCTAGGAGAGCGTCGGACGGTGCGGCTCGCGGTTTGGAGATCAGCTCTCCCGGCCGGGGATACGGGCTGGGGCCGGGGCTCGGCGGTCCGAAGGGTGGTCACCGCCCGTCCCGGCCTGCCGATCGGGAGAAGTCCCCCAGCCCGGCCGCCTTCGGTCGTGCCCGGCGCCGTCGCCACAGTCGCCGGCGTCCGGCCGGTGCCTCGGCGCCGTCCTCGCCAGGCTCATTTTTTGCACCTTCCCTTTATTTCCCTCCTCGATCAGTTTGTCCGACCACGCGGTCAGTCCCAGCGGGCGTTTCTTGGCGCCTCCCTTCTTGTCGACGTAGACCCGCCTGACCGGTGTCCACCGATACGTCTCCGAACGCGGAACGCCGATGATCGCGTCGATTTTCACCTGGGACGTGCCCTCTGCGGTCTCCCGGGCGTCATCGCCCCGGCGTTCCGAAGGAGCGCACGACACGCCCTGCAGGTCCAGCACGCCATGTGGCGGCCGGGCCGCTGCCCGGCGCGGACCGGAAGGCGGTGACGGGCGGTCCGCCGATCGCTCCCAATCTCACGATGTGAGAACCCCTTTAGCCTTCGTAAGCAGGTCAGACACCGCCGTGACCAGGAAAAAGGCGAGCAGGAGCGCTTCTCGTGAGGCTCATCTCCGCCTTTGACAAGGGCCGGAGACAAGAGTCCGGACCATACCGTCATTCCACTCGAAAGCGATTCCTAAGCGCTTATCGCCATGCTTTTCACTCACGACGAGCTCGCCGCGTCGGCCGCCGCGCAGGCGGAGCGGTCGCGTACGGAAGGAGAACGAGATGGAAGTCGACATCAACGCCCTGGACCTGCTCCCCGGTCGGGCCGAGCAGCACCTGCGGGACTGCACCATCACCTGCGACGTGACCTGCAAGCAGTTCACCTGCGGGGTCACCCAGCTCTCCTAGTGATCACTGCGGTATCAGCGGAGATCTCTTCCCACGAAAGGACGAACCCGATGGAACTCGACATCAACGCCCTCGACCTGCTCCCCGCCCAGACGGTGAGCGCACTGTACCCGTGCGAGATCACCTGCCCGCCGAAGGGCACCTGCACCGTCACCTGCAAGGTCACGAGCCAGTAGGTGACGGGGCAGGTAATGGGACTCGACATCAACGCCCTCGACCTGCTCCCCGCCCAGGCGGAGAGTCACCTGGCCGCCTGCGAGATCACCTGCCTGGCGACCTGCGGCGGCGTCACCTCCATGCACTCCATCATCAACTGACTCCGTCGTAGGGCGCGCCTGGCGACCATCACGCCCGTGCGTCCCCGCGAACTCCGTCGGCCGATGGGCGGCCATGAGGGCCGCCGCGGCGCAGGCGGAGATCTCCCACCGAAGAAAGGACGAACCCGATGGAACTCGACATCAACGCCCTCGACCTGCTCCCCGCCCAGGCGGAGAGTCACCTGGCCGCCTGCGAGATCACCTGCGGCCACACCTGCAGGACGAACAACACCTGCGCCGAAACCGTCCGCTGACGAACGCCGAACGGCAGGGGAGGACGTTCATGACGGCGGTCCGCCGCCGCCAGTGCTCCCCCGGCCGCGTACGCGAGGTCACCACGGCGTCGGCCGCGGACCCCGCAGTGCGTGCGACGACGAGTCCGCGGCGAGGCCGCAGGTCCCACCTCGGGCTCGTCCCCGTCATCCCCGCGCGGCACTGCCGTCGATCGTCATTCATCGGGCTTCGAAAGAGACACAGTCATGCTTACGGAATGCCGGTGCTCGCGCACCGGCGAGGCCACCGGCGTCCGGTCGTGCCGCGTTTCCCACCTGGGGGCCGGTGATGGCCGTGAGTGAGGGGCCGAAGCCGATCCCGGTTCCGCTCGACCAGGTCCCGGAGGTCGCGGAGTTCCTCACGGCGCTCCAACTCGGAGTTCTGCGCGAGGACATGGTCACCGCGTTCTTCGGCCGCAACGACACCTGGGCGGGCGTGACCGACGCCGGCGTCCCCGTCTTCGTCAAGCGGACCATCGGGGAGGCGGAGCAGGTCCGCCGGAGGGTGGACCGCACGAGGGCGATGGGCATGGCGCTCGACGCGCACCCGGTGATCAACGCGCCCCGTTTCCTGGGCGGTGACGACGCCTCCGGACTGCTGGCCTTCACGCTGCTGCAAGACGCGGACAGCGGAGCCGACCTCGCCGGGGAGGACGCTTTCACCTGGGACCTCGCCCACGCCGCGGGGATCCAGGTCGGAACGCTCCACACCCTCAGCGCGCCGCGGCCCATCGAGGCGGACACCTCCGAGCCGCCGCTGCCGCCGCGCGACCGCCTGGTGGCCCTGCCGCTTGAGGTCTATACCGCCGCCAGTGGCGCGGAGCTGGAGGCGTGGGCGATCCTGCACAGCGATCCTGTGATCACCAAGGCGATCGGCGACCTGTGCGACCGGGAAAGCCACGGCCCGCACGTCCTGGTCCACGGCGACCTGCGGCTCGACCAGTTCCTCCACCACGACGGCACGCTGTACCTGACCGACTGGGAAGAGGCCCGGCTCGCCGATGCCGCACGGGACGTGGGCGCCTTCGCCGGCGAATGGCTCTACCGCGGCGTGCTCGGCATGGCCGGCCCGGAGGACGGCATGAGCGAACGCGAGGTCATCGCCAACGGCGCCCGCCGCTTCGAGGCCCTGCGCCCCTACGTCGAGGCGTTCTGGACCGGCTACCTCGAGGCCCGGCCCGCGGCCCGCGACGACCACGAGCTGGCGGCTCGGGCGACGGCCTTCGCCGGATGGCACCTGATCGACCGGATCATCGTCGCGGCCCACCAGCGCGGTCGGCTGAGCGCCCTGGAACGCGCGGTGGCCGGCGTCGGCCGCACCGCCCTGCTCCGCCCCGCCGAGCTCACCACCACGCTGGGCCTGGGAGAGGAACGATGAAGCAATCGCTGGACCGGGTGCGTATCGACGCGGATCTCACCTCGGCCACCGTCGACGGCCGCGAGATCACCGCCGAGGGCCCCAAGGTGCTGCGCAGCGCGCTGGCCGACGCGCTGTACGACGCCTTCCACACCGGCCGCGAGCCCACGGAAGGACCGCGGCACAAGTCGCTGCGCGACCCGGACTTCGAGCACCGGCTGCGCGCCGTGGTCCCGCACCACGACTCCCCGGCCCTGGCCATGGTGGAGCCCGGAGCGCCCGGCGTGGTCCGGCTGAACGGGGTGCGCGTGCGAATCCCCGAGTCCCGGCTCGGCGACGAGGTCGCCACCCCCGCTGGGCCGGCTCGCCGGGTCGGCCTGCCGGCCGTCCAGCCGACGGTCTCGCCCGGGTTCCTGCTGGTGAGCGGCTCGGCGGGGCATGGCCTGGAGGAGGACGCGTGTCTGCGGCTGTACCTGGGCGCCGAGACGGCCGACGCCGCCCCCGCCCTGTGGGGTGCGGTGCTCGAACGGCTGGAGAAGCTGCGACTCCCCTACCGGGCCAAGGTGCTCTCCGCCCGCGATCTGTATCCGCGCCGCGACAGCATCGTGGTCTACCTGGGACGCCGTGCCTGGCACGCGGTGCCGGAGATCGGCGCGGCGGCCACCGCGACCGGCGGGCTGCGCCAGGATCTGTCCGCCTATGTCGCCGCGCTCGGCGGCGGCATCGGCTGGGCGTGGGAGCCTCAGGATCCGCGGCCCGGGACCCGCAGGCTCAGCTTCGGCGAGCACCGCTCGCACGCCATCGCGGCCGGGCTGCTGGTCCACGCCGAGCATGGCGGAGACCGGGACGACGCGGTGCGCGAGGCGCTGCGGGCCGCCGGGGTCGAACCCGGCGCTGTGTACCGCAACCTCGGCTCGCCGACGCTGCCCTTCGAGACCTCCGGGCCCGAACCCGGGCCCGGACCCTACGAGAACCAGGAAAGGAGGTGACATACATGTCCACTGAGCTGCTGATGGAAGGTGCCGAGGCGTACACCTCGCTCGCCGAGGTCGCCGCGGTCCCCGGGAGCGACGCTCCCGGCGCCTGGCCGCGGACGAGCTACCTCACCGCACACATCTGCTACATCGCGTACACCATTGAGTCCAGCTGCTGACGGATTCAGGTGACGGTGTCGGTGTCGCGGGCACCCGACGGTGACCCGCGGCACCGCCAAGGCTTCAGGAAACGAGGGGGTCCATGGCGCCCGGGCTGCTGTTCCCGCTCCAGCACACGAGCCCCGACACGGTCGTGCCGTTCGGAGAGCTGGTGATGAGCGGGCTGGCCGGCCGACTCTGGCTGGGACAATCCGTGCTGACCGAGACGCATCAGACGATCGCCTACCTGGCGGGCCGGGGGATCAGGGTGCCGTGCGGGCTGAGCGTGACGCTGATGCCGCTGCGACACCCGATGGAGGCGGCCGTGCAGGCGCGCAGCCTGGCGGCGCTCACCGGCCGGCCGGTGGTCGCCGGATACGGCGCCGCGACCCCGGACCTGGTCCGGGCGCTGCGCGGCGCGCCCTACCACAGGCCGGCCGCGGCTGCGGCCGGGTACGCCCGAGCGGTGCGCGCCTTCCTCGACGGCGGCACCGTCGAGCACGCCTGCGAGGCCTGCGTCGCCACCACCGGGCTGCCCCCGATGCACCACCCGCCCGTCGAGGTGGGTCTGGGCGTCATCCGGCCGGGCATGGCGCGGGCGGCGGGCGCCGTCGCCGACGTGGCCATCACCTGGATGACGCCGCCCCACTACGTCCGGGACACGCTGCTTCCCGCCCTGGCCGCCGGAGCCGCGGGCCGCGGCACGCCGCCCCGCGTCGCGACCGTCGTGCATGTGGCACTGGCCGGCCCCGGTCGCGATCCCCGCAGACTCGCGCACAGCGCGGCCGCGGACCATCTGCGGGCCCCGCACTACACCGACATGCTCCGCCGGGCCGGGGTGCCCGCCGACCCGGCCGACCCGCGTGCCGGCGCCGCGGCCCTGGTCGAGGCGGGTGTCTACGTGTACGGCACGCCGGAGGAGGTCGTCGAGCGGCTGCACGGATACCGCGAGGCGGGCGTCGACGAGATCATCCTCAATCTCGCCGGCGTCGCGGGGACCGAGGGGTTCCGGGCGGCGCTCGCGGACGCCGAGTGCCTGCTCCACGCCATGGCGGACGCCGATGAGTGAGCCCGGGCGGCCCCAGGGCCCGCCGCCGTTCCACGCCGAGCGCCTGCTCATCCTCGCCACCGGCTCGCTCGGCGCCGCCTTCCTGCCGTACTGGCTCAACTGGCTGCGGCACTCCTACCGAAGCCTGGACGTCCGGGTGGTGGTCACCAGAAACGCGGAGCGGTTCGTCAGCAGGCAGGCCGTCGCGGGCCTCATCGGCAAGGACGTGCCCCTCGACGCCTGGCCGGATGCTCCGGAGCCGGAATCACCGCACGTGGACTACGCCGGCTGGCCCGACACCGTGATGGTCTACCCGGCGACCTATCACTTCCTGGGCAGGTTCGCCAACGGTCTCGCCGACACCCCCATGCTGCTGGCGCTCCAGTGCACCTCCGCGCTGATCGGGATCGCGCCTGCCCTGCCGCCGGGAGCCACCCACTCGTACGCCTACCGGCAGCACCGTACGGCGATCGAGGGCCGGCCCAACGTCGTGGTCGTCGACCCCCTGCCGGTCCTGAGCACCCACACCCGAGGACGGGACGCCCTGGGGGCCGCCCCGCTTCCCACCCTGATCGAACGACTGGCGGAGCTGCGCGCCACGCGCGGGAAGGAGCACCAATGAGTCGAGCCGCCGAGTCCTACGGCACGGGATACGTGCTGACCACGATCGCCCCGTCGGCCGAGGGGGACTACCGGTGGACCCGGCGTCCCGGGCCGCACAGGGGCGGCGCGCTGCGCACACCGGATCCCGCCGTCCTGGACGCCGTCCGGATCGCGGCCCGCGGGCGGGTCGGGTTCACGCTTCCGGAGCGGGCGGACGCCACCGGCGTGACGTACCGGACCGGCCAGGCCCGGTCGCTCGCGGCCATGATCCTCGGTCCGAGGTCGGGCGGGAGCGACACCGACATCGCGCGGATCGCGGCGGACACCTTCGCGGAGACCGGCGCGGCCCTCGCCCGGTTGCACGCCGTCCCCCTGCCGCAGGCCGATCTACCGCTCCCCGACGGCCTGCTGCGGCTGCTCTCCTGGCTGCGGGGCGGGCTGGGGCCCGGCGCCGCACCCGATCTGCACCGCCGCGCGACCGAGATGCTGGGCCGGGACCGGATGGCCACGGTGGCGGCGTGGTGCGTCCCGGCGGCGGAGGCACCGCACGCCCTGCTGCACGGCGGTCCCAGCCTGGGCATTCTCCTGCCCCTGACCTCCGACATGGACGGCGGCCTGCTGACCGGTGAGAACCTGGCCGCCGGTCCGCCGGAGTCCGACGTGGGGTGGATCATCGGCGAGCTGGTGGAGCTTCGCGCCTCGATCAGCCGATTCGGCGGGCGCCGGGACTTCGACTTCGACATGTTCATCGGCCGCGTCCTGGAGGGCTACACCGCCGCCCTGGACCTCGCCGCCGTGGGCAGGATGGCCGCGCTGCGTTTCCTGACCCACCTGCACGACTTCGCCGCCTACATGAAATGGCACGACGTCCTCGTCGAGTACCTCAAGCTCGTCGCCGACGTGATCGACGCGGCCGACGCCGGGCAGCTGCTGCTCTCCGGCGAGGTGGCCCGTTCGTGAACGCCGCCGAGATCACACGCGTGACGCTGCACAGCGGGCTGCGGATCGTCATCGAGGAGGAGTACTCCGGCCCGGTGGCGGGCGTCGCGGTGCACTACGACATCGGCTTCCGCGCGGAGGCCGAAAACGCCTCGGGCCCGGCCCACCTGTTCGATGGACCGGCTCGCCGACCGGGTGCGCACGCTCGGGCGCTTCGAGCTGTTGTTCGGTGACCCCGGCCTGGCCGTGCGGCTGCCCGAGTTGTACGCCGGGGTGGGCGCCGGGGTGGGCGCCGGGGTGGGCGCCGCCGTGACCCCGGGTGGTCGCGGTGGACCCCCGGGAACTCTCCGGTCCCCGGCCCTCGGGTGGGGCCGGGGGCCTCTCGTCAGCTCGGCACCCGGATCGACGCCGGGAAGTAGGGCAGCAGGCCGGTCCGCTCGTGGCAGTTGAGGTACTCCATGAGGGCGCCCTCCGGCACCACGTAGACCTCGTGGCCGAGCGTCACATGGATGTCGGGGGCGAACCGGGCGATCAGCTCACCGGCGCTCTTGTAGATCGCGAGGTGCGTCGGATGGCTGTGCGTCCACCGCTCAAGGTGGGACAGGCTCAGGAACCAGGCCAGAGTGGCGGTCTGCACCTTGGTGTCGTTCGACACGGTCAGGTCGGCGAGGCGGGCGGACAGGCAGCCCGCCTCTCGGGGATTGGCGGTGAGGTAGTCGACGCCTTGCCGGTAGACGGGCAGGACGCGCTGTTCGAACCAGGCGCGTTCCTCGTCAGGGCAGTGCGTCCAGCCCTGCGGGCTGCGAATGAAGCACAGGTTCGCCGGCGTGGCCACGACCAGATGACGACCGGCCGAATCCACCCGCTCCGTCTCCACCGGCTCGGCCTCGCCGGCCAGCCCTCCGTCTTCGGCGGCGGCGATGCGGTCCCGCATCGCTCCGGAGTAGGAATGGTAGATGTTCAGCGCCGTGGGAAACCGCGAGGCGAGACCCCATGACGGGGAGTCGTACGAGTACGACGTCTCGAAGTGATCCACCGGTGCCCGCAGCACCTCCGTCCACAGACCGATCGGCCCGCCTTTCGCGGTCAGGTCCGGGTCGGCCCAGGAATCGAGCGGGTGCTCGGCGGACCATGCCTTCTCGGCCTCGGCGTCCAGCCAGTACGCCAGGACGATGTCGTTGACGTGACCGAGCGCGTCGACGTGGACGGCGCGCTCGTACGTCACGGGGGCGTGCGCGCCGTCCAGTGCGGCGACGATGCCCGACATCACGCCGGCCGCCTCCTCCTCCGCCGCCCGATGCTGAACGGCCAGCTGGCGCAGGGTGACGCCGGTCAGGTCCTCGGGCAGGCGCAGGCTGTACGCCGGGTAGGGGTTGCGAAATCCGTCAGGCCGGATTTTCGTCATGAGGTTGCCCTCTCAGGCCGGGGTCGACCGTCTTCGAAGTTGGCTGCGAACGGGCGCGCCGCACGCGGGCGGCCCGATCGAGGTGGGGATGGTGCCTGCGGTGAAGTCGTGGACCTCACCGCAGGCGGAGCGTTCGTTCCGCGTCGGCCGAGCCGTCTTCCTTGTCGGTGCACGGGTGCCCGCCTGGCGGGAACACGCCACTCGGCCGGCCGGTCACGCGGGGCCTAGTAGTTGGTGGACCCGCAGGTGAACGTGGCGCAGGAACGGTAGCTCTGGCAGGTGATGTCGCATGGGTAAAGGTGGCTCTCCGCCTGGGCGGGGAGCATGTCCAGAACCTGGACGTCGAGCTCCATCGTGATTTTCCTTTCGTGGCCTACGGCTTTACGGAAATCCGCTGTGACCCGGGCAAGCGGATCGCTAGAAACCGTTGGTGTTCAGGCAGGTGATGAGGGTGATGCAGCTGCGCTTCAAGCAGGTGATTTCGCATGGGTACAGCCGGCTCTCCTGGGCGGGGAGCATGTCCAGGGCCTGGACGTCGAGTTCCATCGTCGATCTCCTTCGGAGAACGTTTCGCGGGAATCCGCGCCGATTCGCCGACGCGGATCGCCGTGGGCTAGAGGCCGGTCGTGATGGTGGTGATGTCGGTGAGACAGCTCCACTTGAGGCAGGTGACGCCGAGGCACGGCATAAGGGAGCTCTCCGCCTGGGCGGGGAGCATGTCCAGAGCCTGGATGTCGAGTTCCATCGTGATCTTCCTTCCGTTGGGGAAAGACCTCCGCCGGTGATGCGGGGTCTCGATGTCCGCCGGTGAGGCCGGCGGAGTCCGTGAGCGCGGTCAGCGATCAAGAATCAGAGGCAGGAAGGCGGGCCCGCGCACGATCAGGTTCGGCTTGTACTCGATGTCGGCGCGGTCGACGGCCAGCGACATCGCCGGGAACCGTTCCAGCGTCTTGGTGAGGAGTGTCCTGGTGTTCCGGCGGGCCAGTTGCGCGCCGAGGCAGCGGTGAATGCCGTGCCCGAACGCCAGATGGCGCTTGTCCTCCCGGAGGATGTCGAATCTGTCGGGATCCGGATAGCGAGCGGGGTCGCGGTGCGCGGATCCGACGAGAAGCAGGACCGTCTCCTGTGCCGCCACCGGCACTCCGCCGATCTTCACGTCCTCGGTGGGGAAGCGCCAGAAGGACGACGCCTGGGGGCCGTCGTATCTGAGCACCTCCTCGATCGCGGCATCGGCGAGCCCGAGGTCCCGGCGGAGCAGCGCGAGCTGGTCCGGGTGATCCAGCAAGGCCAGGAAGATGTCGCCGACCATGGCGATGGTCGACTCGTACCCCGCCACGACGAGCCCGAGCACCGTGGCGAGCAGTTCGTCTTCGCCGAGCAGGCCAGGCCCGCGGCTCGCCTCGATCAACTCCGTCAGCAGGTCGGAGCCCGGATCCTTCTTCTTGTGGGCGATGAGGTCGCCCGAGTACGCGATCAGTGATTCCATGGCCTCGGCCGCCAGATGGCGATGGGCCGGGTCGGCGGTGAATATCAGGTCCCCCCACTCGCGGAGCGAGACGCTGTCACCGGGGGGAGCCCCCAGCACGGCGCAGATCACCTGCACCGCGAGCGGGGCGGCGATCGCGTCCAGCAGGTCCACCGGCTCCTTCGCCGGTACGGCGTCGAGGAGGGAATCCGTTATCGACCGCATGGCCGTCTGCCACTGCGCGATGCGCCGTTCGGTGAAGGTCGCGGCCGCCAGTTTCCGAATCCGGGTGTGGTCCGGGGGATCCAGATTCAGCATGGTGCGCGACCCGACCGTGTCGCCGCCGAACGCCAGTCCGGCCTTGTGGAAATTGACTGGCGCCTTCGCGTAGTCGCTGCTGAGGCGGGGGTCGGCGAAGCACTCCTTGACGTCCTCGTACCGGCTGACCAGCCAGACGTCGACATCGGTGAACGGAATGGTCGTGCGGCAGACGGGGTGGTTTTCGCGCAGCAGTTTGTAGGTGGGATACGGATTTCGAAAGAATTCCGGACTGAAAACGGGGAGCGTGCTCAGCTTCCCAGCCCTTTCTCAGGTTACGGCGGATGCCGGGCCGCGCAGTGCGGCCCGGCACGGCGTCGGATATGTCACAGCGGGACGCGAGTGGCTTCGGCGCGTGGCAGGTCGACGAGGTGGCGCCGCAGTCGCGCCGCGACGGCCTCGAACTCGTAGGCCCCTTCGGACACCCGATGCGCGAGCACGCGCACGGTGTCCCGGTAGTGCGCGGAGTACCGTTCTGTGCCGGGGCAGGGGAGCCAGCCAAGGCGGCCGAACAGCGTGTCCTGCCCGTCGTCGGTACCGGAGGTGCAGAGCATGATCGAGGCGCCGAGGGCCTGGCCGGCCGCCATCACCGCGGCCACCATCCGCGCCCCCAGTCCCCGGCCCCGCGTCCACGGTGCGACGACGAGCCGCCCGGCCTCGAAGAGCGAGGCGGGGTCGGCACCGATCTCGGCGAGCAGCCGGGTGTACGCCTGCTCGCCGAGATGCTCCCGGACCTGGAACCGGGCGGCTGCGCCGGGGGGCGCCAGGCGGACGCAGGCGGCGAGTTCCTCCCGGTCCGGCACGTACGCGGTCAGGTGGAACGCGTCGAGATCGAGATCCTGCGGATCGTCGAACTCCGCGTCTCCGACCTGGAAACCGGGCCTGCGGCCCCGGTCGTAGAAGACCTCGGCGCGGAAGCGGCGGATCTCCGCGAGCCAGTCCGCGGCCGGCTCGCCGGCGGACTGCCTGCGAACCCGTAGCTCAGCGGTGTGAGCGTGCGTGCTCACACCGCTGCGTTCACCGGCGGCACGGCGCGGCGCGGCGCCGGTGAACGCGAGGTTCACGCGCTGACCCGTTCGGCTTCCAGGTCGCCCTGCGCCAGCCCCATGCATTCCGCCATGAAGGCGGCGTAGGACGCCAGCGCGGCCTTGCCGGTCTCCACCATCGTGCCCAGATGCTCGGGGGATTCCGTCAGGATGCCGTCGAGCTGGCGTTGGTTGAAGGCGGTGTGGCCGACGTCAAGTTCCACGTGCTCTGCCAGGAAGCTGTAGCAGGAGGTGTCGGGGCCGAAGATCCGCCGGCAGTTGGCCTGCAGGATGGGTCCGATGGTGATCGAGAGCCGTTCGATCTCGTATTCGATGGCGAGCTGGGCGAACGGCACGGGACCGGCGATGACCTGCTCGTGGAGCTTGCCGTAGAAGCCGGCGCTGGCCAGCGGAGGCTGGGCGAGGAGCGCGTCGGCGTCGACAGGGCCGCCAAAGCGCTCCTCCCACCAGTTCGCGATGGCCTTCGTGTCGTCGACCATCATCCGGTCGTGACCGGCCTCCGCGCGGGCATGCGCCTTGAGCGCCTTTCCGAGCCGGTCCATGCCCAGCTCGGCGCACCGTTCGCCCGCACCGGCGATCCAGCGCTCGACGTCATGCGTCATGTGAACGCCGTGTGCGTTGTACCGCAGCATCCACCGTGCGAAAAGCCGGTCCTCGCAGCCGACGGAGAACAGTGGGGCTATGGCCGGATCGACCGTGAGCCCCTGACGGCTTTCCTCGAGCGCTGCCTCGTACTCGTCCAACTTGGTGCTCAACGACCTCTCCTCTGGGGTTCGGGGAGTTGCTGGTGTGTTCCTGACGATGCCGAAGACAATCGAGGGGTTCTTACCGGCCGCTTAGCCGCTCTTAACGCGCACCCCGGCACTGGCCGGCCCACGGGCGTGGAGACCTTAAGACCACCATTAGGCGCCGCTGACAGGCTGGCCCGCGTCCGGAGGATCACACCAATGGCTCGGCACCGGCCCATGCCGGAGAACACGAATGGAGATTCGGCGTCGTGAGTGAACGTGGCTCGGCGGGGGACGGCGTCTCCGGCGCAGACCGTTACGTCCTGGAGGACATCGCCCGTGCGACATTGCGCCGCATAGCGGGTGGTAGGGACTCGATGCCCGGGATCGATGGCGTCCCGGACTGGGATTTCCACGTTGATTCGCCCTGGACGTACGTGACTCCGGCCGGCGCGACCACGCGGGCGCAGGGTTGGAAGCTGCATGTGGCGGCGACGCCGTTGTCGGCTTCGGTGGTGCTGGCGCGCGCGGTGCGGGTGCTGGGGCGCCGCCGTTGCCCCTTCAAGTACGCCACCGACCTCGACGAACTGGGCCGGCTCGTGGCGCGCAACCAGGACCGTGGGTCGGTGGGCAAGTTCATCACGGTCTACCCGCCCGACGACGCGAGCGCGGTGGAGATCGCGGAGGAACTGCACGAGGCCACCTACGGCCTGCCGGGCGCGCCGATCCTCTCCGACCGGATCTACCGGCCGGGCAGCCTGGTCTACTACCGCCTGGGGGTGTTCTCGGCGCCCAGCGTGCTCGACAACGACGGCTCCTACGCCTCCCGGCTGACCGCGCCCGACGGTACCCAGGCGCTCGATGAGCGCAACGCGTGGTACTCCCCGCCGGCCTGGGCGGAGTGTCCCTTCGAGTCGGGTCAGGCTCCGGTGCGGACCACGGCGCCGCAGGCGGTGCTGCTGGCCGATCGGTTCGTGGTGCGCGAGGCCATCCGGCACGGCGCCAAGGGCGGGGTGTTCCTGGCGGAGGACCGCGCGGACGACGGCCAGGTGGTGATCAAGCAGGCGCGTCCACACCTGGGCGCCGGGCTCGACGGCACCGACGAGCGGGACCGGATGCGCCACGAGGCGCGCATGCTGGAGATCTTCGGACCGCTGGGCGTCACGGCGCGCAAGGTGCTCCTCTTCGAACAGAACGACAACCTGTTCCTGGCGCAGGAACACATCGCGGGCACCCCGCTGAACGGCTGGGAGGCCTCCAAGGACGACCGGCCCGGCGCCGTGCTGGGCGTCCTGCGCCGGATGGCCACGCTGGTCGCCGTCGTGCACGAACAGGGCCATGTGCTGCGTGACCTGACGCCCAACAACATCATGGTGACGGAGGACGGCGACTGCCGCCTGATCGACCTGGAGATGGCCGCCGTGCCCGGCACGGTGGCCGGGCGCGCGTTCACTCCCGGTTACGCGCCGCCCGAGCAGGTGAACTCCGCCCTGTACGCTCCCGCACTCGGCGTGGAGGCCGACCTGTACGCGCTCGGGGCGACGACGTTGTTCACGGCCACCTCCTGCCAGCCGCCCCACCTGCGGGACCGGCCCGCCGACGCGCGGTCCTGGGACGAGCGGGTGGAGACGGTGGTGCGGGTGGCGGCCGCGGGTGACCCGCTGGCCACCGCGCTGTCCCCGCTGATCCTGGGCCTGATGCGCGAGGATCCCGCGCAGCGCTGGGACCTGCCGCGGGTGCGGGAGTTCCTGGAGAACGTGGACGTCGCCGCCCTGGGGCCCGCTACCCGGACCGCCGGCTTCCGCCTGGGCGCGGCCGAGCAGGACCGTCTGCTCCACGACGGGCTCACCTACACGTTACGCACCATGTCACCCGGCAGCGGTGAGCAGCCGGTCGCCCGCCTGTGGCCCAACTGGGGCTTCGGCCTGACCTCCGACCCGTGCGCCGTCCAGTACGGCTCCGCCGGGGTGATGGCGCTGTGGGCCGCCGTGCTGGACCCCGCCCGGGCGGACGGCGCGCTGCCGCCGGACACCCGGGCCAGCCTGACCGCTGCCCTGCTGGACGCGGCGGACTGGACGGTGCGGCGGCTGGCGCGCGAGCAGCGCCCCTCCCCGGGGCTGTACTTCGGCCGGGCGGGCATCGCCGTGGCCCTGCACGACGCCGGCCGCGCGCTCGACAAGGAGAGCCTGCGCACCGCCGGTGTGGAGCTGGGGCTGGACCTGCCGGTCGCCTGGCCCAACCCGGACATCTGCCATGGCGCGGCCGGGACGGGGACGGCCCTGCTGCACCTGTGGCGCGCCACCGGCGACACACGCTTCCGGGACCAGGCGGACGCTTGCGCCGATGGCCTGCTCAAGGCGGCGCGGCGGACCCCGGACGGCATACTGTGGCCCATCCCCGCGGACTTCGCCTCCGCGCTGGCGGGTGCGGAGCACTACGGCTTCGCGCACGGCGTCGCCGGGGTCGGCGCGTACCTGCTGGCCGCCGGGGTCGCGCTCGACCGGGACGACTGCCTGGAGACCGCCCTGCTCGCCGGGGAGACCCTGCTCGGCGTGGCCGACTACCACGGGGAGAGCGCCTGGTGGGCCGAGGGCCCGGGCGGCGGGGCGAAGCTGCCGCACTGGTGCAACGGCTCCTCCGGCGTCGGTACCTACCTGGTGCGTCTGTACGCGGCGACCGGGGACCAGCGCTTCCGGGACGCCGCCCACGCGGCCGCGCTGGCCGTCCACGGCAGCCGGCTGGCCTCGGGGACGGCCGCGTGTCACGGGATCGCCGGCGACGGACAGTTCCTGCTGGACATGGCCGACCTGCTCGGCGAGCGCGCCTACCACGACCAGGCGGAGGAACTGGCGGCGTCCCTGTGGGCACGCGCCGTCCTGCGCGACGGGCTCATGGTGGTGCCCGACGAGCTCTCCGGCGAGGACATCTCCGTCGCCTGGAACACCGGGCTGGCCGGGGTACTGGACTTCCTGCACCGGCTGCGGCACGGCGGTCCGCGCCGGTGGATGGCCGAGACGGGCGCCGAGGTGTGGACGCGCGGCGGCGAGGCGTGATGACCTCCGAGACGGTGAGCCCGGCCGCCGCGGCGGCCGACGGGCGGCAGCGGTCGTTCGTCCACCGGCTGAACTTCCGTTTCTCCCCCGGAGGGAGGTATGCCGCCTGCCTGGCCGCCGACGACCGCGACCCCGCGATGTATCCGGAGCTGTGGGACCTCACCGGTCCCGAGCCCCGGCCTCGGGCGGTGCGCACCCGGGACGGCGAGACCGCGGCGAGCGTGCCGCTGCCCACGGACGACGGCGGCCTGCTGCTGTGCCGGTCCGGCGCCTACGGCTCGCGGCTCACCTTCGCCGAGTCCCGTGCCGAGGGCGGGCGGCCGGTCGAGGAGACCGAGCTGATCGCCGTCCGAAGAGGCGGTCTGCGGCTCCTCCCCGGCACGGCACGGACTTCCACCCTGGTGCTGGAGATGGACGGGGAGGGGGGCACCGCGGTGTGGCGCCTGCCCGGCGGGGCCGTGCCGCCGGAACAGATCACCCGGGTGCCGCACCCGATCGGCGGAGCGGTCTGGCTCGACGAGCGCGGGCACACCCTGGCGCTGGCCGCCGCCGATCCGGGTGCGGGCACCGTGGTCCTGGATCTGGCGCGCGGCACCATCACGTCCCTCGGCCTGCCCGACGGCGAGCACCTGCTGCTGGCCGCGCCCCGCGGCGGGGTGCTGCTGACCGCCGCGCCGAGCGGTGGCGGCTACCGGCTCGGCGTGCGCCGCCTCGGCGACCCGGCGCCGACGGTCTTCCCGGACCGGCTGAACGCCGTCGAGGGCAGCGTGGCCCCGCTGGCGCTGGACCCCACCGGGCGGCTCCTGGCCCTGTCGGTCACCCGCCGTGCCCGCTCCCACCTGCTGGTCCATGATCTGACGGCGGACGCCCCCGGCGAGATCGAGCTGCCGCCCGGCGCCCTGCATCCGATGGCCCACTGGTCCGACGCCGGCCTGCATCTGGTGCACAGCGCCGCCGACCGCCCGACGGGCGTCATCACGATCCCGGACCCGTCCCGGCCGCGCGTCCTCGCCGCGACCGGCGAGCACTGGTCCGGGTGGGCCTCGCCGCGGGCGAGGGAGTATCCGGCGCCGGCGGGCAGCACGGAGGCCGTCGTGTACGGCGATCCGGCCGACGACCCGCGCCTGGTGGTGGCGCTGCACGGCGGCCCCGAGGCCGCGTGGCAGCTCAGCTTCGACCCGCTGTTCCAGCGCCTGGCCGCCGAGGAGATCGCGGTGGTGGCGCCCAACCAGCGGGGCAGCACCGGCTACGGCGCGGCACACCGCGAGGGCATCCAGGGTGTCTGGGGCGGTCCCGACCTCGCCGACATCCTGCGGCTGGGCCGCCACCTGGCGGCCGGGCGCGGCCCGGGCCGGCCGCGGCCCATGCTCTACGGCGCGAGCTACGGCGGATACCTGGCACTGCTGGCCGCGGCGGCGGAGCCGGACCTGTGGGAGCGAGCCGTGGCCGTCGCGCCGTTCCTGTCCGGCCGGCTGCTCTACGAGGACGGGCCGGCCTCGGTCCGCAACCTGATCGACCGGCTGGGCGGGTGCGAGGAGATCCACGATGACGACCTCGGGCCGCGCGACCTGCTCCGGCTGGCCGACCGCATCCGGCTGCCGCTGCTCATCGTGCACGGCGAGCACGACCCGATCATCCCGGTCGGCCACTCCCGCCGCCTGCACGAGCGGTTGCGGCGAACCCGCCGAGCCGACGCCGAGCCGGTGACCTACCTGGAGGTTCCCGGCGCGGGCCACGACCCGCTGTCCGACATCGGCGGGCATGCCGTCAGGGAGCGTGTGCTCGGCTTCCTGCGCGGCGGACAGGACCGCGCCGGCTGAGGCGTGAGCCGCCGAACCGGTTCCCCGGGACGCGCGTTCCGGTTGTGCCCTTCCGTCGGCCGGACGGTACCCAAGCCGCCTCGACCCGGCGGCGTGAGAGAAGAAAGGAAAACCGATGGAACTCGACATCACCGCTCTTGACCTGCTCCCGGCCGCCCAGGAGACCAGGCTGTATCCCTGCGGGTGCACCTGCACGTTGCCGAGCTTCATAACCGGTATCGCGGCCCTCTAATGCCGGACCAAGCCTCGGATTCCCACGCCGGGCAGGTGACACGGCGGGACGGTGATCGCCTCCTCGCCGCCACCGCGCGCGGCCTCTGGGCGCCCCTGGCGGTGACCGCGGCGGCCGTCGCCCTGTCGACGGCCGCCGCCCTGGCCCTGCCGGCCGCGCTGGCCACCGCCGTGGACGGCGTGGTGTCCGGCGAGGGCGCGCGAGCCGCCGGGTTCCTCGCGCTCGTCTTGGCCGTCGCCACCTGCGCCGATCTCATCGGCGCCATCGCCGGCGCGGCGACCAACGCGTCCGCGACGGCGTCCCTGCGCCTGCGCTTCACCTCCCACCTTCTCCGGCTCGACGCCGCCGGCGCCCGCCGTTTCCCGACCGGGGAACTGGCCAACCGGCTGGTGAGCAACACGGCGAGCGCCGGGCGCGTACCGCTCACCCTGCTGTACACGGTCGCCGAGATCATCAGCACGAGCGGCGGCATCGTCATGCTGCTGGTGACCGACTGGCGCTCGGGCGTCGCCTTCCTGATCGGGGTACCCGTCGCGCTGGTGATCGTGCGGCTCTTCGTCAACCGGCTGTCCGGGGTGTACGAGCGGTATCAGAGCGCGCACGGGCGTCTGGCCGCGCGCCTGACCGACACCCTGGCCGGCATCCGCACGGTGCGGGCGTCCGGCACCGCCGATCGCGAGATCACCCGGGTGCTGAGCCCGCTGACCGACCTGTCGGACGCCGGTCACGCCATGTGGCGGGCCCAGGCGCGGGGCGTCTGGCAGATCACCCTGCTGCTGCCCGTCATCGAGGTGCTCGTGCTCACCGTGGCCGGGCTCGGCGTCACCGACGGCCGGTTGCAGCCGGGGCAGTTGCTCGCCGTGGCCGGCTACGCGGCGATGGGCGTGGGCTTCATCGAACAGGTCGACGCGCTCCTGGGGGTCGCCGAGGCCCGCGCCGCGGCCCGCCGCATCCAGGAGGTCCTCGTGCTGCCGCCCCTCGTGCCCGGCACCCGCCCGCTGCCGGACGGCCCCGGTGCGCTGTCGTTCCGCGGCGTCACCGTGACCCGCGAGGGCTCCCATCTTCTCGACGCCATCGATCTGGACGTTCCCCCGGGAGCGCTGACCGCCCTGGTCGGGCCGTCCGGGGCGGGCAAGAGCACCCTGGCCATGCTGGCCGGGCGGCTGCTGGACCCCGAGCGCGGGCAGGTGCTGCTGGACGGCTGCGACCTCGCCGATGTGGCTCCGGAGGCGTTGAACGGCGCGGTCGCCTACGCCTTCGAACGCCCCGTCCTGCTGGGCGGCGACCTCGCCTCGGCCATCGCCTACGGCAGGCCCGCGCTCGGCCGAGACAGCGTCCGCGAGGCCGCGCGGGCCGCACATGTCGACGATGTCATCCGCCGCCTGCCCGAGGGCTACGACACCCCCGCCGCCACCGCCCCGCTGTCCGGCGGGGAGTTCCAGCGGCTGGGCCTGGCCCGCGCCATGGTGCGGCGGGCCCGCCTGACCGTGCTGGACGACGCCACGTCCAGCCTGGACACCGCGACCGAGGCCCAGGTGACCCGCACGCTGGTCGAGGGCATGCGCGGGACCACCCGCCTGGTCATCGCCCACCGCGCGGCCACCGCCGCCCGCGCCGACCACGTGGTGTGGCTGGACGGCGGCCGGATCCGGGGTCGGGGCACGCACCGGGCGCTGTGGCAGGACCCGGCGTACCGCGCCCTGTTCGCCGTCGGCCCAGACCCCCGCGACGACAGCTCATGGAGTGAGGAATCGTGCCCGGCTCGGCTGTGACCCCCGCATCCGCCCCGCCCACGGCGGCGCTCGTCCTCCGCCTGGGAGAGGACGGGCATCCCCCCGGCGGGTTCCGGCTGCTGCTCACGTTGCTGCGCCCCCGCAGGCGGCCTCTGGCCTTCGCCCTGGCCTGGGCCCTGGTGGAGGCCGTCCCGGGACTGCTGTCCGGGCTGCTCGTCGCCGGTGCCATCGACGACGGCTTCCTCGCCGGACGCCCGGAGACCGGCCTGGCCTGGCTCGGCCTGCTCGCGATCGCGATGCTGCTCAAGACAGCGGCCACGCGACTGATGTTCCCCCACCTGGCCGCGGTGGTGGAGCCGCTGCGCGACGACCTCGTGCGCGCCGTCGTCACGGCCACGGTGACCCGCGCCGCCCGCGGGGACAGGCCGGACACCGCCGCCGTCAGCCGTCTCACCGGGCAGGTGGAGACGCTGCGGAACCTGGTGTCCGCACTGCTGCGCACCACGCACGGGCTGGGCATCTCGCTGATCGCCGCGCTGGCCGGGCTGCTGGTGCTCTCGCCCCTGGCCGCGGCCATCGTCGCCGGGCCCGTGCTGGTGGCGGTGGCGGTGTGCGTCTGGCTGCTGCGGGTGCTGCTGGTCCGGCAGCGACGGCTGATCCTCGCCGACGAGACGCTCACCGCCGAGGCGACCCCGATCCTGGAGGGCACGCGTGACATCGCCGCCTGCGGGGCGCGCGAGCAGGCGTACGCCACCGTGCGGGCCGCGGTGGACGCCCATGCCGCGGCCACGCACGCCCTGGCCCGGGCCGGCGTGTTCCGGCGGCTGATCGTCGCCATCGGCGCCCACCTGCCGCTGCTCGGCCTGGTCATCGCCGCTGAGCCGCTGACGCGGCAGGGGCATCTGAGCGTGGGCGAGGTCGTCGGCGCGGTGACCTACCTGGTGACCGGCCTGCAGCCCGCCCTGCAGTCGCTGACCGGCATCCTCTCGAGCTGGGGCGTGGCCCTCGCCGTCACCCTGCGCCGCATCGCCGAGACCATCGCGGTGCCCGCCGACGACGCGCCCGCCGCCGCCGCACCGTTCGGCGTCGCACCGTTCGGCACCACCCACCCGGCCGACGTGCCCGCTCCGCCGTTCGGCACCGGCTCGCCCGCCGGTTGCGAACTGCGGGCCAAAGGGCTGGGCTTCGCCTACGCCCCCCAGGCCACGCCCGTGGTGCACGACCTCGACCTGGTGGTACCAGAGGGGGACCACCTGACCGTGGTCGGCCCCAGCGGCATCGGCAAGTCCACCCTGTCCCTGCTGCTCACCGGGCTGCGGCGGCCGACCGGCGGGGAGATCCTGCTCGGCGGGCTCCCGCTGGAGGCGATAGCGGAACGCGGCCTGCGCTCCATGATGGCGCTCGTGCCCCAGGAGGCGTACGTCTTCGCCGGCACGGTCCGGGAGAATCTCGGTTACCTGTGCCCGGCCGGCACCGTGGACGCCTGGCTGCGCGAAGCCGCGGACCGGGTGGGCGCGTGGGCGCTCGTCGAACGGCTCGGCGGCCTCAACGCCGAGATCGACGAACCCGGCGCGCTGTCGGCCGGAGAGCGGCAACTGATCGCCCTGGCACGGACCTACGCCTCCCCGGCCCGCCTGGTCGTCCTGGACGAGGCGACCTGTCATCTCGATCCCGCCGCCGAGGCGAAGGCCGAGAACGCGTTCGCCGCCCGGCCCGGCACCCTCATCGTCATCGCGCACCGCATCAGCTCCGCGATCCGAGCCCGGCGCATCCTGCTGATGGACGGCACCGCCGCCCACACCGGGACCCACGCGGACCTGCTGACCCGCTCCCCCCTGTACGCCGACCTGGTCGGGCACTGGACGAACGACCGAGCGCCCGGTGCCCATCCCGGGCATCCGCTCTCGACGAGGAGGTTCTCATGAGCGCCCCTGTGAACAAGCCCACCGACATCATCTGGGACGTCACCTACGCCTGCCCCCTGCGCTGCATCCACTGCTACTCCGAGTCGGGCAGGCGCCCGGCCCGGCAGCTGAGCCACGGCGACATGCTGCGGCTCGCCGACGCGATCATCGCCATGCGCCCGGACTCGGTGGAGTTCGCGGGCGGCGAACCCCTGGTGGTCAAGGGGATCCACGAGGTCGCCGGACACATCGGCCGGGCGGGGATCGCCGTCAACCTCTACACCGGCGGATGGACACTCACCCCCGAGACCGCCGAGGAGGCGGCCCAGGTGTTCCAGCGGATCACCGTCAGCATCGACGGGGCCGACGCGGAGGTGCACGACCGGGTACGGGGCAGGGCCGGCTCCTTCGATCGCACGATGAACGCCCTGGCCCTGCTGGACGCCATCGCCGCCCGGCGCGCGGCAGAGGGCGGCACTCCGCTGATCTTCGGAATCGACTGCTCGGTGTTGCGGAGCAATTTCCACCAGCTGGCGGAGTTCTGCACCGACATCGCCCCCCGGTTCCCGCGAATGCGCTTCCTCAACCTGGCCGCCGCGGTGCCGGCCGGGCTGGCCGGTCGGCCCGGCTTCGCCGAGACCGAACTGCTCGACAACGAGGAGCTCGGCACCCTGACCGGCGAGGAGTACACCGAGCGGCTGCGGTCACTGGCACCGGCGTCGCTGACGGTGACCACCTCCGACAACTTCATCCTGATGATGCACCCCGGCTTCGTCGCGAGCCATGGTTTCCCGCTGATGCAGATCGAGCCCGACGGCGAGGTGCGCGCCATGCCGATCTACGAGGGGTGTGTGGGAAACCTGCTGACCGAGGCGCCGGAGGTGCTCTGGCGGCGTGCCGTCGAGCGGTGGAGCGATCCCTTCGTGGTCGAGACGCTGTCCCAGGTGCGCTCCATGACCGACTGGGCCGAGGCGGTCCGGCGTATCGACCGCCGGTTCGGATCCCCGGAGGTGCTCGCGCGCATCGACCGCCGCCCGCTGTGGCCGGCCGCGCAGCCCGTGTGAGCCCGGGGCCGCACCCGGCCCCGCTGTCCGTGGGCGTGGCCCCGGCGGTGGTCGCCGCGGCGACCCCGACGATGGCCGCCGCGGTGGCCACCGCGGCGGCTACGGTGGCGTCGGGCGTCCGGGGGCCGGGACGGTCTCGCCGAGGGCGGCGGCGAGCAGGCCCAGGAAGTGGTCGACGGGACCGATGCAGGCCACCGCGGATCCGCCCGAGATCCGCCCGGCGTAGGGCAGCAGCTTTCTCCAGGTCGCCCGGCATGCCGGCAGGTCGCCGACGGCGGCCTGGGCCGCGCCCTGCAGACAGGTCATGGTCAGCCACGACCAGTCCATCGGCGGGGCCGGCCATCCTTTCCGGGCCAGGGCCCGGGCCTCGTCCAGGCGGCCCTGGGCGCACAGTTCCAGCACCCGGGCGTCGTGGTCCACGCTGGGGTGGATGCCGGCGATCTGGTCGATCAACGGTCCGGCGTCGGCGATGGCGCCGCGCTGGTAGCACAGCATGAGGCGGCCGTTCGCCACGACCGCGCCCGCGTACCACATGCCGAGCCGCTGGGCCTGGTGTTCGGCATCGTCGTACAGGGTGTCGGCCTCGTCGAACCGGCCGGCCAGGGCGAGCCGGTTGGCCCGCCACATGGTGTGCTGGAACCGCGGCCACGGGAGTTGCAGCTGGTCCAACATGACATCGCAGCGTGCGGCGGCCCGGTCCGCCCCCTCCAGATCGGACATCTCCAGCTTGTAGTGGGTGTCCATCATGTGGGCGAGCAGTTCGAATCCCGGCGCCCCGGTGCTCAGCGCGAGCCCGTGCAGCTCGTCGGTGATCTCCATGAGCTCGCCGATGCGGGTCGCCTGCGGCACGGACAGCGCGCGGGCGTTGAGCGCTCGCATGAGCAGGTGCGCGTCACCGATCCGGCGCGCCATCGCGACCGCCTCGGCGGACAGGGAGAGGCAGCGAGGGTTTCCGGCGCCGCCGTCGTACAGTTCCTGGGCCAGGCCGCCCAGCAGCAACGCCCGCTCGGCGCTGTCGGTCTCGGGCAGCTGTCGCAGGGTCTGCTCGAACTGCTCCACCAGCCGCAGTTCCACCGGCTCGTACGGGTTGCGCAGCGTCCAGATGGCCGGGGCGTCCAGTGCGGTGAGGGCACGGGCGGTCAGCTCGGGGCCCGCTCCGGCGCGGCCGGCGACCCGCAGGGCCTGCGCGCGGGCCTGGCGGGCGCCCATCGCGTCTCCCGCCTCCAGCAGGGCGCGCACCTGCTGGAGCAGGAGCTCCACGTGTTCGGCGGGATCGCCGCCACAGGCGCCGTGCGCGGTGACGGCCCGGCCCCACCAGGTGGCGGCCTCCTCGTAGGCCGCGCAGGAACTCGCCTGCCGGGCCATCGCGCGGGCCCAGTGCGCCGTCTCCCGGTACGCCGCCGGGCCCGCCTCCACCGAGTGGTGGGCGATGGTCGTCACATCGGCGCTCGGCTTGGCCGACAGCGCGGCCATCACCTCCCGGTGGATCATCGCCTTCCGCAGCGGCGGGACGTCGCGGATCAGGGTCTCCCTGACCAGATCATGGACGAATGTCATGCACCCGTCGCCGGTGACGATCAGCTCGGCCTGCGCGGCCCGATCCAGCAGACCGTAGGCGTACGTCGCGCCCGGCTCCGAAGCCTGGCACACCTCCGCGACCAGGCCGGGATCGAAGCTCCTGCCGATCACCGCGGCGATGCCGAGCACCTCGGTGGTCTGCGGCCCGAGCATGGCCAGCCGTTGCCTGATCAGATCGGCCACCGCGTCCGGCACGATGTCCAGGTCCTGGCCCTGGGCCAGCAGGCGGGCGCTCTCACAGACGAAGAACGGGTTGCCGCCGGTCCGCTCGGCCAGCCTCTCGGCCGCGGGGCCGTCCACCTTGCCGCCCAGCTCCTCGGCGAGGGTCCGAACCTCGCTGGTGGTCAGGCCGCTCAGCCGGATGCGCACCAGATCGTAACGAGCGAGATGGTAGAGGACCTCGTCCACCGAGAGCTTGAAGGCATCGTTCGGGGAGGCGCCGGGGTGCCCCGTCAGGTCGCGGTACGCCGCCTCGCGGAACGCGGTGACCAGGGTCAGCGAGACGTCCCTGGCCTGCGCCCCGGACAGCAGGACGACGTTCCGGAGCAGTTCGAGCGTGGCGGAGTCGGCCCAGTGCAGGTCGTCCAGGATGATCACCAGAGGCCGAAGCCGCGCGGCCTCGATGAGCCACTGCGCGATGAGCTGGTTGCTGTGGCGCGACGCCGTCCCGGGTGCGCCGGTGAGCCGATCGTCGCTCAGCAGTCCCCCCAGCGCCTGGCGATCCGGGGGCGGGACGGACTCGGCCAGCGCGCGCAGCACCTGCAGCCACGGCCACAGCGGCGGCACCCCTTCTCCCTCGTGGCAGCGCCCCCACAGCACCAGGTAGCCGAGATCGGCGCAGTCGTCGCGGAACGCCTGCAGCAGCCGGGTCTTGCCGATGCCGGGCTCACCGCTGATCGCGGCGGTCACCATGCCGTTCCGGTCCATCCGGATGGGGAGGGTCGTCAACGTCGCGAGCTGCCGATCCCGCCCGATCAGATGCACGTGGGCCGGCCCCGGCGGGGAGACCTCGGCGGACACGGGAGGCCAGGGGGGACGCGGCAGCGAGGCGGGCTCGGGCGGAAAGGTGAGCGACCGCGACTGCTGGAGGATGTCCTTCTCCAGCGCCTGCAGTTCGGGGCCCGGATCGAGGCCGAGTTGTTCGGCGATGACCTTCCGCGCCCGGCGCAGCGTGGCCAGCGCGTCGGCCTGCCGGCCGCTGCGGTAGCGGGCCAGGGCGAGCAACCACCACAGCCGCTCGCGAAGCGGATGTTCCCCGATCTCGGACTCCAGCTCGTGGATCACCGCCTGCGGGCGGCCGAGATCCAGCAACGCCCGGGCCCGGCGCTCGACCGCGGTCAGGCGCACCTCGTACAGGCGGTTCACCTCGGCGATCGCCCACAGCTCGCCGGCGAACTCGCCGTAGGGCAGGCCGCGCCACAACCGCAGCGCCTCCTCCAGGAGGGTGAGCGACTCCGCGGGCGGGCGCTGTTCCGCGTCGGAGACGAGCCTGCCGAAGCGCAGCGCGTCGATGTTCGCGGTGGCGAGCATGTAGCCGGGCCGCCGGGCGACCAGCAGCCGCGGCGGGGTGCGCGGGGCCCGGTCCGGTTCGATCGCCCGGCGCAGGTTCGACACGTGGACATGGATCGAGGCCAGCGCGTTCACCGGCGGCGCGCCGTGATACAGATCCTCGATCAGGGTGTCCGTGGAGACGACCGTACCCGCCGCGGCCACCAGCCGGGCCAGGACGGCTCGCTGCCGCGGACCGCCGAGGCTGACGGAGTCCTCGGCGGCATAGACCTCGAAGGGGCCCAGAACCCGGAACTCGACGCTCCGCTCGTCGTCTGGTCGCCCGTACCTCTCGATCCCGCTTTCCGAGTGCTCCGCTTCGCTGCCCCGCACACTGCCTCCTGGCGAAGAGTGGTTCACCACCTTGTCCCATGGTCGCCGGAAACCCGTCTCCGCCTCGTCACTCGTGCGGCGGATTTCGGCTCAGTCGAAAGTGGGACGCTCTCCGTCCCCGTATTGTGTTTCCCCTGCGACCGGTGCAGGGAAAGAGCTGTCCGGAGCCTGCCTGCCGCCGGAGCCGAAAACAGGTTGAGGCCGCATCGGGTCGCGCCGGTCTTGTTCGACACCGGCACGCGGTCGTCTTCCGGCGGCGTGCACGCCGCGATCGGCTCTTCCGGTTCCCGCCACCGGTCGGCGTGCCCGACCGGTGACGATCACGAACCGCACGGCCGTACTCTGTCGCGGGGCTACTCGCTCGGCGGCCGGGGCCAGGGGAGAAGACCGCCGAATCGGGCCTGTTCGGCCAGGCGGACCCGGTCAGAGGCGGGGGCGGGCGCCCAGGTGCGAGATGGCCCGGGAGGCCAGGTGGCAGCCGGAGGCCAGGGCCTCGGCCGGGGGCTTGCCGCCGAGCCAGGCCGGCAGGAAGCCCGCGGTGAAGGCGTCACCGGCACCGGTGCCGTCGACCACGCGTTCCACGCTCCCGGCGGGAACCTTGATCGGGTCGGGGCGGTTGTTGCCGTACCAGAGCGCTCCCTCGTCGCGGAGCTTGACGACCACCTGCGGGAACCAGGCGGTGAGGACCTTGGCGGCGGCGGCGGGATCGTCGCGGCCGGTGAGGACCTTCGCCTGGTCGGCGTTGGCGAACAGCAGCTTGGCGCTCTGCGTCCACTCCAGGAAGGGTTCGGCGCCGGTGCGCTCCAGGGGAGCGGAGGAGGAGCAGTCGACCGAGACGGACATCCCGGAGCGGCGAGCCATCTCCAGCGCCGCCATGCCGGCGTCGCGGGAACCCTCGTTGATCAGCGTGTAGCCGGACAGGTGCAGGTGCCCGCCCTGGGAGAACAGGTCGCGGGGCAGATCCTCGGGGGACAGGGCCGCGTTCGCGCCGGGGTCGGACAGCATGGTGCGCTCGCCCTTGTGGGTGACGAGCACCACGCAGGTGCCGGTCGGTCGCTCGGGATCCATGACGAGGCGGGCGTCGACGCCGTAGCCCATCAGCTCCATGTCGCGGTTACGACCGGTGATGTCGGCGCCGCGCCGCCCGATGAAGGCGACCTCCGTGCCCTCGACCGCGAGCCAGGAGGCGATATTGGCCCCTGAACCACCGCCGTGCATGGTGACGACCGCCGGTGTGTCGCTGGCCCTCGCCAACGGGTAGCGAGCTCTCGCGACCGCGTCGGTCATGAGATCGCCCACCACGACCACCCGCGTCATGATGTCACCACCTTGCTGCCTTCGATGCCGACGTGCCTCTAGCCGTACCTCTAGTCGCGAAAAACTTAACAGCTTCCGGCCAGGGTGTGGGGTCTTGACCAGACACCGGACCATAGTCGATGCACAAGCGTTGCGTGAATTCGTGCCGCTGGTCCGTCTTGTGAGATTCGCGTCTACTCTCGGGGCTGTGGAGGCTGCTCAGTACCCTGCTCACTGGGAGGCGGACGTCGTCCTGTCGGATGGCGGAACCGCCCACGTACGCCCGATTCGGCCCGCCGACGCCGACCGGTTGCGTTCCTTCTACAGCCGGCTGTCCGCCGAGTCGATCTACTTCCGCTTCTTCGGCCCCCGGCCGCGGCTGTCGGATCGGGAGATCACCTGGTTCACCAACGTCGACTACGTGGACCGCGTGGCGTTGATCGCCACGATCGGCACTGAGATGGTGGGGGTCATCCGCTATGACCGGATCGAACCCGGTGAGGCGGAGGTCGCCTTCCTCGTCGAGGACGCCCACCAGGGCCGGGGGGTCGCCTCGGTGCTCCTCGAACACCTGGCCGCCACCGCCAGGGAGCGGGGGATCGCCCGCTTCGTCGCCGATGTGCTGCCCGCCAACCAGAAGATGATGGCGGTCCTCAAACAGGTCGGCTACACCGCGCAGAGCAGTTTCGCCGACGGCGTGGTCCGGATGACCCTCGACCTCACCCCGACCGAGACCGCCCAGGAGGTGACCGCCTCCCGTGAGCACCGCGCCGAGTCCCGTTCGATCGAGCGCCTGCTCTCGCCGGGCTCGGTGGCGGTCGTCGGAGCGGGCCGCGAGCCGGGCGGCGTCGGCCAGACCGTGCTGCGCAACCTGCTCGGCGCCGATTTCACCGGTCCGGTCTACCCCGTGCACCGCGAGGTGCGGGCCGTGGCGGGGGTGCGGGCCTACCCGAGTGTGACGGACATCGACGGGGAGGTGGACCTCGCCGTTCTCGCCGTACCCGCCGACGGGGTGATCGACGTGGTCAAGGAGTGCGCGGAGAAGGGGGTGCGCGGGCTGATCGTGGTCTCCTCCGGGTTCGGTGAGACCGGCCCCGAGGGGCGGGCCAGGCAGGACGAGATGGTGCGCATCGCCCGCGCGTACGGCCTGCGGGTCGTCGGCCCCAACTGCCTCGGCGTCGCCAATACCGACCCATCGGTACGGCTGAACGCCACGCTCGCCGCCACCCTCCCCGAGCGCGGCAGGGTCGGCTTCTTCAGCCAGTCCGGAGCCCTGGGCACCGCACTGCTGCAGCGGGTGGCCCAGCGGGGCATGGGCATCTCCTCGTTCGTCTCCGCGGGTAACCGTGCCGACGTGTCGGGCAACGACCTGCTCCAGTACTGGGAGGAGGATCCGCGGACCGACGTGATCCTGCTCTACCTGGAGTCGCTGGGAAACCCCCGCAAGTTCGCCCGCCTCGCGCGGCGCATCTCGCGCCGCAAGCCGATCGTGGTCGTCAAGAGCGGCGGCACCACCCAGGGTGTGCCCACCGGTCACGCCGCGCCCGTGCTCGGCCTGCCGGACACCGCGCTCAGCGCGCTGTTCGAGCAGGCGGGGGTGATCAGGGTGGACGACCTGATCCAGCAGTTCGACGTGGCGCAGCTGCTGGCCTACCAGCCGCTGCCCGCCGGGCCCAGGGTCGGCCTGGTCGGCAACTCCGACGCGATGGCGCTGCTGGCGGCCGACGCCTGCGTGCGGGTCGGCCTGGAGCCCCGCCCGCCGGTCAACCTGGGCGCCCGGGCGGGCGCCGCCGAGTTCGGCGCGGCCCTGGCCTCGGTGCTCCCGGACGTGGACGCGGTGGTCGCGATCTACATGCCGCCCATCCCGGGCAACGCCGAAGAGGTCGGCGCCGAACTGCTGCGCGTCTCTCGCGGCTGCGGCAAACCGGTGCTGGCCATCTTCGAGGGCAAGATCGGCATGCTCGGGGAACTCCGGGTCGGCGCCACCCCCGAGCGGGGCTCCATCCCCTCGTACACGGCGCCGGAGGAGGCGGTCCGCGCGCTCGCCCACGTCGTGCGGCACGCGCGCTGGCTGGAGCAGCCCGCGGGGGTGCCCGAGGAGATCGAGGGAGTGGACACCGGCGCGGCGCGGAGCCTCGTGCTCGCCGCTCTCGGCGACGCCCCGGCCGAGATGGACGCCTCGCGGCTGCTCGCCTGCTACGGGGTGGAGGTCTGGCCGTCGGAGACGGTGACCTCGCCCCAGGAGGCGGTCGACGCCGCGACCGGGCTCGGCTGGCCGGTGGTGCTGAAGGCGGCGGGGTCCGAGGCGGCCAAGCGCGCCGGGACCGTGCGCCTGGGACTGTCGGGACCCGACGGGGTACGTGACGCCTACGCCGACCTGACGCGCCAACTCGAACCCGAGGCCGTGCTCACGGTGCAGCGGATGGCTCCGCAGCCCGCGGTGCCGACCGTGGCCGGTGTGATGGAGGACCTCGCCTTCGGCGCGGTCGTCTCCTTCGGGCTCGGCGAGATCACCGCGCGGCTGCTGCGCGACGAGGCGTACCGGCTGGCCCCGCTGACCCGCGAGGACGCGGCGGCACTGGTCAGGTCGCCGCGCGCCGCCCCCCTGCTCCTCGGCGAGTACGGCTACCCGCCGGTCGCGGTCGAGGCGCTGGAGGACCTGTTGATCCGGCTCGGGCGGCTGGCGGACGATCTCCCCGAGGTGGCGCGGCTCACCCTCGACCCGGTGCTGGTGGGGGAGTCGGGGGTGACCGTGCTGGGCGCCCGGGTCGTGCTCCGCAGCCACGAGGGACCGCGTCCCGACGGCGGCCCCCGGCGCCTCGGCTAGCGTGCTCTCCCGCGGTCCACGACAGGAGAGCACAGCGTACCCCGGCCTCGGTCAGGTCGCGGGCGTCGCGGGGACGATCTGGACCGTGCTGGCGACGGTGGCGGCCGCAGGGCGGGTCCCGGTGGGGACGGCCACGGCCTGGACCGCCCTGCCGGAGGCGGTCAGCGTGCCGGTGGCGTCCCCCGCCACGGCCACGCCGACCGTGATCCGGGGAAGCTGGAAGCCGGGGGAGGCCAGCTCACGCGTTTCGCAGCCGATGTCGCCGGCCGTGATCCGGCATCTCCAGCCCGCGCCGGAGGCCCGCACCGGGGTCAGGCCCGCGGGGAAGCGGTAGGTGACCTCGGTCGGATACCCGATCCCGGCGGAGGCGGGGTCGGCGGTGACGTCCATGGAGAACGTGCCGGTGCCCCCCGCCTCGAACGGGCCGTCATGGACCGTGGTGAGGATCAGGTCGCCGGGGAACCTCGCTCCCGGGGCGGGCGACGCGCCCATGACGGCCGCCACGACGGCCGCCGTGACGGTCAGCACGAGACCGGTTCGTCGCGTCGGATCTTGACGTTCGTCGGTCATATTTCCTCATCCCCCGATTCCACCGGAAATCCACCGCTTCCAATTTCGATGCGGTGAAAAACATTCTTGGATATGCGAAACAGGCGCCGAACGCGGTGAACCGCCCGCCGTCGCGGCTTGGGACGGCAGACGCGCCACCGCCACTGCTCCCGGTAGCCCCGAAAGGATCACGCCAAACCGATCGAAGGGGAAAGACGAGGGCCGGTGCGGACGTCCTCGCGGCCGGGAAGGGGCCCCGGTGGGCCGGATCACGATTTGCATCGCCTGCCAAAGGTCGCGCGCTCCCGGTGAAAGCGCTGCCCCGGACAGGGCAGGATGGACCCATGAGGGAAACCCGACTCTCGTCCGCCGGCCTGCGCGACGCCATCGACCGCAGTGGCTACTATCCCGATCTGGTCGCCGACGCGGTCGAGTCCGCGCTCGGCAAGGAGCAGGTGGGCGCCTACGTCGTGCATCACGAGGCCACCTTCGACCCGGCCATGGAGGTGCGCAGGCACGTCACGGTGCTGGTGCTCTCACCCACCCGGCTACTCGTCTGCCACACCGACGAGCACCCGCCCGTGGAGGGGGTGTCGGCGTCACACGCCTCCACGACCACCGAGGCCGTGCGGCTCAGCCGGATCCAGTCGGTCGCGGTCACCAGGGTCGTCCCCGACCCCGCCTCCTACGTGCCGGGCGTGCCGCCCACGGAGGTCACGCTCACCATCGGCTGGGGCGCCATCTCCCACGTCGACCTGGAGCCGGCCACCTGCGGCGACGAGAACTGCGAGGCCGACCACGGATACACCGGCGCCATCACGGCCGACGACCTCTCCCTGCGGGTGAGCGAGGCGGCCGACGGACCGGAGGCCGTCTCCCACGTACTGGCCTTCGCCAAGGCGCTGTCAGAGGCGACGGCCCGCACGGCCGCCTCGTGAGGGCAAAGGTCCCCGCGTACGGCACGGCCACTCTCGCGGACCTCTCCTCCTCACTGCTGGCCGCGGTCGGGATGGACGGCGACAACCCCCTGGGCCTCGCCCCGGCCGAGCGGGTTCTGCTGTTCCTCGTCGACGGCATGGGCGCCGAACTGCTCCGCGCCCACCCGGAGACCGCGCCGTTCATGTCCGCCATGCTCGACAGGGTGCTCGCCGCGGGCTTCCCCGCCACGACCGCGACCAGCCTGGCCACGCTCGGCACCGGCCTGCCGCCGGGCGAGCACGGCATGCTCAGCTGCCAGCTCGCCGTGCCCGGCGCAGGCTACCTGCTCAACTGCCTGCGCTGGACCGCCTCCGGCCCCGTGGTCCCGCCCAACGAGTGGCAGCCGAACCCGACCGTCTACGAGCGCGTGGCGGCGGCCGGAATCCCCGTCAGCTACGTCGGCCCCTCCAAATTCGAGGCCACCGGTTTCAACATGGCGGTCCAGCGTGGTGTGCGCTTCATCGGAGCCGACGAGGTCGACGACCGGATCGCCGGGGTTCGTCACGCGCTGGCCGAGCCCCGGGCCCACGTCACGGTCTACTACGGCGACCTCGACCTCACCGGCCACGTGAGCGGCTGGGGCACCCCGGCCTGGCTCCACCAGCTCGCCCTGGTCGACCGGATGGCCGAGCGACTGGCCGACACGCTCCCACCCGGTTCCGCGATGTACGTCACCGCCGACCACGGCATGGTCAACGCCGCCGAGTACGTCGACGTCGACGCCGTTCCCGAGCTTCGCCAGGGCGTCGCCCTGCTCGGTGGGGAGGCCAGGGCCCGCCACATCTACACCGACCCCGGCGCCGCAGAGGCGGTTCTCGACACCTGGCGTGAGGTTCTCGCCGGAAAGGCATGGGTGACGTCCCGGGAGGAGGCGGTGGAATCCGGCTGGTTCGGGCCGCGGATCCGCTCCGAGTGGCTGCCCAGAATCGGGGATGTCCTCGCCGTCCCGTACACCGACTGCGTCATCATCGCCTCGGCCGCCCAGCCGCACGAGGCGGGACTCGTCGGCTTCCACGGCTCGCTGACACCCGCCGAGCAGCACGTCCCCCTCCTGGAGGTGAGCAGCAGGTAGGCCCGCCGGCCGAACGGCCGATCACCCGGGGCCGGTCGCCACCGGCTGATCCCCGCACCCGAAGCAGACGAAGCCCGCCACCCCGGTCTTCCCGCTCGCGGTGGCCAGTGCCCGTGCGGGCGGGGCACCGGCGGCCAGCGCCCCGTGGAAGGCGGTCATCAGAGCCAGCGTCTCCTCGTCGCGCACCGGCACCAGGCTGGCCACCACGCAGCGCGTCCCCAGCGACAGGAACGTGCCCGCCAGCCCCAGCGGCGCCCCGTCGGCCGGGGCGTGCGCCATCCCCGCGTCGCACGCCGACAGCACCACCAGGCCCGGCGGGGTGCGCAGCCGGAGCAGGTCGTACGCCATCAGCGGGCCGTCGTCGAGATCGATGCTCGACAGCAGCGGGCTGCGCGGGGAGAACATTCCGTGCGCGGCCAGGTGCGCCACGTCCGCCCGCTCCAGCGCCGTCATCACCTCCGCCCGCCGAGCCGCCACCCGCTCGGTCCCCGGGTGGCACTCGCCGACCATGCGGGCCTCGGCCTCCGAGTACCGCAGCCCCGGCCCCGCCACCGCGACGACACGCCCGTCCCGCACGGCCGGCACCTGCCCGCCGGCCAGCCAGGCGGCGGCGCTGGCCACCACGCTCACCGGCCGGTCGGCGTTCATCGGCAGCAGTGGCCAGGGCAGGATGTGCAGCGTCCCCGTCGGTACGATCACCAGCGGCCGGTCGCCCAGCCGGTCACGCAGCGGGCGGAAGAGCAGCCGTTCCAGCTCCGCGGCCTCCGCGCCGGATTCCGGAGCCCGGCCATCGAGCAGATGTGTCCTGCGCAGCCCGTACCGGAGGCGGACGGCGGCCTCGGCGACGGTCGCGAACGGGCCGAGGCGGCGCAGCGTCACGCGCTCCCCGGTGACCACGACGGCGGCCAGTTCCGCCTCGTGGCGGACGAACTCCACCAGGACCGACTCGCCGAGCGCCGCCCGCAGCGCGGCCAGGCCGGGCGCGAGCGGCCGGCCCGCACCCCCGGTGACCGCCCGCCACCGCTCGGCCCACGCCAGGACCGTGCGGCCTCGCCCGGTCCGCATGGCGAGGGCCAGCCCGAACTCGGCCAGCGGCTCACCCTCCCTGGCGGCGTGCGCGCGCACCACCGGGTCCGCTAACGCCTTCGTTCCGGACCCCACCTCCGCGAGGCCCGCCAGCACCGCCGCGAACGCCCCCCGCCGGTCGCCGGCCAGGGACCGCCGCAGCGCCGCCGCCTGGCGGGCGACCACTCCGCGACCCGAGCGGGCGAGAAAGGCCAGCTGCCCCTCGGCGGACGGCCGGTCACCCAACCGGAGCGCGAGCTCGGCGGCGCTGAGCCTGAGCGCCGCGGAGGCATCCCGGTGTCCGGCGGAGTCGAGGGCCTCGGCGCACGAGAGCATCTCCGGCACCATCGCCGGTAGCCCGGCGGAGGACGGGTCCAGCGCGAGTCTGGCCCGCAGCAGGATCTCCTCGGCGAGCGGCGTCAGGACCGTCCGCCCCTGCGCGGCCAGCTCACGAGCGGCCAGCTCCGCGCTCTCCCGGGCACGGCGCGGATCTCCGGTGCGCAGCTCGACCCTGGCGAGCAGCAGGCGGGCCTCGGCCAGGGCCACTCCGGCGCCCGCCGCCGCCAGCTCGGGAACCGCCATGTCCAGCAGCACCCGGGCCTCGCCGGGCAGATGGGCGGCGACCAGTGCCTCGGCCAGGTCGCAACGGACCGTCGCCAGCCGCTCCGGGTAGTCGAGCAGGATGTCCTGGACACGCCGGTAGGCGGTGAAGGCGGCGGGCAGGTCGCCGCGCCGCGCGGCCAGGAACGGCAGGTTGCCCTCGGCGAGCGCGAGCACGTGCGCGAGGCCCGCGTCCCTCGCCAGCTCCGCGCACCGGCCCAGATCGGCCTCCGCCGCCTCGAACTCCCCGAGGAACACCCGGGCGAGCCCGCGGTTCAGCATCGCCCCGGCCACGAACCTGACGTCGTCGCCGAGGACGGTCATGGCCCGGTCGCAGTGCTCGACGGCCTCGCGGTAGCGGCCGAGCCTCGCCAGCGCCATCGCGCGATGCACGCCGAGCTTGCCCAGTTCGGCCGGGGTCAGACCGGGTTCGGCGTCCGCGGCGATGGCCAGCGCCTGCTCCGGGTGCCCCAGCTCGGTGCGGATGTGGACCAGCGACAGGCGCGCCTGGGCCGCCCGGTGCGGCAGCCCGGCCCGCAGCGAGATCTCCACCGCCCGGTGCAGCCGCTCCTCGGCGAACGGCAGGTCACCGAGCTCACGCGCCGCCACCGCCAGCGCCCGGTGCGCCACCGCCTCCGCCTCGCAGTGCCGGCAGCCCGAGGCCCGCTCCGGCACCGCGCCGCCGTCCGGATCACCCGTCTGACCGGTCGTTCCCCGGCAGGACGCGGGGAGCGAGGCGAGCACGGTACGGGCGAGAGCGAGGGCTCGGGCCGGGTCGCCGCCCGAGAGGTCGACCGCGCGCTCGGCGGCGGCGAGCGCCTCGTCGAAGGCCAACTACGGGCGGATCCGGGTCCAGCTGGTGACCACCGGGAGGCTCTCCGACCGGTGACACACCACGCTGAACCAGCCCGGCGGCAGGCCGGTGACGGCGAACTGGCCCGTCGGGGACAGGGGGCGCGACTCGGTGAGGTGTGGCGTGCGGATCTCGACCAGCGTGCCCGCCCCGGGACAGGGGGAGATCTGGCCCGCCAGATCGACCAGACCGTCCAGGGAGGTGACCTCCAACTCCACCGTGAGCCCGGCCGCGACGAACCTCAGCAGCCGGGGCTCCTCGGTGGACCGGACGCCCTGTGGCGCGGAGGTGACCACGGGGCGGGCCGTGTCGGCGCCGGGCAGCCGCAGTCCGAAGACCGCGCGGGCGGCGGCCGTCACCTGGGCCGGTACCGGGTCGTTCCCGGAGGCCAGGCGCAGCGCGGCTATCAGGGACTCGTCGTCGATCGTCGTCGGATGCCGCGTCACAATGTCGCCTCCCGAGTGGTGAGCATGGTGCGTAGTCGGTTCAGGCAGCGCCCCCGGGTGGGGCCGTAACTGCCGCTGGGCATGCCCAGACGCCCGGCCAGCTGGCGGACGCCCGCGTCGGGGGCCGTGGCCATCAGCCGGAACAGCGAGCGGCACGGCTCGGGCATCCGGTCGACGGCCTGCCACAGGCGACGGCTCTCGTCGGCGGTCAGCACGGCCAGCGCCGGATCGGCGTGGACGTGCCCGGCGTCGGCCGGCTCGGTGTCCACGCACGCGCGTTCCGCGTCCACCGGGTCGGCGACCAGCCGCTCGCCCCGGTGCCGCCGGCGGAGCAGGGACGCCTCGCGCTTGGCCGTGGTGAACAGCCAGGGGCCGATCCGGTCCGGGTCACGGATGGTGTGCAGGCTTTCGAGCAGCCGTAGCCACGTGCCCTGCACCGCGTCGGCGGCGTCCGCCGGGTTCAGGTCGTAGGCGCGCACCGCCGACCACAGCGCGCCGGTGAAGCGGGTGACCAGCGCGTCCCAGGCCGCTTGGTCGCCGGCCAGGACGGCCTCGATCGTGGGCTGATCGCTCACCGGCACCTCCGGACCACATGGAGCACTGTGGGTATTCGAGGAAATACTCTGGGTGAGACTTTAGCCGGGCGTGGGCACGACGACTCCCAAATCGGGGATCCGCCCGGCCCTCGCCGGATCGAGGACGTGTTCCGCGGCCTCCCGCGAGGGCCGGTCCGCCGACGCCGCGGCGATCGCCCCGCTCACCAGGGCGGCGGCGAAGGAGGTCCCGCTCCAGCAGGCGTAGCCGCGGAACGCGCCGCGTTCGAGGAAGGTGCTGGACAGCCACTCGCCGCGGGCGCACGCGTCGACCCACGGGCCGTACGCCGAGAACGGGGCCCTGGCCCGCTCCGCCGCGTCCAGTGCTCCGACGGCGATCACCCCGGGCGAGGCGGCGGGCCAGAAGGGGCGGTCCGAGGCGGTGTTGCCCGCGCAGGCCACCGTGACCGTGCCGGCCAGTTCCGCCAGGGCGGCCTCGACCAGCGGGGAGGGGCCGTCGTCGAAGGTGTGCCCGCCGAAGGACAGGTTGAGCACCCGGGGCGGTTCGGCCCTGAGCCGGCCCAGGACGCGCAGCAGCCCGGCCTCGTCCCCGATGCCGTGGCTGTTCAGCATCCGGATCGGCCGCGGCCTCGCCGCCGGGGCCGACCGTAGGACCAACCCGGTGATGAACGTGCCGTGCCCCGCCTGGGGGTCCAGTTCGCCGTCACCGTCCGAGTCGGGCACCTCCGCGGCCTCCTGTCCCCGTTCCAGGAACCACGGGCTCGTCCGCCACCACGGGTGCGACACCAGGCCCGTGTCGGCCAGTGCCACCGTCACGGCGGCCGCGGCGGCCCTGTCCGCGGCGGGCTCGGGCATCGGGAGGGCGCGGCTGGGAAAGGGGCGGGAGGCCGGACCTCCGAAATAGAGCGGCTGGCCTGTCAGCACATGGTTGGGAGAGGCGGGAAACCCCCGTTCCCGCAACGACGCCACCAGGTCGCAGACGTCCACGCCCGATGAGAGCCGCACCCGGTAGATCCCTTGAGCCTCGGTGACGGCGTCGGCCCAGCGGGCGGTGGCGGCCATGCCCGAGGCGTCGGTCAGCAGCTGACCTTTTCTGATCAGGGCGGGCGATCCAGGGATGGGTTCGACCCGTTCCATATCGGTGTCCATCTGGTCCTCCGGGGGTGCTCACCGGCTTGTGGGGGTTCTCGTCGCTCCGAGGATGCCCTGGCCAAGCGTCCGCGTCGCAACATCTTGGTATGACCCCCCTCTGGTGCGATGTCACAACCGACGGTAGTCTCTCCTTCAGTCACTTGTGATCATCCTGGGACGAGGCCGTTGGGGAAGGCGCACCTCGTACCGAAACGGGAGGTCCGGTGTCTGCTCGTGGCGTGCTTTACGTCCACTCAGCGCAGCCTGCGCTGTGCCCTCATATTGAATGGGCGGTCGCAGGTGTTCTTGGCGTCCCCGTAGACCTGACCTGGACTCCACAGCCCGCCGCGCCCGGTCACGTGCGCGCACAGGCCGAGTGGGAGGCCCGTGTGGGTACCGCGGCGGCCATCACCTCATCCCTGATGGGCTGGCAGCGGATCCGCTTCGAGATCACCGAGGACGCCTCACCGGGTGTCGACGGGTCCCGGCACGCCTACACCCCGTCTCTCGGCGCCTTCACGGCCGTCGTCGGGGCCACGGGCGACATCCTGATCCCGGAAGACCGGCTGCGTTCCGCCATGCTGATGGCACGCCAGGGCCGCGTGGTGCTGGAGGAGGAGATCGATCGCCTGCTGGGCAAGCAGTGGGATGCCGAGCTTGAGTCGTTCCGTTACGCGGGGGAGGGCGCACCGGTCCGCTGGCTGCACGCCGCCGTCTGACCCCGGTCCCCGTACCGGGTGTCCCGCCAGGTGGCGTCGGCCCCGCGGGCCCCGGCGACCGGGTTGTGGAGTCCTCGCACGGGGGGTGTGAGGTCCCCCTTCGGCCCTGAGAACCCGCTCGGAGACCGGGCTCCCACGCTCATCCGCCGCTCAGCGGTACCGGTGGCGCCGTCGGCGCTTCGAACCCCGCCACAACGGGTGAGCCCCCGCCCCGGGGATCGGGACGGGGGCTCGGCGAGTGATGTTCAGAGTGGGATGTTGCCGTGCGCGCCCCGTGCGGGGGTCGCCTTGGCCAGGACCCTGGCGATGGCGCCCCGGGTCTCCCCGGGCTTGATGACCTCGTCGATCACGCCGAGCTCGATGGCCCGGTCGAGGCCGCCGGCGAGGATCTCGTGCTCCTCGGCGAGCCTGGTCTCCAGAGCGGCGCGCTCCTCCTCGGGGGCGGCGGCGAGCTCGCGGCGCTTGAGGATGCGGACCGCGGCGACCGCGCCCATGACCGCGATCTGGGTCGTCGGCCAGCCGAACACCTTGGTCGCGCCCAGCGAGCGGGAGTTCATGGCGATGTAGGCGCCGCCGTACGCCTTCCTGGTGACCAGGGTGATCCGCGGCACGGAGGCCTCGGCGAAGGCGTGCAGGAGCTTGGCGCCGCGGCGGACCACACCGTCGTGCTCCTGCCCGACGCCCGGCAGGTAGCCGGGGACGTCGACCAGGACGACCAGCGGCACCCCGAAGGCATCGCACATCCGGACGAACCGTGCGGCCTTCTCCGCGGAGGCGGAGTCGAGGCAGCCGCCCAGGCGCATCGGGTTGTTGGCCACCACGCCCACGGTCCGGCCCCCGAGACGGCCCAGGGTGGTGACGATGTTGGGCGCCCACTTGGCGTGCAGCTCCACGCCCGGCTCGTCGAGCAGGCCCTTGACGAGCGGCTTCACGTCGTAGGCGCGGCGCACGTTCTCGGGCAGCAGGCCGGAGAAGTCGACCTCCTCGACCTCGGTGCGCACCCGGCCCTGGTGGCCGAGGAGCACCGCGAGGCGGCGGGCCTGCAGGTAGGCCTCCGTCTCGGTCCTGGTGACCACGTGGACGACGCCGCTGCGCTTGCTGTGCGGCTCGGGACCCCCCAGGCCTGCCATGTCGATCTGCTCGCCGGTGACGCTGCGGACCACGTCGGGACCGGTGACGAAGATACGGCCCTCGTCGGCCAGGATCACGATGTCGGTCAGCGCCGGGCCGTACGCGGCGCCGCCGGCGGCGGGACCCACGACGACGGACAACTGCGGGATCACCCCTGAGGCGCGGGTCATCGCGGCGAAGACGCGGCCGACCGCGTGCAGTGACTCGACCCCCTCGGCGAGGCGGGCGCCGCCGGAGTGCCAGACGCCGATGACCGGGACCCGCTCGCGGACCGCGACGTCGTAGGCGTGCACGATGTGCTCGCACCCCTCGCTGCCCATCGCACCGCCCTGCACGCGGGCGTCGCTGACGAACGCGACGACCGGCACACCCTCCACCCGGCCCGTCGCGGCGAGCATGCCGCTGCGGTCGACCGGTGAGATCAGCCGGAGCGAGCCCTCGTCGAGCAGAGCGGAGAGGCGCACCTGGGGGTCACGGGGATCAAGGGGCTCCTGTTCGGAGGCCTCGCTCACCACCCCGTTGTCGAGCACGGTCATCGCGAGCTCCTGTCAGACGCTGGTGAAGGCCACGGCGACGTCGTGTCCGCCGAACCCGAAGGAGTTGTTGATCGCGGCGATCTGGCCACCGGGCAGAGCACGTGGCCCATCGCGCACGATGTCCACCTCGACGCCGTCGTCGAGGTCGTCCAGGTTGATCGTTCCAGGTGCGCGGCGCTCGTGAAGGGCGAGAACCGTGAAGACGGACTCGATGCCGCCGGCGCCGCCGAGCAGGTGACCGGTCATCGACTTGGTGCCGCTGACCAGCGGGTGGTCACCGATGACCTCCTTGATCGCGACCGTCTCCACCACGTCGCCGGCGGGGGTGGAGGTGGAGTGCGCGTTCACGTGCTTGATGTCGCCGCCGGTGAGGCCGGAGTTCTCCAGGGCGCGGCGCATGGCGAGCATGACCCCGGCACCGGTCGGCTCGGGCTGGGCGATGTGGTGGGCGTCGGCCGAGTACCCGACTCCGGCGGCCACCGCGTAGATCGTGGCGCCACGGGTACGGGCGTGCTCCTCCGACTCCAGCACCAGGATGCCGGCCCCCTCGCCGAGGACGAACCCGTCCCGGCCCTTGTCCCAGGGCCTGGAGGCGCGCTGGGGTTCGTCGTTACGGGTCGACATGGCGCGCATGGCGGCGAAGGAGCCGATGTTCAGCGGGTGGATGGCGGCCTCGGTGCCGCCCGCCACGACCACGTCGGCCCGGCCGGAGCGGATCATCTCGATGGCGTACCCGATCGACTCGGCGCCGGTGGCGCAGGCGCTCACGGTGGCATGGACGCCGGCGCGGGCGCCGACCTCGATGCCGATCCAGCCCGCCGCGCCGTTCGGCATCAGCATGGGCACGGTGAACGGTGAGAGCCGTTGCCAGCCCTTCTCCTTGAAGGTGTCGTAGGCGGCGAGGATCGTGGTGATGCCTCCGATACCGCTGCCCACGACGACACCGAGCCGCTCGGGGTCGACCTTGTCGATCGCGGCGTGCGCCCACGCCTCGCGGGCCGCGACCAGTGCGAACTGCTCGGCCCGGTCCAGCCGCCGGGCCTCCGGCCGGGGCAGGACCTCGGTCGGGTCCACCGCGGCGAAGGCGGCGAACTTCACCGGGACGGAGTCGACCCAGTCCTCGGTGATGTCGCGGACCCCGGACTGACCGGCGAGGAGCGCCGACCAGGTCGAGGCGACGTCTCCACCGAGAGGCGTTGTCGCGCCGAGCCCGGTGACGACGACACGTACCTGGCCTGTACTCACGTTCTGCGCTCCTTATGAATCGCTGGTCTTAGGGGTAAGGATCGAGACGTCTCAGTTCTGGATGAAGTTGATGACGTCCTTGACGTTCTTGAGGTGCTTGAGCTGGTCGTCCGGAATCTCCACGCCGAACTCGTCCTGGGCGGCGACGGCGATCTCGACCATGGACAGCGAGTCGATGTCGAGGTCGTCGACGAAGCTCTTCTCCGGGGTGACCTCGGAGGCCGGGATTCCGGTGATCTCGTTGACGATCTTGCCAATGCCGGCGAGGATCTCCTGCTCGGTCAGAGCCATGTCGCGTGTTCTCCTTGAAATGGGTTTTCTTCTGGCTTTCCGTGCGGCGGGGCCGCGCGGAAGTTCTAGGGGATCTCGATGACCTGACCGGCGTAGGTCAGGCCCGCGCCGAAGCCCAGCAGCAGGGCGAGCCCGCCGGACTGGACCTCGCCGCGTTCGATCATCCGGGACAGGGCGAGGGGGATCGAGGCGGCCGAGGTGTTGCCCGCCAGGACGATGTCCTTGGCGATGACGGCGTTCTCGGCGCCGAGCTTGCGGGCGATCGTCTCGATGATGCGGAGATTGGCCTGGTGGGGCACGAAGGCCGCGAGGTCGGCGGGATCCACCCCGGCGCGCTCGCAGATCTCCTTGGCGACGGGATGCAGCGCGGTGGTCGCCCAGCGGAACACGGTCTGGCCCTCCTGGTGCAGGAAGGAGTCGCGGTCCTTGATGATGATCGCGTCGAACTTGTCACCGGCGCTGCCCCAGACCACGGGACCGATCCCCGGGGTGTCGGAGGGGCCGACGACCGCCGCGCCCGCGCCGTCGGCGAAGATCACCGCGGTGGCGCGGTCGGTCCAGTCGATCCACTGGGAGAGCTTCTCGGTGCCGACGACGAGCACGTTGGTGGCCGAGCCCGCGCGGATCGCGTCGTTGGCGACCGCGAGCGCGTAGCAGAAACCGGAGCAGGCGGTGTTGACGTCGAACGCGCCGGGAGCGTCGATGCCCAGCCGGGTGGCCACCCGGCCCGCGGCGTTGGGGATCTGGGTCTCCAGCGTGCAGGTGGCGACGATCACCAGGTCGATGTCGGAGACCGACAGGCCGCTCGCGGCGAGCGCCTTGCCACCCGCCTGCACGGCCAGGTCGATCTCCGACTCGCTGTCCGGGGCGATCCGGCGCTCCTTGATGCCGACCCGGCTCTGGATCCAGGCGTCGTCGGTCTCCATGGTCGCGGACAGGTCGTCGTTGGTGACCACCTGGGAAGGCTGGTAGTGGCCGAAGGCCAGGATCTTCGCGCCCGGAGAACCCTGAGGGATCTTCATTCGTCTGTCACCGCTCCTCATTCGACTGGAGAGCGGCTCGTGCGGCTCCCAGATCGTCGGGGGTCTTCAGGGCGACGGTCGTCACCCCGCGCAGAGCACGCTTGGCCAGGCCGGTGAGCGTGCCGCCGGGGACAAGTTCGATCATGGTGGTGACGCCGCGCTCGGCCATCGTGGCCATGCAGGCGTCCCAGCGCACCGGGTTGGCGACCTGGGTGACCAGGCGCTCCAGGAAGTCGGCACCGCTCGTGACCGCCGCGCCGTCGCTGTTGGACAGCAGGGTGACGGCGGGGTCGGCCGGGGTGAGGTCCGAGGTGGCCTCGCGCAGGCTGTCGACGGCGGAGGCCATGTGCACGGTGTGGAACGCGCCGGCGACCGACAGCGGGATCACCCGGGCGCGGGCGGGCGGCTCCGCCTTGAAGGCCGCCAGTTGCTCCAGCGTGCCGCCAACGACGATCTGCCCGGCGCCGTTGACGTTGGCGGGAGTGAGCCCGTTGGCGGCGATGGCCGCGAGGACCTCCTCCTCGACCCCGCCGAGGACGGCGGACATGCCGGTCTCGGCGATGGCCGCGGCCTTGGCCATGGCCTGGCCGCGCTCGCGGACGAGGCCGAGGGCCTGTTCGGGCGTGAGCACCCCGGCCAGGGCCGCGGCGGTGAACTCACCCACGCTGTGTCCGGCGACGATGTCGGGAGAGGCTCCCAGGACCTCGGCGACGGCCAGTCCGGCGGCCACGAGCAGGGGCTGCGCGACGGCGGTGTCACGGATCTCGTCCGCGTCGGCGGTGGTCCCGTAGGCGATCAGATCGAGTCCGGCCAGCTCCGACCAAGCGGTCAGCCGGTCGGCCAGGCCCGGTAGTTCGAGCCATGGACTGAGGAAGCCTGGAGTCTGGGCACCCTGGCCCGGAGCGACGATGACGAGCACGAAATCCAGCCTGCCCTGTAGAGGTTCAATACTCGGATAGAGATCCAGACGAAGTTTGTCCCCAGTTTTTTGTAGGGAACCTACAGTGGGGGTTTCGTGGAAGTTAAGTAAAGCCTGCTACGTCACCGGCGTTTCCGATAGGCGTCCGAGGATCAGTCCCACCTGCAGAGTGAAGGCGGATCGCCCCTCGGTCGGCTGGTAACCGGTCAACTCGGTGATCTTACGCAGACGGTAGCGCACCGTGTTCGGATGGACGAACAGCAGCCGTGCCGTCGCCTCCAGGGAGGTGCCCTGTTCCAGGTAGGTCGCCAGGGTGTCGAGCAGCGGCGTGCCGATCAGCGGCTGGTAGACGTTCTCGATCAGCTGTGCCCTGGCGTCGGCGTCACCGTCCAGGGCCCGTTCGGCCAGCAGGTCCTCGGCGTGGACCGGCCTGGGCGCGTCCGGCCACCCCGCGGCCGCCCGCAGCCCGGCCATCGCCGCCCGCGCCGATCTGGCGGCCGAGTGCAGGTCCGCCACCTCGGGCCCGATCACGATCGGCCCGTTTCCGAAACGCGGCACCACGTGCCTGGCCGCGGCGGCGACGCTGTCTGCACCGCCCACGATCACGATCAGCCGGTCGCCCTGCACACCGGCCAGCATGTCCAGACCGGACCTGCGGCCCCGGTCGCGCAGCGCGTCTATCACCGCCTGCGGGTCGTCGTCGGGCGTCTGTCCCGCCAGCACCACGACGGGCGTGGAGGTCCAGCCGAGCGCGGCGGCCCAGGAGTGCAGGCCGTCGTCGACCTCCCCCCTGACCAGGGCGTCCACGATCAGCGCCTCCAGCCGCGCGTCCCAGGCGCCGCGCGCCTCGGCCTCCCGCGCGTACACCTGCGCGGCGGCGAACGCGACGTCGCGGGTGTAGCGGAGCATCGCCTGCTGGAGCTGGTCATCGCCGCCGGGCGCCGCCAGCTCCTCGGTCTGTGCCTCGACCACCTCGACCACGACCCGCACGATGTCGACCGTCTGCTGCAGCGAGATGGACCGCTTCAGCTCCCTGGGCGCGGTGCCGAAGAACTCGATGCTGGGCGTCGGGCGGCCCTCGCCGGCGTGCTGGAACCACTCCACGAAGGCGGCGATCCCGGCCTGCGCGACCAGCCCGACCCAGGATCTGTCCTCCGCGGAGAGCGCGCGAAACCACATCAGCCGGTCGTCCATCCGGGACATGGCGGCCGTGCTCAGCGTGCCCATGGCCCGTTCCAGCCGGCGCGTGGTGTCCTCCCTGACCCGGTCGGAGTCGAGATCCCTCTCATCCGACCCGGTCACGACGTCGCTGTGCCTGACCGCTCGCTCGCTCCGTTCCCTCACGCCACTAAGAGTGCCAGGTCGTCGGAGATGCACCAGCCATGGTTCCCGACAGCGCAAGACCCTCGATCTTGTACATCCGGCACGATCGGGTCCCCCGCGGCGGACGCGACCGCGCTCAGACGACAGCGACGGCGGTGATCAGTCCGATGGCCAGGTGGGTGACCGCCAGCAGCCGGGCACCCGGCTGGAGGTCGGGCTCCTTGACCAGTTCGCGCACCGAGACCCCCGCCACCTTGTCGAAGGCGATCATCGCCACGGTCTGTACGGCGATGCCGACCAGGCCGAAGACCAGTGTCGCGAGCAGGCCCTCGTGCAGGGCACCGCCGGAGGACCAGATGGAGGCCGCGACGATCAATCCGAGGGCGGCCAGCCCCGAACAGGCGAGCAGTGTGGCGTTGGGGTTGCGGTCCTCCTTGATCAGCCGGCTGAGCTTGCCGGGGATGGCCATGTCGATCACATAGAAGCCGATGATCAGCAGGATCACGCCGAGGGCGGCGTAGGAGGCGATCGCGAGCGCGCCGCGTCCGAGGATTTCGGCGATCGACAGCGTCTCGCCGCCGGGCGCGGAGGGCAGGAGCGTCACGGCCGGGATGGGGGTGGGACTCATGGCTTCATTCTCTTTCCAGGACTCAGAGCTCGATGCGGTGCGGAACGAATGACGACGTGTCGTCGGTGATGAACCCTGAGGTCTCGCGGATGCCGACACCCGCCGCCTCGTCGTGGACCACCCAGGCGCCGAGCACGGGACGCCAGCCGTCGAAGACAGGCAGTGCCTGGAACTCCTGGTAGACGTGCCCCTCGGCGCCGTAGCCGCCCGAGGTCTCGACGCGCTCGCCGGGGGCGACGATCCGCATGTTCGCGCCCTCGCGGCCGAGCAACGGCTTGGCGATGTACGAGGACATGTCGCGGGGGCCGTCGAGATAGGCGGGCAGCAGGTTCGGGTGGCCCGGATACAGCTCCCAGAGCACCGCGAGCAGCGCCTTGTTGGACAGCAGCATCTTCCACAGCGGCTCGATCCAGGTCATCGAGACCTGCTGGCGCACCGCCCGTGTTCCGAACGGATCGGCGACCGCCCACTCCCACGGGTACAGCTTGCAGAGCGAGCGGATCACCCGGCGCTCCATGTCGACGAAGCGCAGGTTGAGGTCGTCCCAGCCGATGTCCTCCATGGCCAGCGCGACGGTCTTGAGGCCGGCCTGGTCGGCGGTCTCCTGCAGGTAGGCGAGGGTCATCGCCTCCTCGCCTGAGGTGTCCATGTTGGTCCAGGCGAAGTGCGTGGGTCCGGTGGGCAGGCCGGTCGAGATCTGCTGCCACCTGGCGATCAGTCGTTCGTGGATGGAGTTCCACTGGTCGTCGTCGGGATAGCGGTCGCGCAGCCAGAACCACTGCACCACCGAGCTCTCCAGCAGGCTGGTGGGGGTGTCGGCGTTGTACTCCAGCATCTTGGCCGGACCGGTCCCGTCGTAGCGCAGGTCGAACCGGCCGAACAGGTGCGGGTCGTTCCGCCTCCAGGAGGCGGCGATCTCCGGGGCCACCCACTCCGGGATCGCGAAGTCGGCGTAGCGGTTCTTCGCGATGACGTGTTCCACGGCGTGCAGGCACATTCGGTGCAGTTCCTCGACCTGGTTCTCCAGATCCAGGACCTCGTCCATGGAGAAGACGTACTGCGCGCTCTCGTCCCAGTACGGGCGGGTGAGGCCTTCGGGGTGCGCCGAGCGATGGTAGGCCAGGCCGTGGCCCTCGATGATGCTCTCCCAGTTGTCGCGGGGGAGTGAGGTCTCGCGTCTCATCTGTGCCGGATCAGCTCCCGCTACCCGACCCGCTGCGCCCGCCGAAGCCGCCCCGCTGGATCACGGTGCCCTTGCCGCTGGTGATTCTGACGTCCGAGGGGCGCACGGTGGTCCCCTGCCGGATGTACACGCCGTTCCTGGCGCCGCCGTAGTACCAGCCGTAGGCACCGTGTGACCCGTGGTAACCGCTACCGCCGTCGTCGTCGCAGAGGTCCTCGTCCACCACCTCGTAGGTGCCGTCCGGCTGGCGGCTGTTGAGGTCGACGCACTCGGCGCCCACCTCCTCGTAGTCCTGCTGCGCGGAGCAGTAGCCGACCAGAAGCAGAGAGACGACGCCGATCCCGGTGATGGTGACCACCGTGGAAGCCTTGATCCCGGAGGGCTTGGCCGGCGGTTTGCCGGGAAGGTTCTGCGGTGCGGCTAGCGGGTGTTTTGGTGGTTGGGCCATTGAACTCCAATGAGATGCGTCGGCCTAGGCTATCGATGCTGTTTTGTCGGTTCAACCGCCGGATGGAGTCAGGGCGGGGATCACCGTTGCGCATCCATGGGAGATCTCGTCCGACCGTCCCGGCGAGGAAGGGTGATCGTTCCCCCGTCCGATGTGTAATGTTCTGGCAAAGCACAGGGAACGAGGGGTCCGCGGTGCCGGAGATCAGACCGTTGCGGCCGGGGGATCCGCCGCGACTGGGGGAGTACTCGCTCAGGGGCAGGCTGGGGGAGGGTGGTCAGGGAGTCGTCTACCTCGGGGAGTCCGAGGGCGGCGAGCGCGCCGCCATCAAGCTGCTACACGTGCGCTTCACCGAGGAGGTCCACGCGCGCGCCCGCTTCGCCCGCGAGCTGGCGGCGGCTCGCCGGGTGGCCCCCTTCTGCACCGCCCGGGTGCTCGCCGCCGACCTCGACGGCGAGACGCCCTACATCGCGAGCGAACTGATCGAGGGCCCGTCGCTGCGCCGGGTCGTCGAACGCGACGGACCGCTGTCCGGTGAGGCACTGGAACGCCTGGCCATCGGCACCGCCACCGCGCTGACCGCGATCCACCACGCGGGCATCGCGCACCGGGATTTCAAGCCCGACAACGTCATGCTCGCCGCGGACGGCCCCCGGGTGGTCGACTTCGGCATCGCGAAGATCATCGATGAGAGCGGGACGATCACCACTCGCGCGGTCGGCACCCCCGCCTACATGGCGCCGGAGCAGATCGCCGGAGAGCGGGTCGGGTTTCCCGCCGACGTGTTCGCCTGGGGCTCGACCATCGTCTTCACCGCCACCGGAAAGGCGCCTTTCGGGAGCGACACGATCGTGGCGACGCTCAACCGTGTCATCAACCACGAGGCCGACCTGAGCGCCCTGCCCGACGGGCTGCGCGAGCTCGTCGCCGCCTGCCTGAGCAAGGAGCAGAAGCTCAGGCCCACCTCGGACGTGCTGTTGAAACGCCTGCTCGGCCACCCGGTGGACGAGGCGGAGGCGTCCGAGGAGGTGCTGGCCGAGGGCGTGCAGGCCGCCACAGTGGATCTGACGCGGCCACAGGAGCCGGTCAGGCGCGGCCGGAGGCGGGTCGCGATCGCCGGCGGGCTCGCCGTCCTCGGCGGGGTCGGCGCCTTCCTGGCCGTCCAGTTCGGTTTCCCGCCCGGCGGGCCGAGCCCACCCGTCCGCCGTCATCGTCCCCCTCGGCCACGGCCGAGGTCACGAAGGTCTCCACGGGCTCGCCGCTGCTCGATCGGATCAAGGCCACCGGCAGGCTCCGGGTGGGTTACCGCGGCGGGCTGCCGGGGATCTCGCTGGGCGACGACCCACCCCGCGGATTCGAGGCCGACGTGGCCGCCCACCTGGCTAAGGCCCTGTCGGTGCGCGCCGGCGGTCTCACCTTCGTGCCCGTGGGCTACGCGGCCAGGGAGGAGGCGGTCGAGAGGGGCAAGGTCGACCTGGTGATCTCCAACCTTTCGATCGACGACGCCGACCGCGGCCGGGCCGCCTTCGCCGGGCCGTACTACGTCGCCCACCGTGACGTGCTGGTCCGCGCCAGTGCGAAGATCGACGACTTGGAGGACCTGCGGGGCAGGAGGATCTGCCTGTCGAACGGCCAGACCACGGGCACGATGATCCGGGACAGGGGCGTCGACTTCGTCGCGGTGCGGGCCGACGATCCCGCCCAGTGCGCGGTGCAGGTGGCCGACGGCCGCGCCGACGCCATGGTCGGCGACGACCTGCTGATCGCCGGCTTCGGCGCCCGCCTGCGCGGCATCAAGGTCAAGATCGTCGGAGTCAGGCTCACCACGGAACGGTACGGTGTGGCACTTCGAACCGGCGATCCGGTGGCCTGCCGGAGGATCAACGAAGTGATCACGTCCATGTACGCGGACGGAACCCTGGCGAGCCTGCTCGAAAGTCACCTGGGCAGAGTCGACTTCCGCTTCGAAACCGCGCTGCCCCGCCTGGAGACCTGCTAGGCCCTCTCCCGCGAACGGTGGGGTGACCCCCGGCGGCGCGGGGAGGCGTCACCAGGGCGATCGCGGCGGGCAGAGGATTCAGGGGAGGGTCACCTCAGGAGTTCGAGCAGGTGACCCCCTTCGCGGGAACCTTCCCGTCGATCAGGTAGGCGTCGGTCACCTTGCCGATGCAGGCGTCACCGGACAGGTAGGCGCCGTGCCCCTCGCCCTTGTAGGTCACCAGCACGCCCGTCCTGAGTTCCGAGGTCAGTTTCGGAGCCCACTCGTACGGGGTGGCGGGGTCACCGGTGCCGCCGATCACCATGATCGGAGCCGAGCCCGTGGCGTTGACCCGCCTGGCCTCGTCACTGCCGGGGACCGGCCACATCGAGCAGATCAGGCCCATTCCGCTGCCGCCGAACAGCGGGGAGACCTTCATCGTCTCGGCCTCGACCGTGGCCAGCTGCTCGGGGGTGGGCCGTTCCGCGGTGTCGACACAACTGATAGCCGGGAAACTGCTCATGAGCGTCGTGTAGCTGCCGTCGGGCAGGCGGCCGTTGTAGCTGTCGGCCATCGCCAGCAGGATCCGTCCGTCACCCTTGATCGCCTGACCCAGCGCCTGGTCGAGCAGCGGCCAGGTCATCTCCGAGTACAGCGCGGCGGCGATGCCGGTGCCCGCCAGCCCCTGCGTCAGGGTGCGGCCACCGACCTTGAGCGGCTCGTCCCTCAGGTCGTCCATGAGTTTCTCGACGTTCTTGTTCGCGAGGGTCACGTCGGTGCCGATCTCGCACTGACCGGGTTCCTGCACGCAGTCCTTCAGGAAGGCGTCGTAGGCCTGCTGGAAGCCCTTCGTCTGGACTATCGTGCGATCGGCCAGGGACACGCTCGGGTCCAGCGGGGCGTCCAGCACGAACCGGCCCACGTTCTTCGGGAACCTGGTCGCGTAGACCGCGCCGAGTTGCGTCCCGTACGAGATGCCGAAGTAGTTCAGTTTCCTCTCGCCCAGGGCCGCGCGGAGGCGGTCCATGTCCGCGGCGGCGTTCACCGTGCCGACATAGGGCAGCAGCCTGCCCGAGGTCTGCCCGCAGGCCGTCGTGAACTCCCTGGTGGTCTGCCGGATCTCGGCGCGATCGGCGTCGTTGGTGGGCAGGGTGTTCATCGAGGTGAACTTGTCCATCATCGCGTTGCCGCCGCACCGGACGCCCGAACTGCGGCCGACCCCGCGGGGGTCGAAGCTGACCAGGTCGTAGCGGCGGTTCAGATTGGTGAAGGCCTTGGCGGCCTGGGCGAGGGTGTCGACCCCCGAGGCGCCGGGGCCGCCGAAGTTGAAGACCAGCGAGCCGATCCGCTTACCGGGACCCGAGGCCCTGACGCGGATGACGGCGATGTCGATGGACTCGCCGTCCGGCCTGGTGTAGTCGAGCGGGACCTTGAGCTTCCCGCACTGCTGCGCGCGTTCGGACTGCGCGGGGGGCTGGCCGCCGGGTCGCTTGATGTCGGTGCACGGACCCCAGACGATCGTCCCTGAAGGCGCGGCCGAGGGCGTCCCCGAGGGCGCGACCGTCGCGGAGGCGCCCGCGGCGACATGCTTTCCGCCGTCGCCGCTGCCGCAGGCGGCCAGCGCGGTTGACAGGGCGGTGACCGTCGCGGCCGCCCTAAGGATTCTTGCCATGGAAAAGCTCCCCCTGGGAATCGTTCGCCGGGGGAAGCGATTCCACCCTAACCGGGCGGGCCCCCATGGAAAAGGAGAACCCGCCCGGAAAGGATCACACGCCCATGGACTGGGTGTCGTTGCTCTCGGCGCCCCCGGCCTCGGTCACGCCGTTCTTCAGGTGGTACATGGAGATGGCGTCGCCCAGTACCTCGGGGTCGAGCTCACCGCGCTCGACCAGCCGGGTGAGCACGGCCAGGGTGATCGAGGCCGCGTCCACGTGGAAGTGGCGGCGCAGCGCCGACCGGGTGTCCGACAGGCCGAAGCCGTCGGTGCCGAGCGAGCTCCAGTCACCGGGAACCCACTGGGCGATCTGGTCCTGTACCGCCCGCATGTAGTCGCTCACGCCCACGAACGGCCCCTGGGCCTTCGACAGCGCCTGCGTGACGTACGGCACGCGCTTGTCCGCCTCGGGGTTGAGCAGGTTGTGCTCCTCGGCGGCGAGCGCCTCGCGGCGCAGCTCCGTCCAGGAGGTGGCCGACCAGACCTCGGCCGCCACGCCCCAGTCCTCGGCCAGCATCCGCTGGGCCTCCACGGCCCACGGCCCGGCCACGCCGGACGCCAGGATGTTGGCCTTCGGGCCCGAGACGGCCGGAGCAGGGGCGAACCTGTACAGGCCCTTGAGCAGGCCCGCCACGTCCAGGTCCGCGGGCTCGGCGGGCTGGAGGTAGGGCTCGTTGTAGACGGTCAGGTAGTAGAAGATGTTCTCCGGCTGCTCGCCGTACATCCTCCGCAGGCCGTCCTTGACGATGTGGGCCACCTCGAACCCCCACGACGGGTCGTACGAGACCGCCGCCGGGTTCGTCGAGGCGATCAGCGGGGTGTGGCCGTCCTCGTGCTGCAGGCCCTCGCCGTTCAGCGTGGTGCGGCCGGCGGTGGCGCCGAGCAGGAAGCCACGGCCCATCTGGTCGGCGAACTGCCACATCTGGTCGGCGGTGCGCTGCCAGCCGAACATCGAGTAGAAGATGTAGATCGGGATCATGTGCTCGCCGTGCGTGGCGTACGACGAGCCGACCGCGATCGTGGAGGCCATCGAGCCCGACTCGCTGATGCCCTCGTGCAGGATCTGGCCCTCGGTCGACTCCTTGTACGACAGCAGCAGCTCGCGGTCGACCGCCTCGTAGGTCTGACCGTGCGGCGAGTAGATCTTCGCCGTCGGGAAGATCGCGTCGAGGCCGAAGGTGCGCGCCTCGTCAGGGATGATCGGTACGAACCGGTGGCCGATCTCCTTGTCGCGCATGAGGTCCTTGAGCAGGCGGACGAACGCCATGGTGGTGGCGACGTTCTGCTTGCCGGAGCCCTTCTTCAGCTGCGCGTACGCGGCGTCGCCGGGAAGCTTGACCGGCTTGGCCCGCATCACGCGCTTGGGCAGGAAACCGCCCAGGGCCGCGCGCCGCTCCTTCATGTACTGGATCTCGGGGTCGTTCTCGCCCGGGTGGAAGTACGGGGGGAGGTCGGCCTCGAGAGCGGAGTCGGGGATCGGCAGGTAGAGCCGGTCGCGGAACTCCTTCAGGTCGGCCTTGGACAGCTTCTTCATCTGGTGCGTCGCGTTGCGCGCCTCGAAGTCCTTGCCGAGGGTCCAGCCCTTGATGGTCTGGGCGAGGATGACGGTCGGCTGGCCGACGTGCTCGCGGGCCGACTTGTAGGCCGCGTACACCTTGCGGTAGTCGTGGCCGCCGCGCGACAGCTTGCGGATGTCCTCGTCCGACAGGTGCTCGACCATCTTGCGCAGGCGCGGGTCGTCACCGAAGAAGTTCTCGCGGATGTACTCGCCGGTCTCGACGGAGTAGGTCTGGAACTGGCCGTCGGGGACGGTGTTCATCTTGTTGACCAGCACGCCGTCGACGTCGGCCGCCAGCAGCGGATCCCAGTCGCGGCCCCAGACGACCTTGATGACGTTCCAGCCGGCGCCGCGGAAGTAGGACTCCAGCTCCTGGATGATCTTTCCGTTGCCGCGTACCGGGCCGTCGAGACGCTGCAGGTTGCAGTTGATGACGAAGGTGAGGTTGTCGAGCTCCTCACGGGCCGCCAGGCCGATCGCGCCGAGCGACTCGGGCTCGTCCATCTCGCCGTCACCGAGGTAGCACCAGACGTGGCTCCGGCTGGTGTCCTTGATCTTCCGGTTCAGCAGGTAGCGGTTGAACCGGGCCTGGTAGATCGCCCCGATCGGCCCGAGACCCATGGAGACAGTGGGGAACTCCCAGAAGTCGGGCATCAGGCGGGGGTGCGGATAGGAGGGCAGGCCCTTGAAACCGTGCGAGAGCTCCTGGCGGAAGGCGTCGAGCTGGCCCTCGTTGAGGCGGCCCTCAAGGAAGGCGCGGGCGTAGATGCCGGGCGCGGCGTGGCCCTGGAAGAAGACCTGGTCTCCGGACTCGCCGTGGTCCTTGCCGCGGAAGAAGTGGTTGAAACCCACCTCGTAGAGCGACGCGGCCGAGGCGTAGGTGGCGATGTGCCCGCCGACGTTGGTGCGGGCGTTGGCCCGGGTCACCATGACCGCCGCGTTCCAGCGCGTGTAGGCGCGAATCCGGCGCTCGACGTACTCGTCGCCCGGGAACCAGGGCTCACGCTCCGGCGGGATGGTGTTGATGTAGTCGGTACTACGCAGGCCGGGCACACCGACCTGGTGCTCGCGGGCCCGTTCCAACAGCCGAAGCATCAGGTAACGAGCACGAGTGCGACCTTCCGTCTTGATGACGTTGTCGAGCGACTCGAGCCACTCCTGGGTCTCACTGGGGTCGACATCAGGAAGCTGGCTGGGTAGGCCGTCGCTGATGATCGAGAAACGCTGGCGTCCGGAAGCCACTGGGTCTCGCCTTCCGAGGATGGACTTTTGTCTGGTGTAGGTCGTCTTCCATCCTGGTCGCTTACCCCGGAAAGTGCATCTCTACTTACCGGTAACCAGGAGATCCCTGCTGGCAGGGGTGCATAAGTGGCCTAGACCACCGATGGTAGGACGAATTGCCGTCAAAGGTTACATCGAGGTTCCCTCTTTTTTACAGGTCCCCTCCCTGTGAATCCGGATCCCGTCGTCTGGCCGGATCCGGAGCCCTCACGAGAGGAGGGCTCCCAGGGCGGGGAGGAGCGACTGAAACCTTGCATATGTGTAACGAGTGGCCCTCCCTCATAGTGCCCTCCGCGCCCCTTTCATACGCCCATGGAGCGCTGGAGCGTCCCGTATAAGGTGATCTACCCGGCACGGGTGCGTGACGGATGGGGCACCTGATGCGCTCCGCGCCGGGTGCGGTCGTCATCGCAGCTCACGATGGATCGTAGGATCGGTATGTGAGATCTCAGACGATCGAGGTGGTAACGGGTTCCCGGGAACGGGTGCACGACATCACCTCCGAGTGCGAGAGCTTCGTCCGGTCATGCGGGGGCGACGGTCTGTTGAACGTCTTCGTGCCCCACGCGACCGCCGGGGTCGCGCTGCTGGAGCTGGGCTCAGGCAGTGACGACGATCTGCTCGCGGCGCTGGAGGCCCTGCTTCCCGCCGATGACAGATGGAGGCATGCGCACGGCTCAAGAGGGCATGGACGGTCGCATGTCATGCCCGCCCTCATTCCGCCGTACGCCACCGTCCCGGTCCTGTCGGGACGGCTCGCGCTGGGAACCTGGCAGTCCATCGCCGTGGTGGATCTCAACGTCGACAATCTGGAACGCCAGGTCCGTTTGTCATTTTTGTCGGACTAATTCATACGTAGCCCAGTCGTTGCCGTGGCGACCGTTGACGACTAAGGGTCACAGCGTGTGGACTGTGCCGAAGCACTTTGAGCACCGTGTGATTGCGGGGCCATCCAAGCAGGAGGGACAAACGTGAGCGCGACCGCGGGTCAGGCCCAGGGCGAACGCGGCCTGGCCGAACGACTCGGCCTCAAGCAGGGTCAGGTGGTGCAGGAAGTCGGATGGGACGAGGACGCTGACGACGATCTGCGCGACTCCGTCGAGGAGCTGACCGGTAACGAGCTGGTCGATGAAGACTTCGAGGACGTCGTCGACGTCGTGCTGCTCTGGTGGCGTGACGGTGACGGTGATCTGTTCGACGCCCTGAGCAGCGTGGTGACCAACCTCACCGATGGTGGCCAGATCTGGCTGCTCACTCCCAAAGCCGGCCGGGACGGGCACGTGGAGCCGAGCGACATCGGGGAAGACGCCACCACTGCGGGTCTCTCGCAGACCAGCAGCATCAGTGCGGCCCCCGACTGGTCGGGGACGCGTCTGGCGACGCCCAAGGCGCGCCGCTAAGGGTCCGCCCTGCCGTACGGCTCGCGTGAGCCGTACGGCAGGATGATGACGCATGCCTCATGCGACGAAAGGAACCCCGGCCATGGCGATCGAGGTGGGTACCCGGGCTCCGGGCTTCGAGCTGAGCGACCAGCACGGCACCCCGGTCAAGCTTTCCGACCACCGGGGCAAAAAGATCGTGCTGATCTTCTATCCTCTCGCGTTCACCGGCGTCTGCGGCGGCGAACTCGACGCCCTCCGCGACGAGTTCATGGCCGACATGCCCGAGGACGTTGAAGTTCTCACCATCTCGGTTGACTCCATCTTCGCTCACCGCGCGTGGGCGGATCAGAAGGGCTACACCTTCCCGCTGCTCTCCGACTTCTGGCCGCACGGACAGGTCGCGCGGGCGTACGGTGTGTTCGATGAGGAGAAGGGCATCGCTGAGCGCGGAACCTTCGTCATCGACGGCGAGGGCGTGGTCCGCTGGCGTGTCGTGAATCCGATTTCACAGGCCCGCGACATCGCCGAGTACCGCAAGGTGCTCGCCGAACTTCCCTAAGCGGTGATCCGGCGACCGCCCGTTCGCGCGGCGCCCGCCGGTCCGACCTCTCGGAGGCGATCATGCCCTGCTTCTCCTGCGGGGCCAGGCAGACCGACCCGATCCGTGGTGCCAGCCCGTGGACGCGCGGGGTGTGCGACGAGACGCAGGTGCTGATCTGCCCGGACTGCCGGCGCACCCATGAAGTCGAGCTCGACACGTGCTCCTCATGCGGCTCCGTCGCGCTCATCTGCCGGCTCGGCGAGGTGGAGTGCCGGTCCTGCGGCTCGGTGCGGCTCGCCCGTGCCGACGGCCGGCCGGCCGTCGCCTGCGCCCCGGGCCTGGCCGACGAGGTGGAGGCCGCCCTGGCCAGGGTGCTGCGCCGGGTCCCCTGAGGGGCCGTTTTCGCCCGGGGACTACGCGTACGTGGTGTTCGAGACCGGAACGATGAACACCTCAGGTACCCGTGAGTCGCGTACGAGGCCGTGGCCGGGTTTCCTGTCGGCTCCTCGCCACAGTGGTGGATCTCCCTCATCCGCGCGCGTACGCCGTGCGCTAGGGTCGGGCTCGGTCCCGCTCCTTCGAGCCGCTGGATGGGTGCATGAACTCCTTCGTTGTTGCCCTTGACGTCGGTGGAACGTCGATGAAGGGCGGCCTCGTCACCAGTTCCGGCGAGATCATCCGCACCGACCGCCGCGCGACCCCGCGGGATCGGGGCCCCGCCGTCGTCGTCGCGACGATCCGATCGTTCATCGACGACCTCGCCACCGCGGGCGGCGGCGCCCCCGCGGGTGTCGGACTCGCGGTACCCGGCCTGGTCACCGCGGATGCGGCCCTCTACTCCGCGAACATCGGCTGGAGGGATGTCCCCGCGACGGATTTCGTCCCGCTCGACGTCCCCGTCATGCTCGGCCACGACGTCCGCACCGGAGGCCTCGCGGAGAGCGTCCTCGGTGCCGGTCGCGAGTTCTCCGACTTCCTGTTCCTGCCCATCGGCACCGGCATCGCGGGCGCTGTGATCCTGCACGGCGAGCCGTACGGCGGGACCGCCGGCTGGGGCGGCGAGATCGGCCACATCCCGGTCTTCCCGGAGGGCGAGCCGTGTGCCTGCGGTCAGATCGGCTGCCTGGAGACCTACGCCTCCGCCTCCGCGGTAGCCCGTCGCTACTCCACCCGCGCCACCTCGTCCGCCTCTCCCGTCACCGCCGAGCAGGTCGCAGCCCTGACCGCCTCCGGAGATCCTCTCGCCATGGAGATCTGGGACGAGGCGGTCGAGGCGCTGTCCCTGGCCCTGGCCAGCTACACGCTCTTGCTGGACCCCTCGGCCATCGTCCTCGGCGGCGGCCTCGCCGAGGCGGGTTCCCTCCTCTCCGTCCCGCTGGCCGAGCGCCTTCAGAAACGCCTCGCCTTCCGCGACGCACCACCTCTGCGTCAGGCCGCTCTCGGCGTGTCGGCCGGCATGCTCGGCGCCGCCCTCCTCGGCTGGCGCGCCGCCGGTTTCGCCGACGCGGGGGTCACCTGGTCTCCCGATGTGCTGAAAACCCCCCGGGTGGCGTAAGGTGTTGTCCCGTCTGTCCAACGGGATTACCCCGGGCGCTTAGCTCAGCGGTAGAGCGCTCGCCTTACAAGCGAGATGTCACTGGTTCGAACCCAGTAGTGCCCACCAGCCAAAACGCCCCGTATCCGATCTTCGGAACGGGGCGTGAGTGACTAACTGGGTGACTAACTCCCGAAGATGTCATCCATGGCTTCCGCTCCCTGCATGAGCACGGGCCGGATCTGCTTCCTGTAGACGGTCTCGGTGACCACTGTGTTCCGGTGGCCGACCAGGCGTGAGATGTCCTCGATCGGGACGCCGGAGTCCGAGAGCAGCGAGACGAAGCTGTGCCGCATCTCGCGAGGGGTCCAGTCGGTGCCACGGAGTCCCGTCTTCTCAATGATCTTCCGTACGTCGCGACGTACGTTGCCCGCGCTCATGGCGGTTCCTTTCGAGGTAGAGAAGACGAGGCCCGCTTCTGTACCCGCCTTCTCCTGCTCTTCCCGGAGTGTCCGCAGCGCCTCCACACACCGCCGGGGGAGCTTGAGAGAACGGCGCGACTTGACGGTCTTGGTGTCTCCCTTCTGTCGCACGGACCGCCACACGTAGATCGCGAACTGCTCGTGCTCCCAGCCGGTCTCGGTGATCGGGGACCACAGGTTGCGGTTCTCGTCGAAGGCGACCACGTGCGACCAGAGAAGCGCACGCAACTCCTCCGTACGGGCACCGATCAGCAGCGAGAGCACCACGTACGCCCGCATGCGCGGGTTGGCCTGCTCCGCCAGGGCGATGATGGAGCTGGCCTGCGCGAGCGTGAGCGCCTTGGAGGTACGGCCCTCGCGTCCCTCCGGGATCTCGCAGAGATCGACCACGTTCCGCTTCACCTTGTCGCGGCGCATGGCGCTCTTCACCGACCGGTTGAGGATGCCGTGGATCAGCTTGAGCGACCGGGTGCTCAGCTTGTCCGTCTTGCTCGCAAGCCACCGGTCGACGTCCTCCACCGACAGGTCACGCAGCTTGCGCGCTCCCACTGCGGGGATCACGTGCTTGTCGGCGTAGGTGGTGTACATCTTCACCGTGGTCGCCGAGCGCCCGCCCAGGCCGTGCTGCAACCAGTACTTCACGGCGTCGGCCACCGTGTAGTTCGCCGGTGCGATGGCCAGGCCGTCGTCATAGTCGCGAATGATCTCTTTGAGCTTGTCCTTCGCCTCTGTCTTGCTCCTGCCGCTGGCCTTCTTGACGATGCGCTTTCCGGCGGGGGTGTAGCCGACCGTCACCGAGGCGATCCAGCGTTCCCGCTGCTCGTCCCAGTGCAGGCCGCCGTCTCCCCGGCTGCGTCGTGCGGTCATGATGCCCTCGCTTCCCGTTCGAGTAGAGCGATGTAGTCGGAGATGGCCGAGGCCGGGATGAGCCGGGTACGGCCCTGGGTGATGGAGCGCAGACGGCCCGCCCTGATCTGCTCGTAGATCACGCTGCGACTCATGCTGAGCAGGTGCATGGCGTCGCATATGCGGTAGAGCCGCCGTTCGCCGGGCGGTCCGGGTGCTGTCACCCGTCCTCCCGCTCGGTGGCGATCTTCCGAGCGGTGGCGACCTTCTGGCGGATGTGCTCGGCCATGATCGCCTCACCGGGGGAGTAGCCCGATCCGGCGAACCGCCAGTGACCGAGAACGAGGGTTGTCTCGTCACCGAGGGCCGGGAGTCCGTGCCGCTCGCGTGCTTCGGTGGCCCGATGTGCGGTGCGTACCTGCCGAAGATCGCCGAGGGTGGTGGAGTAGCGGCGCGACTTGGATGAGAAGTGGCCACGAAATCCCAGCATGTGCGCCCAAGGTCGCAGCCGGAGCGCCTTGTACTCGGGACGTGCGCCCAGCTCCCAGCAGGTGCGGATCATCCGCCGGGCATGCTCGCTGACCGGAAGCGCGTCCAGGTGCAGCCCCGGCTTCAAGCCCGTCCCCTGACAGCGACCACAGGACGCCATCAGGCTCAACCGCCCCCGACCGCCACAGGCCGGACACGACAGCCGGTGATCGACGGTGCCGGAAGCTTCGGCACCCTTGGTGGCGTACTTAGCGATGTAACCCGCCACCGCCCGCTCGCTCAGCCCATCCGCCGCCTGGTCGAGCAGGATGGGCCGGATGTCGAGCTGATCGCCCCAGACCAGATCCCACCGGCCGAGATCACTCGGGGGAGAGGCGACCGTGACCCGCTGGACCGCCGGAGGGATCGCCCGCGTGAGCAGGCCGTGATCAGCCCAGTCCGGAGGGACCTCACTCCCGCCGCCCGGACCGTCGAGCCTGACGATGGCGTGGAAGTGCACCAGGCCGCGCCGCTGGTACTCGGCGACCTTGGCGAACGACACCCGGACCCGCTTGGCGAACTCCCGGCGGCTCAACCCCGCCTCGCTGGCGAGGGTGCGCCGTACTTCCAGGGTGAAGCGGTGCCACAGCGCGCCCGCGTGAGCCTGCCAGAGCACCGCGCCCACGTAGTCGTAACACCGGTCGCATATGGGTTGCCCGCGCCGTTCATCTCCCGGTTCATGGTGAGCATGACAGCCGACCGGATGCCCGTGCTCACAGACCTTGTCGCGCTCACGGGGACGGCAGGCCCGTACCGTCCCACTCTTCTCTCGCCGAGTGTGCACCGGTCCGAACGAGGGAGCGGTGAGCGTGACGAACGCCCGAGGATGCTCGCTCACCTCCTGCGGGACACCCTTGCCGCCGGACAGGCCCGCCCGGATGAGTTGGAAGGTATCGGCCCGGTAGACCTCCGAGCAGGACGGACACACCGAGGCCCGCCGGTTGCCACAGGCCACCAGCAGATGTCCGGACGGCTCGTCCGTCGTGCGGTAGCTGTGCAGCACCTCACCGCTGGTCGCGTTGACGATCAACGACTCGCCCGCCAGGTGTACCGGGTGGGCACACCCTCCGGTCGCGGCGACCATCGAGCGCCACCGGTCGTAGCCCGGATCGTTGATCACCCGTGCGAGATCGATCAGCCATTCCGGCTGCTGGTTGGCGGTGCGGTGCTGCGGTTCCTCCTTGCTGTTCATGACGTTCTCCTTCGCTCGCTCCCGACAGGTACTCCAACACGTGCTACGTCTTGGCCCATGTGGACATGGTAAACAACACGTGCTACCTCTTGTAAAGAGCAAACGTGGAAGAAGGAGAACTCGGCATGACCGACGAGAAGGGCGCCGCCCGGTGGCGAATCATCGCCGACCTCTTGCGTTCCGACGTGGTCCAAGACCACTACCAGCCAGGACAGGCACTCCCCGGCGAAGCGTTCCTCGCTTCCGAGTACGCCACCTCGCGCCCGACGATCCGCAAGGCCATCGCCCAGCTCGTTGGTGAAGGGCTGCTCACCGTCGCCCACGGCCGAGGGACGTTCGTTCGCCCTACTCCTGACCGTCGCCTTATTCTCATGGGCGGTTCAGAGCGCGAAGACCTGCTCAGCCCCACGTACGACCCTGCCAAGCAGGGATGGGAACACGTCACCGTCGCCAGCGAGGCCGAACGCACCGCAGGCGGTGTCACTCCCAACTCGGCACTGTTCATGACCATCGAGGGCAGCAAAGCCGACGTCCTAGGTGTGCGCCGGGGCCGCATGGGCGTCTATCGCTACGCCTACTGGCAGCACACCAAGACTCGCGCCCGCATCCACCTGTGCTCCTACCTCCTGGCCGATCAGGTCGCCACCATCACCGGCGAAGGCAGAGGCATGGAGATCGACTCTGAGATCGAGCCTCAGGACTACTACGCCCACCTGGAACGCACCCATGGGCCGCTGCGCTGGATCACCTCGGTTCACACTCAGATGCCCTACGGCGAGACCTACGAGGACCTCAACATGGAGCCCATCGGCACACCCTTGTTGCTGGTCCGTCGGCTGATGCTCAGCAAGGATGGCCGCCCGCTGGAGTTCACCGAGGTCGAAGCCCCCGGCGATCGCTTCGAAGCCGCAGCAGCCAGCGAACATGACCAGGCCGGATCAGACGGACAGGTCTCACTCAGGGTGTAGTGGGCTCAGACTTTCTTTACTGGTTTAAAGGCGGTCCGCTGCGCGGCCCGCCGGGCGCGCCGGTCGGCAAGCGTGCCCGGCTGCGGCTCTTCGGCCGGTCCGGGCACGCACCGCCCGCGCGCCCGAAGGCCAACAGAAGTTATCAGTTAAGACCGTGACGATCGCTCACTTCGGTTCTCGTCATACGCGGTCGGGGCGATCGGCTGCCGCGCGGCTTCCGGTGCTCGGGCCTGGTGGCCCTGTGCTCCGGGTCCGCTTGCCATCGGATGGCGGAGCGCCGGTCGGGTCGCTGTGTACAGCAGCGGGATACAGCAACATCGCCTTACGTGATCACAGGCCCCCACTTTGCATCTACTACTTGAGCAGGACAAGGAGTCTTTTACATCGTAGCTGGCTCCCGTTTGCACGCAGGTGTCATAGGTTCGTGCAACCTGACTGGGGGATTGCGCTGGGTGATCCTGGCCAACAGAAGGTTGACGTCGGTTGCGAACGCCATTACCGAGAGCGGTCCTCACCTGATCGAGGACTGAGGAGAGAACCGTTGGAGTCGAGGTCGTATCTCGCGAGTTCCCTCCTCCGGATTCTCTGGGCACCAAGGCTCCGGATTAGGTATCCGAGGCCGAGGCCCAGCGTTATTCCCAAGGCTCGAAAGGGTTCTTCGTCGAAGAAGACGACGATGAACAGCCCTGCGGCATAGGCGATTGTCCCCAGGGGGCCGTAGTAGCGGCGAAAGATGTAGAAGCGTCCTTGAATGTCGTCGCGAGCCCACATGCGGTACTTCAGCGGCAGTCGAAGGAAGAGAGTCCGGTAGAGAAGCCAGCGCCAGAAGGGCGGCCGATCCTGTAGGCGTACGGCGAGGCCGCCGCGGATGACGTCGAGGGATTCGCGCAGACTCGGTGTTGTCTGGCTGGGCTCTTGCAGGTCAAGGAGGGTGGACAGGAGTTCGTCGCCACGGGATTGGCGGAAGCGCGGGGGGTAGGCGCGCATCAGGAGGCGGCACCGGCGCTCGTAGGGGTGGTCCATCACGCTCCCATGCCTGGCTGAAGGTTGAGCCGTCGTGAGGCCGTCGCGGCCAGGCGGCTCAGCCGCGTCGTCTCCTCGGTGAGTATCTGTCGGCCATGGCCGGTGAGGTCGTAGTAGCGGCGGTGGCGGCCGTCGACGACCTCCTCCTTGACCACGCTGACCAGTCCGTCGCCGGCCAGTCGGTCCAGGGCACCGTAGAGGGTGCCGGCGCCGAGCCGGACGCGGTCTTCGGACAGTTCGCGTACTGCTTTGATCACGCCGTATCCGTGCAGTGGGTCTTGGGACAGGGCCAGAAGGATCAGGTAGCTCTGCTCGCGTAGCGCCATGCCTGATATATATCGTGAAACGTACTATTGATCAAGATTGGCCTGCTTCGGTGGTGGGCACCGGTAGGCGGCGACGGTTGACGACAACGGTGACGACAACATCGGCCACCACAGGCACGCGGCGGCAGCCATACACCACCCTTTGACCTCACGCCAGTCGAGCTGAACAGGGCAGTAGGTTCGCGGACGGTCGTATTCCTGTCTACTGGAGGCGTGGCGACATTGGTCCCTCAAGATCCCACGCCGCCACGCCCGTTCTACCGGGCTCTTCCGGACAGCAGAGCCGTCCAGATCACCCGAGCCTCATTGATTGGTCGGAGAAGCGTCTCTTGGACCTGATGGCCGCTGTCGAGCTGAATGGTTCGCCGGACGAACGCTCGACCGCCGCCCTCGCATAGTTCGTAGACCGTGGCGCGGCACCAACAGGTCCAGGCCACCGAGCGTGTCCGTTCAAGCGTCGGGTACGGCTCTCGCCAATCCAGGCGGATGTGGTCTCGCTGCGGCATCACGACGTGCGGGCTCAGGCACTCATCGAGCAGGATCACGACGTGCGCTCCGCAACGCCTCCGTACCGGTAGGACGCTTTGAGGAGCTCTTTATACCGCTGGGCGACGCAGTGGGCGACGGTGATCGGGTTGTCCGCGCTGTAGACCCGATACAGACGGCGGCCCGTTTTCGCCGAGGTCTTCCCCGTCCACCAGCGGTAGGCACGTCCGTCCGTCCAGACCAGGAGGTCGGTCCAGACGGAGACCAGGGCGACGCCGTGGCCCTCGTGGACGTCGGCCGAGACGCCGCAGTGTTCGAGGCCGATGCGCAGGCGCTCAGCAGCCAGGGCCGCCGGGCATCGTTGAGCGGGCCTTTTCCGGTTGAAAGTGCTCATGCCTCCAGCTCCTCCTGGTCGCGGAGTTGCTGGGCGAGTTCGGTGACGTTGTCGGCGTCGATTGTCCGATAGAGGCCCTTATTTATCTCTTCGTTGGTGAGGTGTCGGCCGTTCCGGGTTGCCCACAAACGACCCGCAGAACTACGCCAAATACACCATCCGGGAAATGCTGCCTGGAGGTCTTCCAGAATCACGGGTGTTGACATGGAGTAAGCGTCATTCCATTTGGGTGACGAACCCACCGCGTTCCAGAGACGTCCAGGACGTTTCAAAGTTAGAGTCGAAAACGTCCTTGACGTCCTCACTCCCCGAGGTGCACCGTGGCCAACGTCCCCCTACGCCGCGCCATGCTCGATGCGAAGCTGAGCAACCAGAACCTGGCGGATCGCTGCGAGGTGGACGTTAAGACGGTGGAACGCTGGTTACAGGATGAGGCACGAGTCCCGCACCTCCGGCACCAGTTGGCCGCCGCCGAGGCATTAGGAGTTGATACGTCCGTGTTGTGGCCAGAAGCTATTCGTAACACCGTGAAGACCGGTCCGGATCGAGAGGTTCTGACCGTTTACCCCTATCGGTCGGCGTGCCCCAAGTCGATCTGGCGCAACCTGATCACCTCGGCCCGCAACGAGATTGTCTTCGCCGGGTACACCAACTATTTCCTGTGGCTGGAACACCCCAACCTCGCCAAGGTCCTCAAGCGCAAGGCCGAGCAGGGGTGCAAGATCCGGTTTCTGATCGGCGACCCGGACAGCGAGGTCACCCGCCGCCGCGAAGAGGTGGAGAACGTCCCGCTGACGGTCTCTACCCGTATCCGGATCACCCTCTCGGAGATCGAGCAGGTTCGAGACGTGCCCGGCATCGAGGCGAGGTTCGGAGACGAGCACATCGCGATGAGCGTCTTTCGCTTCGATTCGGAGATGCTCGTAACGCCGCACCTGGCCAAACTCGTCGGCCACGACTCGCCGATGATGCACCTGCGCCGCTACCAGGACGACGGGCTGTTCGACCGGTTCGGCTACCACGCCTCCGAGCTGTGGAGCAACGGGCGGGACGTGTGGGCGGGGGAGGAGCGGAAGGCTGCGGAGAGCGCCAGTTCTGGGTGACTATCTGGGTGACAACGACCCCGGACAGGGGCGGACAACGGTGGACGGTCGTGGACCGTACGACCAGGTCAGCGCCGGTATCAGCCCTGGTCGCGCCCTTGCTCGGATCGCCTTACAAGCGAGATGTCACTGGTTCGAACCCAGTAGTGCCCACCGCAAGCCCCCCACCTGCGAAAACAGGCGAGGGGCTTTTCTTTTTTGTTGCCAGACCGCCTCGCCGCGTCGCTCAGCTGGTTGTTGCCTCAACACGTGAGCACGCGCTGGTGTCATGCCCCTTGGCGCCTCGGGCGGGGCGAGGTGGCTCTTCGCTCGTTGCTGTTGGCAACGATTCGCTACCCTGAGTGAGGTGAGTGTGTGGAGGGAGTCTCAGGTGCATAAGCCGTATGGCTTTGAGATCGAGCCGGAGGTCCGTGAGTGGCTCGACAACCTGAGCGACAGCGACTTCAAGCGGGTTGACGAGGTAGCTGGTCTACTGGCGGAAAAAGGGGCTGAGCTTGGCGGTCCATGGTCGGACCATCTGGAAGGGTCGGTCTGGGAACTGCGGGTTCGGCTCCGCGATGTTGCAGCTCGGGTGACGTACTGGTGTACTCCGGATAGGAGAATCGTGTTGCTCACGGCTTTCCGCAAGACCAAGCAGCACGATCAACGGCAGATCGACAGGGCGGTCCGGGCGCAGAAGATCTGTGAACGCGATCACCATGGACCGGTGGCCGAGATCTATGAGAGGAAGGTGTGATGACTGGTTATCACACCCGCTGGGTGCGGCCTGAACCTGAGACCGAGGATCCCGAACGGATCATGATCCGTGAAGCGCTGGCTTTTGGTAAGGCGCTGTATGACCGGCGTGGTGCGCTTGGACTGACCGTGGCGGAACTGGCCGAGCGTGCGGGTATGACCGAGGATGAGATCGAGTGCATCGAGGAAGGCGGGACCGCGCCGACGGTCGCCTTGCTGCGGCATCTGGCCGCGGCGCTGAACGCTGACGTCCGTCTCACCTCCGGTCATGATCTGGGGTCGGTCTGGTTCGAGCCTCACGCGGCGTGATCGACGGACACCTGTCGTCCGGCGTGCAAGAATCCCACTTGCTGTCAAAGTGCTGTGGGTACCAAAAACAGCCCTGACGGCAGGACGCGTAGAGAGCGCGAGTTTTGGGTGACCAACTAGGTGACAACGACCCCGGACGGGGGCGGACAACGGTGGACGGTCGTGGACCGTACGCCCAGGTCAGAGCCGGTATCCGCCCTGGTCGCGCCCCTGCTCGGATCGCCTTACAAGCGAGATGTCACTGGTTCGAACCCAGTAGTGCCCACCGCAAGCCCTTCACCTGCGACAACAGGTGAGGGGCTTCTCTTTTTGCTGCCAGACCACCTTGCCGCGTCGCTTAGCCAGATGTCGCCTCAGCCCTTGAGTCGTACGTGAGCCCGGTTTGCATGCGCTGCCTTTGACCTCCGATAGGCAGCAGACCGATATTCAGCCTTCGCTGAAGAGATCTTCCAGGATGAGACGAGCCCGATCAGGGACGGGTTCGTCCGGAAAGATCTCTGCGCACAGCGTGAGGATTTCATCGACCGAGTCAAGGGCGAGGCGCTCGACAAGAGCACGAATGTCGCCGATGTCTCGTCGGCGAGCAGCCAGAACCTTCATCGCGAGAAGATGTTCCGGTGACGCTGCAGAACGTGTAGTCCTGGATGGTCGAAGACTCGTCGAGCCGAGCTGTCTCCGCCGGGAGCGACGTAGGCACTGGCCTGCTCGTTGAGCCACCACGACGGCAGACCGAGCTCGGACGCGACCGCGCGTGCCTCGTCGAGGACGATCCCGTGCGGCTCGAAGACGGCGTCGATGTCACGGGTGGACCGGCGGGCGTCATAAGCCAGGGCCATGGCCGCCCCGCCAAAGATGTAAAGATCGGCGATGACCCCGCGGCGGGCAAGACGATCACCGAGACGTCGGAACGCGTCTTCGATCGCAGTCCGATCGAGCAGCGGGGCGTCGTTCATGCGACTTCCAGTTCCTGGGGGTGGATGAAGACCCCACGGCGGCGGAAGGAAGCCGGTGCATGGACGAATGCGTCGACGCGGGCCGCGGGAGTGTTGAACGGAAACCAGAACCGGTGGAGCTGCCGTGATTCGGTCCAGGGGGGGCCGGCCTGGCCATCCTTCGCGGCAAGATGCTCAGCGAGCGCGGCAAGGAAGACATCCCAGTGGGGATCTCCCATGCTGGAGGGCTCTGGGGACAACAGGTCGAGCCGGACCACAGGTGGCTCATGCCGGTATTCCTCCAGGAATTCGGCGACCAAGCGCCAGCGTGTCTCCTCGTTGGGATGATCGGCCAGCCAGCCCGCGAGCACCGCGATGGAGGCGGCTTGATACTGCTGGACGCGCTTCATGGTTATCACGTTAGCTCAATGCCCGGCGCAAGAGGATCGGTTGGATCAGCCCTGCTCGTTGAGGTGTACCGGCCTACACTCGCGGCTATGAGGGGCAGGTGTGAGTAAGTGTGTCCCTCCGCAGGTCGGCTGCCGGGGCAGGACCTCAAGGAGCTGAGACCTGGATCCAGCGGGCGGAGCGAGGGGCGGCTGCTCTTCGTTTTCGACCCCTGGCGTCAAGCGGTGTTCCTGGTCGCCGGAGACAAGTCCGGTGACTGGAGTGGTTGGTATGACGTGGCGATCAAAACAGCAGAGGCGCGTTTTGCCCGGTACCTCAAAGAGGGGGAGCAATGAGCGATCAGGCGGTGACATGGGAGGAACTGCGTGCTGAGCTTGTCCAGCCCGACGATGAGCAGGAGGTTGCTCAACTCCGCGATGGGCTCGTAGCTCGCCAGCGTGCCTACCAACTCGCTGAAGCCAGACGTAAGCTCGGCCTACGGCAAGAGAATGTCGCTCAGGCGATGGGCGTGTCACAGGCCCGCATCTCACAGATCGAGAGCGGAGTGATCAGCGAAGTGGCCACCCCGGCTGCTTACGTAACGGCGCTCGGAGGTCAGCTCAAGATAGTGGCCGACTTCGGCGACTCGGCCATGGTGCTCGATACGCCTCGCGGTCGCCGTACGGGGTGATCGTGTCCATGATGGATACCGGGCTTCCCGTGTTCTTCTCTCCTTGCGGGCTTTCGCGTTGCTGCCGTGCCGTCCGGCCGTGTTTCGTGGCTGAGTGACCAACTGGGTGTCAACGACCACGGACGGGCCCGGACAACGCTGGACGCTCGTGGACCGTACGCCCAGGCGGCCCTGGTCGCGCCCCCGCTCGGATCGCCTTACAAGCGAGATGTCACTGGTTCGAACCCGGTAGTGCCCACCGCAAGACCCTGACCTGTGCAAACGAGTCGGGGTCTTTTGTGTTTCGTGTCCTGTCCTTTGGCTGTACCGCTCAGACGGAACTCGCCTCAACTGTCGTCCATGCCGGCGGACTTTCCGAGGGCGGCTTGGCGCTGATGAGGGCTCATGTGGGGCGAGATGGGTTTGATTCTGAACCCGGTCGGGTCGACCTACGCCGCCTGTGAACCTCTGCCGCCGGACGGGTTCGCGGGATCGCGGTACCTGGCGTTACCGGCCCGCATCCCCCAAAGGAAGCTCGCAACCGGATCGTGCCCTAGCGATCCTCTTCTCGGCCCGCGGGCGTGGCCGTTCGAGGCTGTGCCATCCGGGAGTGCTCGGGCCGGCACGCCGCCGCAGGTGTCAGAGGCCGGCCGCCGGTGATCCATTCCGTGATGGAGCCGTCGTACACCCGTACCCCGGTGACGCCGGCCGAGCGCAGGGCGAGCCAAACAGCCGGGGCGGAGATCGCCGCGCCGCAGTACGCGACAACCGGTGTGTCGACGTCGATCCCGGCTGCGGCGGCCACCGACCTGATGCGGGACGGCGGATGGTACAGCCCCGAGGAGTCGACGAGCATGCGCATCGGCAGTCTCGTCGCGCCCGGGATGAGCTGCGGCTGCTCCGCCCAACTGGAGTCGCGGCGGCAGTCGGCGATGGGCAGGCCGCCCGCCTGGTGCGCGAGCAGGTCGTTCAGACCGGCGATGGCGGAGCCGGTCTGGCTCAGGAGCGGCGGGTGAGTCACGCAGGGCCGCCGGGAGATCGGCCCGGTCTCCACGGGCCCGCCTGACCGCAGCCAGGCGGGCCATCCGCCGTCGAGGCGGAACGATCGCTCGAAGCCGTGAGCCCGCATCAGCCATACCAGCCGCGCCGCGGTGAACTGGTGGTTGTCGTCGTAGGCCACCAGGGTGGTGTCGGTGCCGACGCCGAGATCGGCGAGTGCGGCGGCGAGCGTCGCGGGATGGGCGGCCCGGCCCGGTGGTTGCGGGCCGGGCGCCTGGGTGGCGTCGAACCCGAGGTAGACGGCGCCGGGCACGCGCGAGCGGCGATACAGGTTGTGCCCGGCCGGACCATCGCCCACCGGCCAGCGTGTGTCGACGATCCGGACCGACGGTGCGCCGATCAACCCGACCAGCTCATCACACGAGACGAGCAGTTTCTCCACGGTGATTCTCCCGGTTGGCGGTGTTGGCGGCACCCCATGAGCGCCTCCGTGCTCTATCGCATATGACCACAGAGATCGGCCTTGGGGATCCCCCGGAGTGTGGATACCGGCTGTCGTGCGGTGAGCGGCACCTCATCGGTCATCTGTTCGTACTGAGCGAAAACGACCCCGGCCCGGCCGCGGAGATGGAGGGGGCAGGGGAAAGAGGTGCGGGGCGGGAGGCAGAAGGGCGCGCTCGCCCCAGTCGATTCCCGGCCGCGACGTTACGAACCGGGCCGGAAACCGAGTTCTCTCTGCTCAGAGCAGATCTGCCCCAGGCAGATCGTGTCGACGCCGCCCCGGATCGCTCCACATGATGGACGCATGAGCGAAGAATCGAAACTTCCACTGTTCAACGCGCGGGTAAGGCATCAGCTTTACGAGCAGCGTGTTCTCGTTCTCGACGGCCCTCTCGATGACGACAATGGGACGTTGCTCGCCACGCAATTGATAGCCCTCGCCACGCAGGACGCGTCGACCGACATCGCATTGTGGATTCACTCCCCGGGCGGCTCGGTTCCATCGATGCTTGCGATCCGTGACATCATTCGACTCATTCCCTGTGACGTATCGACCCTCGTGCTGGGCATCGCCTACAGCGCCGGGCAATTCTTGCTGTCATCGGGTACCCGAGGGAAGCGCCGCGCCCTGCCGCACGCACGTGTCCTGATGCATCAAGGCTCGGCCGGAATCGGCGGCACCGCAGTCGACATCGAACTGCAGGCCGGCGACCTTCGGCATACTCGCGACACGGTGCTCGGCCTTATCGCCGAGGACACGGGCCAGCCCGTAGAGCGCATATTCGAGGATTCTCTGCACGATCGCTGGTACACAACGCAAGAGGCACTGGACTACGGCTTCATAGACACAATCGTCCGCAGTTTCGACGAAATCGCACCACACAGTCGCCCGCGACTTGGATTCGGCGTCACCGAAGGAGTCGGTCAGTGACCACGTACACGATCCCTAACGTCATCGCCCGGGATTCTCGTGGCGAGCGGATCATGGATGTCTACTCGCACCTGCTCACCGAGCGAATCGTCTACCTGGGAACCGCAATTGATGCGGGCGTCGCGAACGCGCTCGTCGCACAGCTTATTTTTCTGGAGTCGGACAACCCCGATGCCCCCATACAGTTCTATATCAACTGTGAAGGCGGGGATCCGAGCGCAATGCTCGCGATATACGACACCATGCGCTATATCCGCCCGCGGGTTGAGACAACCTGCGTTGGGCAGGCCATCGCGGTGGGCGCCGTCCTTCTCGCCGCGGGCGCCGAAGGAAAACGTGCCGCTCTCCCGCACGCACGAATAATCCTGCACCAACCAGCTGCTCAGGGGCGCGGAACGATCCCCGATCTCATCTTGCAGGCCGATGAGGTGGTACGTGTCCGAGCGGACATCGAACGCATACTGTCACGGCACACGGGCCAGACTGTCGAGACCCTGCGCGCCGACACCGATCACGATCGCGTGTTCACCGCGACCGCGGCCTTGGAGTACGGGATCCTCGATCAGATCATCGAGGAGCATGCATAGGCTCGGATGATTTCGGCAGGCCGCGCTATGCGGCCAGAGCATACGCCGCCGAGCAGGTAGCACCTCTCGACGTGCCGCTCTGAGCAGACCGCAAGCTCTCGGCAACGGCAAGGGTCAGATCGACCAGGGTGACATCCAGCGCGCCGGCGACCGCAGCGATCATTTCGCTCGATGGCTCTTTGACGCCTCGTTCCATCTCGGAGAGATACTGCGGCGAGACGCCGGCGCGACGCGCCGTCTCGCTCAACTTCTCGCCCCGCTCGTGACGAAGACCTCTGAGACGCTCACCGAGCGCGTGCCGCCACAGCGGCTCGCGAGCCGGAGACGGCTTGGGATCGGTCCGATCGATCGCCGGACGTAGCGGCGGGACAGAGGAGGCCATGCCTCAGCATAGGTAGACGACGCGTTCGAGTTCTGCGGGCTTCGCGCAGAGCGGAACCGTCCCCGCCTCCTCCGTCCCGGTCCTCGGGGTCGGTGATGATGTGCGAGCCGAACTGACATCACCGGAGGGCGAGCAGCACGTCGTACGCGCGTCTGTCGACGCCGCCTGAACGCCACCCTGGCGACGCTGCTCCTCCGGGAGGCGATTCATGAGCTTTCGCTGGTGGTTCACCTTTCGACCGTCGCCGATACATGTTGGCGTCATTTGATCTAAGGACCTTGATCAAGCATCGGTTCCGTGGTGCCGTGAAAGTGCGAGGCGTGCTCACATCGGTGCGGAGAACGCCGCCGACGCCCCACCACGCCGACGCGCCGTCAGGTCATGGAGCCAGTCCTTCGAGAAAGCGGAAGAATGCGAAAACTGTCGTCATTCACGTACATCGCGAGGGCATCGAAGTCAGCGACCGTGTCAGAGAGGAGCATGTCCTCCCCTACGTTCTTCACGCGCAAGCGTTCCCGGCTCGGGATCGTGCTCGGGGCCACCGTTCTGGGGGTCGTGGTCCCCGCGTCGGCGGCCTATGCCGCTCCGCCGCACAACCTGCCCCAGTCGGCCGGAGGGTACGAGGCTTCGTTCTCGCCGGCCTACGACTACGACGGCGACGGCTGCTACGCCACCCCCGCCATCGGGCCGGACGGGACCCTCGCTTCGGGGCTGAACCCGACCGGCGCGGTCAACGGCAACTGCCGCGACCAGTCAGACCTGGACAACGCGCAGACCTATGCCCGTTCCAAGTGCAACAACGGCTGGTGCGCCGTCGTGTACGCCAGCTACTTCGAGAAGGATCAGGCGCTGCCCGGCATCAGCCTCGGCGGCCACCGTCACGACTGGGAACACGTCATCTCCTGGGTCAACCAGGCGTCCAACCAGGTGGAGTACCTTTCGACCACGCAACACAGCAGCGTCGTGACCTATACGCGCTCGCAGGTGCGCTTCGACGGGTCGCACCCCAAGGTCGTTTACCACAAGGACGGGGTGTCCACGCACTTCTTCCGGCTCGCCAACGGCAATGACGAGCCGCCGGAGAACCACTATCACAACTGGCGCTATCCCCCGCTCGTGGACTGGAACGGCTGGCCCAGCGCCTGGCTGCGCGACAGGCTGATGAACGCGGACTTCGGCGCCGCGACTATCAAGATCAATGACGGCAGGTTCGGGGACCTCCTCTCGCGCGCCAAGCCGAGCGGCATCCCTTTTGACCCCTGGGCCTGACGAGCCCGCCATCGCCCGCGGGCGGCCGATCTCTCCCACCGGGGTGTCCGTGGCTCGGCCGCCTGATCGGGTGACCGCACCGGCTGTTCCCGCCTTGAGACGGAGGAGTCGCTCCAGGTCTTGTTCGAGGACAGTGCACAGTGGGATCCAAGCCGGCGACAAGTGATGATCGGTAACTTGCCCGGAATGAGAAAACGATCTTCTGTCCTCGCCGTGTCGGCCATGGCCGCCCTGCTCACCGCTCCCACCGCCGCCCTGGCCGCGGCGAACTCACCTGCGGCGGCTCCGGCGGTCGCGTCGGCCTCCGGGACCAAGACCCTCTCCTTCCGGGGGATGAACCTGAAGATCCCCACCACCTGGAAGGTGTACGACTACACCGACCGGGTCCTGGTGGCGACCGGTAGCTGCAAGGTTCCCGAGCCCTTCGCCCCGAACTGCCGGGGGTTCTGGCTGTACGGCCCGAAGGTGATCGCCTACGGCGCCGAGGGCAGCCGTTACACCGGTGCGAAGCCGTTCGTCCCGGCGAGTGGGGCGCCGGCGGGCTGTCCCTTCGAGTACGGAAGCATCCAGGTGATCGGCAAGGCCACCTCGACAGGGCTGCGCCAGGTCGGGCGCGGGCACAAGGCGAGGTACACCGCCTGGGCCGGCCGGTGCGTGAAGCAGCAGAGCGGCCGGCAGACGAAGAGTTTCATCCAGCGAGAGTGGTTCCTGCCCGAGTCGAAGATCGTCGTAGTGGACGTATGGGGCGACCAGAAGCTGCCGGGCCTGCTGAGGAACGCCACTTGGGGCTGACCCGAGAAGGGGAGCGGGCCGGACCTCCTGCTCCCCGCCGGGTTCGCCCTCCCACTCCTCGGCGACCGCACCGCTGATCGTCCGCGTCGCCGCCTCGGGGACGCCACGCACTTGGTCGGCGATGGCCTGTTCGTTCGAGGCAGCCTGCGGGTCACTCCTTCAGCACGCGGCCGATCACGTCGGTGCCTCGACGCCGTCCAGCCGATCACGGCTGAACCGTGACGAGTACCGTAGGCCGTACGACCTGCCGGCTCAACGACGGAGTTCGTCGTATGCCGGCGAGGCTGAGGCGGTTGTCGAGGTGACCCTTTCGGACAGGCCCCGGTCCCGAGGGCGGCCGTCGTGGGAGATCACCAGCACCTGCTCCGGATTGGCATAGGTGTTCGCGTACCTCAAGAGTGAATCCAGAGCACCCGCGCCGGAGCCTTCGGTTTCGGATGGGATGGGAAGCGGGATCTTCTCCTGGTAGGAATGGAAAAGATCCTGGTCACCCAGATTCTGGAGGGCATAGTTCCTCCAGCCGGGAACGGGATCGCCTGGCCTGGCCTGCAACCCCATGACCGAATACCCGAAGGGAGCAAAGACGCGGTACAGTCCCGCGACAGTGGCGCCGGTGCCGAATCCGCACACCAGGTAGCGAATTTCCGGCCAATTCTTGCGGACCTTCCGCAGGAGTTGCAGTCCCCATAGCTCCACGCACCTGACCAAGGCCACGTTGGTGAACTGCCTCGGCCAGAACCAGCCCTCCTGCTCGTACTGAAGGCAGAGCCGGTGAGCCTCGTCGAGGTTCGTGATCGTCTGCACCTCGCCGCGGAAGCCGCGCCTCATGAGATGATCGCGGCCGGGGGCGTCCGTGATGGCGACGGTCGGCAGTCCTTTTTTTCTGCCGAGCAGATCCAGGGCGAGCGCGGTCGACGAACCGGAGATCTCAACGAATCCTCGGACATCTTTCGGAGCCTCTTCAAGGAAAAGCTCGTACGTCAGGTACTTGAGGCTTCCCGATTCGTACACACCGCCCCAGAGCACGGCCGGGCCGTTCTCGTCAGGTCGGATGAGGGTGAAAGGTGCATCCATGGCGCTCATGCGGGTACGACCGAGCCTCGGACATAGTGGTGGTCAAAGAAATCCACGTACAGATACTCGGGGTGGGACACCATCTGATCCCGCCCCAGGAGGATGGCACGCATGATCTCGCTCACCATCATTCCGGCTGCGGTGGTGGCTCCGATCACGCAGGTGGGAGCATGCCCGCGACCGGCGAAGCAGGCATCCCAGTGTTTCTGCACGACATAGCTGCCGAGCCGGGGGATGATCTTTGGTAAATCGATGCGTCCGTCCGGAAGCATGTAGAGATCCTCATAGCGGGGTGCTTCCGGCTGGAAAACATGCAAAGCGGCCCCGAAGCCCAGCATCAAGCCGGTCATGATGACGATGCCCTGCTCCCGGCACGCTTGATGCAGCCATTCTTTCGCTCTGAGGCCGGCGATGTCGATGACTTCCACGACGTAGTCCACCGGTTTTCCGTCGAACCCCGAAAGCAAGGAATCGATATTGTCCTCCGTCACACCCTCGGTCGCCTTGCGGATCCGCAGCTCCGGGTTGATGTCCTGGCACATCCTCCCGACGACCTCGATCTTCAGCTGACCGACGGTGCTGTCGAAGCTGCCGACCTGGCGATTGGAATTGTGCACCTCGTAAACGTCGAAGTCTGCGAGTGTCACCCAGCCAAAGCCCAGGCGGGCCAGGTCCACCGCGCACTGCCCGCCGGCGCCGCCCACTCCGGCCACGAGAACATGGGTGTCCGCGACCTTCTTCATTGACTCTTCGTCCAGAATCCCCAGGTTGCGCTGGAATCTGGGGTTGATTTTGGAGCCTTCCATCGGAAACCTCACTTCACTTCTGCATGCAGACGTAATAATTCTCGCCGAAGTAATCGTCGCCATCCGCGACCAGGGGGCGTGAGAAACCCAGGCATCGCAGGGTGTCCACCAGTTCGTCCACCTCGAAGAACGTCACCATTTCATTGGGGTCGGTGGTCAGTTTCTGAGCGCAGGTCGAATGATGGGCCAGCGCGGCCTGGAGAGCCTCGGTGAAACGCTCTTCCGCCTGCCACTCCGCGATGGAGTGTCGAAGCACCTTCTGCAGGTCGGGCCGGCGTTTCGGGCCGGTGGCGATCATCACGCCCCCCGGCTTCAAGTGGGAGAGAACCTCGTGCAGCGCCGATTCGACGTCCTGGACGTAGAAGAGGACGTTGTTGAGCAGGACCGCATCCGCGTCAGAAACAACCTGGGAGGGAAAGTGCTCCACACTTCCCTCCATGACCGTCCATCGGTCGCGAGCCTCGCCCGACGCGGCCGCCTTCTTGTCGTGAGCCCGCTGGAGCATGGCAGAGTTGTTGTCGAAACCGACGACCCGGTGACCGCGGTCGATCAGCGCCTGGCTGACCAGGCCGGTTCCACACCCGGCGTCGATCACCATCCGCCGGCCCTCCGTGTCGCGAAGGATCTTGCTGAGCATCCGCTGGTAGCAGTTCAGCTCGGGAATCATCTGGTCATAACTCTTGGCGAACTCGGTCCAGATGTTTTCGTTCATGTCGCTTTCAACTCCCTAAAATCTTTCTTCATGGGCGACGGAGCGGATTCCGCCGACGCCTAAGTGATTTCGGCATACCGGTCGGCAGGAAAGTCGTCTGCGGGGCATGCGGGGTCACGGCTTCTCGTAGGTCGGTGCGGTCGCGCCCGGAGAGTGTCACCTCGGGGTCCTCGTTCGCACTCCAGTCGCGGATCACGCGACGGGGCGGGTTCGTGACGGGATGCAAAACGGCCGCGGCGCGCCCGGCGGGTCAGTTCCGTGAGTGGGCCGCCCGTTCCTCCCGACGGCCCCCGCGCAGCTTCATGATCGCATGCGGCATCAGGGAAAGGGTCTGCGCCCGGCTGCTGTAGGCCAGGAAAAGGGTGTCGTCACGGTTGGCGGGGGGAAAATAGCCGGAACAGCAGAACACTGTGTTCGCGAAACCGTAGGAGTCCACGAGGCTTTTCCTGACCGCGTTCTTCGAGAACACGATTCCGGTGTCCCAGTCGCTTCTGAACAGGTCAAGGGTGAGTATCTTGGCCAGCGGAAGCAGAAGGCCGGGGATTTCCCTTCCCCGCCAGTTCGGATGCACCCAGTGCCCGCCATAGTGCGCCACCCTGCCGGATATGATCGGTGTCTCCGCCGGCAGAACGAGATCCAGCGACTGTTTCACTTCGGGGGGCGGCGGATCGAACCACAGCCGCAGGGAGCTTATGTGACGGCTGAAGTCCGCCGTGTATATCATTCGCACGGCAATGCACGCGACCGTCGATCCGTCGCGGTCCCTGATGTCCAACCAGTAGCTGTTCTGGGCGGAGACGGGACTGTGCGCCGGGTCAAAAGTCGGGTTGATGCCGTCGGAGTGAACGGCGGTCCGCATGTGGCGGACCCAACTTGAGATATCCGTATTGTAGTCCAGAGTCAGGCCCCGTTGATCCAGCCATTCTGTGGACACTTTCAGGAACTCGTTCAATGTGGCGGCGACGGCAGCCGAACTGCGACCTATCTCAAGGACCTGGCCTACCAAGATTCCAACCTCCGACCGGGATATGGCTCGACGGACTGCTTTCACCGGGCAGGTCAACGTTCCATGCGGTTCCGCCAGGCTCCGTGACCTGGCGGGACCGGTGACGTGCTGAGGTGGCCCGGTGAGGTTTCCCGGCCGGGGACCCGCACAACGGCAGGACCGTCATGAGTTCCCCGTGGGCTTTGGCCTGCTCCCCGGCGGGGCCCCGCGGCGCGCGTATCGTCGATTGTCGGGAGACACTGTGCAGGCGCCTTTCCGACACCGCGCGATCTTCCGTCACGGAGCTCGCCGAAATTCCACGTGGCGGATCCCGGGTTTCCCCTGACTCGCTTGGTGGCGATCATTTCCAGGGCCTGTCTGGTTCTTCGTGCAGGAAAGCCGTCATCATTTTCTTTCTTGCAATAATCGATTTACCTGCCGCGGTGGCCTGATATGCATCGGAATTTCGATCGGCTTTGCCGTGGCGTGAAACCGGTCACTTCGCGACAAGATTATCCAGCCCTGGTTGAGGAAGACTTGGAGTCTTCTTGAGAGACTCCGTATGCCCTGGTCATAGGGGGACGGGTGAGGCGGGGCCGCGGGACGGGGTCGCACGCCTGCGGGGTTGTCGGGCGTGGCTCCCCCTCATACCGTGGAGATCCGGGGGCCGGCCGTACCGGTCGATCTGGTGCGATCCGATCACCTGGTCCGTAAGAGATCGTGTTCGCCGGATACGCCGACCACCTCCCGGGACCGCGTTCTCCTTAGAACTCTGGAGCTGAACGTGGCAACGACGATCGTGTACGAGACGCACTCGATCACGACCGACAACGAGGCCGGAATCGCGACCGGCTGGTTGCCGGGAGAGCTGTCACCGCGAGGTCGTGAGCTGGCTCGGGAGCTTGGCGAACGCCGCCGCCACGATGGCCTGGCCGCGGTGTTCACCTCCGACCTTCGTCGTGCCGTGCAGACCGCGGAGCTCGCTTTCGCGGGCATCGACATTCCGATCCATCAGGATGAACGGCTGCGCGAATGCGACTACGGCGAGTGGAACGGAATGCCCGTGGCGCGGCTGGCCGCCGAGAGATCCCGGCATGTCGACGTGCCGTGGCCGGGCGGGCAGAGCTACCGGCAGGTCGTCGAACACACCCGTGATTTCCTGACGGACCTTGCCGGGCTCTGGGACGGCAGGAGGGTGCTACTGATCGCGCACTCGGCCAACCGGTGGGCACTGGGCCATCTGCTCGGCGGGCAGGCGCTGGAGGATCTGGTGGACGCGCCGTTCGCCTGGCGGGAGGGCTGGGTCTACGAGTTGTCCGAGAGGTGGGGAGACGTGATCCGCGCCTCGGACGAGGCGTCACCGTGTTCACCTGCCGCCCGGCCCGGAGACCGCTGACCGGGGCGGGGCAGGCCGGTGGTGTCGGCGGTGGACCTGACTTCCGATGATCTTTCGCGTGTCGCTCGGTGGCTTCCGGAGACGCGCTGAGGGATCATGGAGCGGGCTCGTGTCCTTCCTGCGGTGTGCCGTTCCAGACCGGGACGTTGAGTATCGCGTCCATCCGCCGCAATTCGTCGCGGTGGAGCGCGCTCAGGCGGGTCAGGACCCGTTCCCCCTCCGGTGTCAGCGACACCCGCACCGCCCTGCCGTCGCTAGGGTGCGCGCTCCGCTCCACGAGTCCCTGTGCCTGTGCCCGATCGACCAGTTCGACCACGCTGTGGTGGCGTAGCCGGAGAGAGTCGGCGAGCTCTCGCACGGTCGCCCACTCGCGGCCGGGAAACCCCTTCAGCGCCAGCATCAGCTGGTACTGCTGCGGGGTGAGGCCGTTTCTCCGTGCTGTCTCCTCGCTGAAACGCAGATAGCGGCGGATCTCAAAACGGAACCGAGCCAGCACCTCGAAATCCCGTTTCGTCAGGGGGGCGAGTCCCGCCCCGTCGTCCTCGGCGGTCGTCGCGCCATGACGCGACGGCCTCTCGGTCTCAGGGTCCGCCATGTCACAAACGTATCGTGATGCGACATGTTCGTGCCGCCCTCCTGGAACACGCCTCGCGGCGATCACGGCCTGTCGCGGGCGCGGTGATGCGGGTGATGCGGGGGTGACCTCGGTGGAAGGAAGCTGAATCCGCTCGGCAAAAAGGTGCATATCGGACAGTTTGTATCGCGCTACGATAGAAAGGTCCGAACGGGGAGGCAGTGTGGCCGGGCCTGACGGACAGGCACCTCCGGGAGGTGTGTCGTGCCCAGTGACCGTGAACGCGAGGCGGCACGCGAGATCCAGTGCCGGTCGCCGGTCGAGGATCCGGGCCTTGCGCGGCCCTTTGACACCGGCGCCCGGCGCCCGCACCGCGCGCCGTCCGGCCCGATCCGATATCGCCCGCGTCCGGGGTGCCGCTCCGGACGGCCCGGCCTGGTGGCGAGATCAAGGCGGAACGGTGCCGGAGGCGACGATGACCGCCGCCCCGTGGCCGCCCTGCCCGCCGCGAGCGGGAGAGGTCTTTGGAACGGCGGGACCGGGGGAGACTCAGGAGGGTGAAATGATCACTACCGTCATCTATGTGCTGATCGCCATCGTGGTGCTGGGTGCGATGTGGCTGAAGGCCGGTGTGCGGGTCGTCAAACAGTTCGAGCGGGGCGTCGTCTTCCGGTTCGGACGGGTCCGCTCCGAGCTCCGCGCTCCAGGACTCGCCCTGATAATGCCGGTCGCCGACCGTCTGCAGAAGGTCAACATGCAGGTCGTCACCATGCCGGTGCCCGCCCAGGACGCCATCACCCGGGACAACGTGACGGTTCACGTGGACGCCGTCATCTACTTCCGGGTCGTCGACCCGGTACGCGTGGTGGTCGGCGTCCAGGACTACGAATCCGCCATTCGCCAGGTCGCGCTGGCCTCGTTGCGGTCGATCATCGGCAAGAGCGAGCTGGACGACCTGCTGTCCAATCGGGAGCGGCTCAACCAGGGTCTGGAGCTGATGATCGACAGCCCGGCCGTGAGCTGGGGCGTGCACATCGACCGGGTCGAGATCAAGGACGTGGTGCTCCCCGAGTCGATGAAGCGGTCCATGTCCCGGCAGGCCGAAGCGGAACGTGAGCGGCGCTCCCGCATCATCACCGCCGAGGGCGAGCTGCAGGCCTCGAAGAAGCTGGCCCAAGCCTCTGAGACGATGGCCCTGCACCCCGCCGCGTTGCAACTGCGCCTACTCCAGACCGTCGTCGAAGTCGCCGCGGAGAAGAACTCCACCCTGGTGTTGCCCTTCCCTGTCGAACTGCTTCGCTTCCTGGAACGAGCGACACCCCCCGAGTCCGGCCAGGCCACCGCGAACTCCACCCCGACGCTGGCCGGGGGCTTGTCGGCACCGGTCGGCCAACACCTTCCGGGCACCCGCATCCCCAACCAGGTCGCACCCAACGCCGCGGAAACCGGCCGGTAGGCCATACCCGGCTTCGCCGCCGGGCGTCGTCCCCGAAGGGCCGGCCGGCCTCCACCGGGACCGCGGCGACGATCCGTGCTCACGCCTGACGGTGATCGCTGAGCGCGACCCTGCGGATGGACGCCTGCAGTTCGGCCTCCTCCTCGTCGCCCAGCGCCGCCATGGCCGAAGGGAAGGTCGCGGACAGATCCACCATGATGTCGAGGACCACCTCGTCCAGGAGCCCTTCGAGGCTCGACGGTCCCACCTTGGATCGCGCGCCGGCCAGTCGCGGCCCGTTGACCATGGCTCGGGCGACCCGGTGCAGTTCCCCGGAAGTGAGGATCACCTGCGGGTCCCAGGGACGGCTCTGGTCGAAACGCTGCTCGTCGAACTCCTCGATCTTCAGCTTGACGGTCGGCCTGCGGTCGGGCGGCAGGGGGGCATCGGGCCGCAGGACGATCCCTTCGGCCAGGTTGCCCGGCAGGCCGGGCAGGCCGAGCGCCTGCGGCACCCGGCTGGGGAACCGGACCGGCAGAGCGTCGAGCTCCGACCTGGTCCCTCTGCCGAGAAGCGGCACAACGTCGAGTTCGGCGTCGGCGGCGATCGAGGCGACGTCCGCGTAGGGCAGGAAGACGCCGGGATCACCGGGATCCTGATGGCGTAGCACGTCGAAAAGGGCAAAGCGGATTTCCGGGCTGTACCAGACCCCCGTTTGAACCGGAGTGATGCCCGGCATCGGCGAGGCGTCGAGGTGGGGGTAGTGGCCGCCGTACAGCTCGCCGTAGACGCGTACGGCCGCGCCGCCCCGGCTCAGGGCGGCCCGCGCGGCCTTTTCGAGGTGACCGCGGAGCAGCTGCCAGCCGAAGAACGGCTCGTCGTCGCGCAGCCACGCCTTGCGTTTGCCCACGAACGTGTTCCGGCCATCGTGGGCGATCACCATTTGCGCCCCGTGCACCTTCTCGGTCGCCACCCAGGGACCGCCTGCGACCGTCCCGCCGGACCGCTCGGCCGCGGGGATCTTGGGGTAGGCGAGGTGTCGCATTGGAGCAGTATGACCAGGATGAGTTCGGCGGGCACCTGATTTACCGGGCCGGGCGGCCGCCTGCCCCGCCTCGCGGACGCCGTACGGGATGACCGGACGCCGGTTACAGCCGAGGGAAGGTCTGTTCGGCACCAACTGGCCGCGGCTTCCGCATGATCGCGCCCTCGCGCAGGTCGAGCAGCTCGGGCTGAGCGACGATGCCAGGGCCGACTTCCTCGGGGGAGCCGCCCGGCGTGTCTTCCGGCTGTCCGGTGGCCCGGCCGCGCCGGTGGCGGGAGGCTGACGAACAGGTCTTCGGGGAATAGTTGACATGCAGCCATCTGGCTGCCTATTTTTTAAGGCAGCCAGATGGCTGCATGTTCGGGGTGGTACAGGATGGACGAGGTTTTCAAGGCGCTGGCCGATGCCGGCCGCCGCCGGCTGCTCGACAGTTTGAACGCCCGCAACGGGCAGAGCCTGCGCGAGCTGTGCGCCGGGCTGGACATGGCCCGGCAGTCCGTCAGCAAGCATCTGGCGGTGCTGGAGGCGGCCGACCTGGTGACCACGGTGCGGAGCGGCCGGGAGAAGTTGCACTACCTCAACGCCGCGCCGATCAACGCCATCGCCGAGCGCTGGATCGACCGGTACGACCGTGGCCGGGTGCGCGCGCTCGCCGATCTGAAGAGAGCATTGGAGCAGGAATCGATGGGCAACCCCGAGTTCGTCTACACGACCTACATCGGCACCACGCCGGAACGGCTCTGGCAGGCGCTGACCGACCCCGCCTTCACCCGTCGCTACTGGGGGGTCGGCTTCGAGTCGGACTGGAAGGTGGGGTCGCCGATGGTCTGGGAGGAGCGGGGGGTGAGGATCGCCGACCCCGAGCAGGTCGTTCTCGAATCCGATCCCTACCGCAGGCTGTCCTACTCCTGGCACACCTTCACCCCGGAGTTCGCCGAGGCCTGGGAGCTGGACGAGAAGGTCGCCGCCCAGTGGGCCGGGGAGCGCAGGTCGAAGGTGACCTTCGACATCGAGCCGCTCGGGCGGATGGTCAAGCTGACGGTCGTCCACGACGGCTTCGACCCCGGCAGCACCCTGCCGGAGAACTTCGGCGAGGGGTGGCCGCAGATCCTGTCCAGCCTCAAGACGCTGCTGGAGACCGGCGAGACCCTCCCCGGCGAAGACGGCTGACTCGGCGGGTCTCCGCCCGGCGTGCGCGGGCCGCCAGGGTCAGCACCTCGTCGACCGGCCACTGGTCGTAGGCGTGCTCGCCGTACTTGCAGGTGACCACCCGGCCGTCGGGGGCGATCAGGAAGTCGGCGGGGAGCCCGAGCCGCCCGCCGTGCGGCCGGATGGACGGCGGACGCTCCCGCCTGCGGGCGATCGCCCAGAGGCCGCGTACGACGGCCAGGGCGATCGTCGGCCAGACCCGGGGGGCGAGCAGCGCGCGGGGCGCCTGTTCCACGCCGAACTCCGCGTACAGCTTCTTGTCCGGATCGGCGATGACGGCGAACGGCAGGCCCGTGGCGTGCTCGGCCAGTTCCTCGGCGGAGGAGTGGAACACCACCACCTCGCGGATTCCGGCGGCCTCGCCATCGTGCTGCGCGGGATGTGCGTTCCCCGAGGGTTCGTGAATTCTGAAGGGGGCATCGTGCGGAACTCAAGGTGAGATACCTCTGATAGTGACATGTCAGGCCTTGGGTTTGCGAACAGGAGCCGTTCCTTTGCACGAGCCCGGCCATGCCGGAACAGGAGTTGAGGCACCCATTCCGTGACATACCGGCGGCAGCACGCTCTCGGCCTGCGAGCTACGCCTGCACTGGGACGTCGACGATGTCGGCATCGGTGGCGAGTTCGTCCATGAGTTGATCGACGGCGCGGGTGGGCAGGCGGCCGTCGCGGCGGTTGAGGAACAGGGCCGGGGTGCCGGGGCCGGGCCAGGAGGCGCGGTCGGTGCGCCATTTGGTGACGGAGGTCCGGGCGGTGGTGTCCAGGAGCGGGACCTCGTGCGAGGACTCGCCTTTGCCGGAGCGGACGATGATCTTGCCCTTGCGGGCTGACAGGGGTACGTCGTTGTCGTCCAAGGCGACGAGTTCGGCGATCCGCAGCCCGGAGTAGAACAGCAGCCGGCCGATGGCGCGATCGCGGGCCAGGGGGGCGGCGTTCGACGGCGCGTAGGTAGCGCTTCTGCTGGCGGGCGCCCAGGGCGCGGGGGGCGAGTTTGGGGGCTGGTTTTGTTCGCCAGTTCCGGCCGCAGTTGTTCGCGACCGACGACCGCACCTCCGACCTGGTGTGGTCGATGTTCGCCAGTTCTGACCGCACCTGGTCGTCACACAAGCAGGTGCCGCTGACCTCGGCCAACACCCTGCCTGATTTCACCAGCGGCAACTGGCCCCACTTGTGGATCTTCGGTAGGTGCGAAGTTCGCGTGGGAGTTGGCCCCACCCCTGAGGGTCTACGGCGAAGCCTTGGCTGCCCGCCCAGCGACGAACCCCCGCCCTTCCACGCTGGAAGGACGGGGGATTTCGGTGGGGAGGTCACGTTCGCAGGTCGCGGTCGTCGACCAAGACGGTGCGGTGCACGTCAACCAGAATCTACCCAACGAGGTCGGGACAGTGCTTCGGGCGATCGGCGATCCACGTCCATGCGGTCGACGTGCCGTGTCAGGCCGGTGGTGCCAGGCGTTTTCACGCCCGCTCTGGGGCACGTCATCCGCCCGCGGCGTCCTCGGCCTCCCAGCGCAGCAGGTCGCCCGGTTGGCAGTTGAGTGCCTCGCAGAGCGCGGCGAGTGTCGTGAAGCGCACCGCCTTGGCGCGGCCGTTCTTGAGTACCGCCAGGTTGGCGGGTGTGATCCCGACGCGGTCCGCGAGGTCGCCCACGGACATCTTCCGCCTGGCTAGCATCACGTCGATGTCGACGACGATCGGCATCAGATCGTCTCGTCCAGCTCGGCCTGCATCTGCGCCGCTTCGACGTCGCGCGCGACGGCCTGGGCGAGCAGCATCCGCAGCACGAGCACGATGAGCGCAACCCCCAGGATGGCCAGGCCGACGACGCCCATGATGACGGTGACGCCCGGGTCGGCCCGCTGGCCCGGCGCGTTGAGGGCCGTGACCGCGAACCACAGGAGGGCAGCCGCCACGATCGCGCCGATCACGGCGTCCACGTACCGGAAGGCGGCGGAAGAGAACACGGTTTTGCGTCGGACCATCGTCACCAGCCGCCATACGCTGACCAGGGCGACTTGGACCGACACCATGCCCAGGATCGTGATCACGCGCAGCGGGGCCAGCGGGAGCGACCCGTCCTCCGGGTCGCTCCCGCTGGCCAACGCCCACACCATAAATGCCTGTACGAACACGGTGCCGGCGAGCACCACCACGAGCACGGCGCGAAGCGCACGCACTGTCAGCTTTCCCATGACCCATCCTTCTATCGAGTTGCGATGAGAACCTATCGAATCTCGATAGGCGGGGCAAGAGTTGGGGCGGAGGGCCGGCGACGGTTTCGCACCGTGGCGGGACGCCGTCGCCCCCGCCCATGGCATGGCGTGCGCGCGAACCGTCTTGATCTTGTCGAAGTCGGCCTTGCTTGAGCGCAAATCGGATGCCACCCGACTACGCCGAAGCCCTGCGGCCGACGGGGGCAGCCGGGTGGGGCCAAACTCGTTGGTCCCCGTTCCGGTCGCCGGCTGGCTGGGGCCATCCACGTTGGGGCGGGGCCAGAAACCGTTGGTACAACCACCCCGCCTCTCGTCGATGTCAACGACCTGAGCCCATGACTGCGGTCACTTCTCACGAACGCTGGCCCACCTCGGTGCGGTCGGAAGTGGCGAGCATTCGCGGTCACTTCTCACGAACGAAATCACGGGGCGTCGTCGCGGCAGACGAGCGCAGGTCCGAGCCCGAGCTGGGTGAAGAAGTGGTCCAGGGCGGTGAGGTGGGCGTTGACGGTGTTCGCTGCCCGGTGCAGGACGGTCTTCATGTGGGTCTTGTAGTCGCGGACGGCGAAGTCGCGGTCGTGGGATCGGCGAGCGGGTCGCCGTCCAGCATGCCATCAGCCGATGCCTCGGCGACGAAGGCGAGGAACCCGCATCAGAAGCGGTTTCCCGGGGCTAAGCGTAGTTGGGATCCGCGATATCAGAAGTAAAACCCGGGTTGTGCTTCTGATATCGGGTAATAGCAGAAGCTTTTTGGGCTGGGCGCCTGGGGATGGGATTCACATGATGCGGTTGGTGCTGCCGTAAGGCAGCCACAGCAGGGAGAAGAACGGTTCGATGGGCTCGGGCCCGTCGGGGGGCCGTGTGTAGCGGCAGGTGATCGTGATCGCGGTGCCACGGCGGACGGGCACGTCGAACGGGGTCTCGGCCGGGATTTTGCTGGGGTCGGCGTTGTCGGAGGTGAAGACGGCCCGGTACTCCTGGCCGCCGCCGTCGGCCAGGGCGGTCACCTCCATCTGAGCGGGCGTCGCACCCGCGACGGCCTGCACGCGGCCGATCAGCAGACCGTCGGTGTCGGACTGGAAGGTGTGCGGCCGCTCCCGCCCGATCTCGATCGAATGGCCGGCGCCGATCAGCCGCACCTTCCCGGTCGCGGTCAGGTCGTGGGTGCGCAGGTGCGGCAGGGCGACGGTGACCAGGGTGGTCAGGACGCGTTCGGCGGTGCTACCGGGCAGGCGGGCGGCCAGGCGGAACGCGGTGGTGTCGTGCAGCGGCGGGGAGAGCCAGGTGGTGACGTCGGAGACGTCGGCCTGCCCGCCCGAGCCGCCGTGCTCGCCCGCCCAGGTCAGGGTGTAGACAGCCGGGGAGCCGCGCCAGGTCAGCTCGGCGTGCCCGCCGTTCGGCACCATGAGGAGTTCGGGCCGCAGGTCGCCAAAGAAGAACCCGTCGGGGAACTTCGGCAGCGGCAGCTCCATCGTCTGGGTCTGCCAGGTGAGGCCGTCGGAGGAGGTTTCCTCCTCGATGCGCAGGGTCGCGGTGCCGGGGGTGGTGTTGGCGGTGACGCCGGCCAGTTCCAGGGTGAGCGGGGTGACGCCGAGCAGCCAGCCCCGGGGGCGGGTGGGCAGGGCCGTGAAGGTGACCGCGTCGGCGGCGTCGGCGCGGGTGAGCCGCCAGCCGCCGCCCTGGTCGGCGTCCTCGCCGCCCTGCACCGGTCGTGGGGTGATGGCGGCTGGGGCGTTGGTGAAGTGGGCGGCTCCGGTGCCGGTCGGCAGGGACAGTGTGATCTTCCGGCAGAAGGCGGGGGCTGCGGCGCGCACGGTGAGTCGCAGCAGGCAGGGGCGGCCGGTCTGCGGCGGGTCGGGATCGAGGGCCAGGTCGTAGGACAGCAGCATGCGGGCTCCCGGGAGGGACGGTCAGGCGGTGGGAGGGGTGATCTCGTCGAAGGCGCCGGCGCCGCGGGGCAGCCAGGCCAGGTTCAGGGTGTCGCCGTCGTTGCCGGCGTGGTAGAGGCGCACCTCGGCGTCGGCCGGGATCGGGATGCTGATCGGCGTCTCGATGGTCGTCCCGGCGCTGTTGTCGGAGCTGAAGCGCATGGTGTACTCGCCGGTCGCGGCCCGGTAGACGGTCGCGGCCAGCGTGGCGGCTGGCTGCCCGCTGGCGGCCTGCAGGTAGCCGAGGACGGTGCCGTCGGTGCCGGCTTTGAAATACCGGGCCTGGCCGCGCGGGGGCGCGGCGATCGCCGCCCGGGGCCCCTGCATCCGCACGACGCCGTTGGCCTCCAGGTCGCCGACCGTGAGATTGGGTTCGGTCACGGTGACGGCGGTGGTGAGCGCGTAGATCAGCGGCGCGCCGCCGGAGTCGTCCTGTGCCATGAGCATGAACCCGGTGGTGCGCTCCAGCGCCGGAGACTCCCAGCTCAGGTCGCCGGTGACGGACTGCTGCTGGTCGTCCCAGTGCATCGTGTAGATGGGCTTGCGGCTGGCCTCCCAGGTCAGTGTGACCTTCTCACCGCGCGGCACGGAGATCCGGTCGGGGCGCAGATTCTGGAAGGTGAACTCCGAGGGCCACTTGTCGATAGGGAAGGGCGGGTCGAGCGGCTTTTCGGTCAGGGGGGCGGAGTTGTCGGCGGCTGTCCATTCCGACACCTCGATCTTGACCGAGCCCTGCGTCTTGTTGACGATGAGCCGCGACAGCACCAGAGTGACCGTGGTGGCGCCTTTGAATTCGAGCTTGCGCGAGTTGGTGAACGTGAAGACGGCCTGTTTGTCGACCAGCTCGGCCTTGCGGGTCCAGTTCTGCCCGAACGCGGGCGGGCTGGCGGCCTCGACCCCTGTGTAGACCTCCGCGGGCGCGGTCTGCGACAACGCCTCCGGCGCCGCGCCGTGCAGGAACCGGATCTGGATCTTGTTGCAGTACACGCTCTGACCGGGGGGTGCTTCGATCTTGAACTCCAGCCGCAGATCCTGGTCATTTTCGCCGCTGATCGGCACGGGGGCCGGGACGGTCTTGAGGGTGTAACGCAGCAGCGTCCCGGCGGAACGGGCGTGGATGGCCATCAACGTGCTCCCTTCAGGGCTGTTCGGGGATGTCGGTCACGGCCGGGTGCAGCAGCAGGTAGCCGGCGCGCGCGTGCGGGACGGCATCGCCGGGGTGGGCGGCGGCATCAGCGGCCAGCAGCGGCAGCTCCGTCCAGCTCAGGGCGCCGTCGCCGGGGTCGGTGTGCGGCTGCGCCCACGTCCAGGTGCCGTGGTAGGCGGCGGGCTGCACGACGACGAGATGCTCCTGTCCTTCCGAACGGTTCTCCTGCTCCGGTGGCGGGGGGACGCGGACGGGCGCGAGCAGCGGGTTGAGGCGGAAGGCCGCGCGGATCCGGCGCAGCGCCTGGTGCGCCAGGTCACCGGGGAGCCGCAGCTCGGTCACCGGCAGGATGTCGGTGGTGGCGTGCACGGGCACGTGCGGGTCGGCGAGGATCGTCAGGTGGTGGATGACCTCCTGGCCGGGCGGCCGGGCCGGCAGCGCGAGATGCTCGCCGTTGCCGATCTTCACCAGGTACGGGTCGTCTGTGGCGGGGGCGGCCACGTGCAGGCGCGTGTAGTCGCTCTGGCCGCCGGGGCCGGTGGCGCTGGCGTAGTAGCCGATCAGCCCATCCGACAGTTGGTCGGGTTCGCCGAGCCGGATCGGCCAGGTGTAGGTCAGGTACTCCTGCTGGTCGGAGTTCGGGTCCGCCTCCGGGTCCGGCTTCAGCGCCTGGTCCCAGCCGGGATTGGGCAGTGGCCGGCCGCGCAGCTGAAGGCTGAGCCGGGTGCGGTAGATCGCGACGGGGCGCCCGGTGAGCCGCGCCGGGGTCCGGTCGTCTTCGGCGGACGGGTCGACGATGGTCTCTAGCGTCTGGTCGATGGTGGCCAGCAGCGCCGCATACCGGCCGGGCGGGCCGACCAGTTCCCGGACGAACGGGGCGAGGTGGGGATGCTGTTGTTCGAACGCCGGATCGTCTTCGCGCCGGTAGGGCGAGCCGGGCAACGGAGTGAACTCCACAGCCTCCTCGCCTGCCGTCCCGCGGATGATCCGGAGCTCACCGACCGGGTCGCCGTCGGGGCCGTAGATGAGCAGGTTGTCGTCGAGGTGGTTGATCAGCAGCCAGCCGGTGAGCGGCGAGTCCGGCCCGGCGGGCGCGGCCCGGCCCGCGAGCAGCGCCGTGTCGTCCTGTCCGCGGGCGAGCTCCAGCCGGACCCGGGCCTCATGCAGCAGCCGGGGCGGCAGCTGGATGAACCGCTGGGAGTTCTCGATGTCGTCCGCGAGCTTTCGGGTCGGGGTCATGCTGGTCGCCGGCAGCGGCGGGAACGTCTTGAACCGGTCCGGGGTGCTGGTGATGACCGCGCAGCGGCCGAACCGGTCGATGATGCGCAGGTCCCGGAAGTAGAACTGGCCCGCGCGGACCGGCTGGAAGCGGGAGTGGGAGTCGTCGCCGGGTGCGCCGGGGTCGGCGACGTGCCCGGCGTCGCCGGTGAGCCGCACGGTGTCCTCAGGGATGCGGGCGCGCACCCTGGTGTCGCGCATCAGCAGATGGTCGTTGAAGCCGTCGAGGGTCTGCGAGAGCAGGTCCATCGCGCCGTAGTCGGCGCGCAGGGTGCGCAATGCCCCGGCGTCGTCGGCCGCGTAGGTCTGAAGCAGCCGGTCGATCTGGGAGGAGACGACGTAGGGCGCGGCCGGGGTGACGAACGCCCGGCCAGCGAACGGCAGCCAGGTCGGCCCGGTGTAGCCGTCGCCGGGGTCGGCGCCGGTGCCGAGCCACTCATAGGCGTCGTCTTTGAATGCCCAGTTCGCCTGGCCGTCGCTCATGTACGGCACCGCGTGATAGCGCAGGTCCCATTGGACGTACATGGGCAGCCACGGCTGCTTCCAGACGGCGGTGTACTCGGCGATCGTACCGGTCACCAAGCTCGGATCCGCCAGGGCGACCGCGAGTGCCGATCGCTCCGAGCCGTCGTCAGCGGGGGTGATCGCGGCCAGGTCGAGCAGCGTGAACTCGCGCAACAGCGCGGCGACCGGCCCGGCCAGCTCGCCCAGGTCCAGCGGCGCGCTGTGCCCGTTGAGCGTCACCGGCGGGCGCGCCGCCTCCCGGCTCGCGCGCGCCGGGACGGCCTGGATGAGGCCGAGCGGCGGCGGCTGCGGCGCCGCGACCGGTACGCCGTTGATCACGATGGATTCGACCAGGGTGGATTCCAGCCGGCAGGGCAGCGGGTCGTCCGGAGCGCGGGTGAGCGGCTGGTTCACCCCGCCCCCCGCGATGACCATGGCGGGGTCGGTGGTGCGGTAGTAGGACTCCCGGGCGGCGCGGCGCAACTCCAGGGTCGCCGGCAGGCCGCGGTCGGCGGCGTAGCGGGCGATCTGCGGCTCCAGCTCCTCCGGCGTCGTGGCGTGCGGGAGCTTCTTGTCTTCGAGGATCCGCCGCATGCTTGCCGCCGCCGTCACGGCCCGGTGCGCCAGGGTGCCGGGCGTGGCCTCCTGAAGCTGCTGCTCGGCCGCCTCGGTGAAGCCGGCCGGCCGGTTGGGTAGGTCCTTCATCCACCACAGGGTGCGCAGCCGTTCCTGCAGGTGATCCAGCTCCAGTGCGTGCGCTTCGAACTCGGCCTGGTCGGCGTTCAGCTCATCCAGCCAGACCGGCTGGGCGGGGGCGGCGCGCGCCGGCTGCGGCCCGTCGGTGCCGCGGGGGACGACCAGCCAGGTGTAGCCGCCGGCGCGGGAGGAGAACCAGGCGTGCTTGGTGACATCGTCGGCGTCGACGTCCCCGTCGCCCTCGTCCAGCCGGTCGATGGTCCCGCTGTACAGGGCGCTCAGCAGCTCGCCAGTCCGGGCCGAGCGGGTCTGGTGGGCGGCCAGTTTCTCCAGCGCGTCCGCTGTGCTGTGCCCGAACGCGACCTTCATGCCATCGTGGCCGGGCCGGGCGGAGACAGGCGCCTCGAGGGCGTAGTACTCCCACGGGATGCCCAGCGCGGTCCCGGCATACACCGAGCGTTGCGGAGCGGGGATGGGCGGGTCGTCGGTGAGGCCGGGCAGGTGCCAGCCGAGGCCCGCCAGCACGCCCGCCAGGCCGGGTGCGTCCGGCGGGATCAGCCCGGGGATGTCGGCGGCCTTGCTCAGGATGTCGATGTCGTCGGCGGAATACCAGCCGACGACCAGATAGCCGAGCGCGGTGGTGGCGGGCTGGTTGTGCCCGTAGCCGACCAGGTCGCTCAAGTCGTCGTGGAAGGAGAACACATCCTGCTGGTAGGGCTGGAAGGCGGCGAAGCCGAGCACGCCCGGACCCACCGCGGTCAGGAACGGCTCGACCGGCTCCGGCTCGATCCACGGCCCCTCGCGCAGGTCGTGGACGCGGCCCAGGAAGTCGACCCGTAGCCCGCCGGTGTCGGAGTCGGGGTCGGGCGAGGGGAACTGCACCGTGCCCCAGTGCTCGCCGCCGTGGGCCAACTCCAGATAGTCGCTGTGCACCAGCCAGGCCGCGGCCCGCCGCTGCCCCTCGCCGGGGAACCCGCCGGGCACGGTGTAGTGCCGCACCACCAGCCACCGGTTCGGCACCAGAGGGAACGTCGTCTCCTGGGTGTCGGGATCGTAGTGACCGGACGTCAGCGCCTCCGGCAGCTGCCACTGCACGTACACGCCATCGCCGAAGTCGTCGGTGTGGCCGGGCGGCGGCTCGGCGGCCTGCTTGTCCTCGCCGAGCATCGCGTCGAAGTTGAGCGCCCAGCGCTGGAAGCTCTCCTGCTGGCGCACCGGGTCGTTGACGACCAGCGCGTGAACCTGGACAGCAACGATCAGGTCGGTGTCAGACATCACAGGCTCCCATCGGAGAGGGGACGCAGTTCCTGAACCAGCGGCGCGTTCACCAGCTGGAGGGCGAACTCGCCCGGAGCGAGGTCGGGCCGGTCGAAGGCCGCCGCCAGGCCCGGCACGAACCCATCGGTGCCGCGCAGCCGCAGCACGTCCGGGATCTGCCCGGCGGGGCGGGGCCGCAGGTATCGGGTGAACACGGTGTCGCCATCGTCATCGGCGCCGTCGCCGCGTTCGGGGAAGGTCTCTCCTTCGAGCGGTGTGCCGAGCGGGGGCCGGCCGGTGCCGCCGAGGCTGCGCAGGCCGATCACGTCGCCCTGGTCGAGGCCGAAGTGGATGCCCTGGCCGGGTTCGCGGATCTCGAGGCGGTCCGGGACGGCGTCGAACAGGCACAGCAGCACGTCGTCGGCGAGCCGTTCGCGGCGCAGCTCGGCGGGCTGCGCGCCCTCCGCGCCGTCGGTGCCGCCGGCGAATGCGAAGATCGGGAAGTCGGGCCAGGCCCGGACCAGTGTGGAGTAGATCAGCAGCCCGGCGGCGGGCAGGGCCGCATTGCGCCGCCGCCCCACGGCGCTGCGAATCTGCGCATCGAGCGCGAGGTCTTGGGAGGTGTGCAGGCCGACGTCGGCCGCGCCCGCCAACATCGCCCGCACCCAGGCCGGGTCGATCCGGAACATGCGCAGCGATTCGGGCGGCAACATCCGCGCATCCGGCACCAGGTAGGCGAACGGGACACCGGCCAAACGGCTGAGCCCCTCCAGCCACTCCGGCATCGAGCCGACGTGCTCCTCGGCCGCCTCGCGCAGCGCTGAGACGCTTCGCTCGTCGGCGAGGATCGCCTGCGTCGTCAGCCGCCCGGACCGGCGGCGCGGCCGGGGCGGCAGCGGCTCCTCCGCCTGCGGGGCGGCCAGCGCCTCGGCAAGCGCCTGCCCGCCCGCCGCCTCGGCCAGCTCCCGCAGCGCCCGCAGGCTCCGCCCGGTCTCCAGCGAACGCCCGGCCCGCGTGGGGTCGGCGGCGACCTTGCGCAGCACCGCGGCCCGGTTGGCGATCTCGCGGCGGGCCCGCGCCAGCTGCGCCGCGTAGTCCGGATCGGCCAGAGCGAGGGTGCGGCCGAGCGTCCACGCGGCGGCGTAGCTGACGTCGAACAGGCCGTGTTCTTCTTCGTAGATCAGGGCGTGGTCGGCCGTCGTGTGCCCGGGCGCGAGACCGGGATCCGGCACCTGCGGCGCGGTGACCGGGGTGAACGGTCCCCGGTACCAGGCGTAGGTCGCCTCGCCCGACAGCGTCCGAAACGGCACCGGCGCATACCCCAGCCTCAGCCGTTCTCGCGCATACGCCTCGGCCGCCTCCGGTTCGCCCTCCGGCGCGGGGACGTTGACGCGCAAAGCGAGGTTCTCGCGGTCGGTGCGGCTGGGGGCGACCAGGTTCGTGATCAGGCCGGGGATGTCCAGGACGCTGTCGGGGGCGTGGTGGAACGACCACGACCACAGGGCGCACAGCCGCACAGCGTCGTGGCCGGTGGGCGGGTTCGGCGCGGCGTGTGGCTCATAGCCCTCCAGTGACACCAGGTGGACGGCGTAGCGGCCGGGCACGCGGGCGAACCGGTTCGCGGTGATCACCGCATAACGGCCCTCGACGATGTCCTCGCCGCCCTGGCGGCGGGTCGGGACGTTCACGTCGCGCACGTGCGCCAGGTAGTACAGCTCGTCCTGGTAGGGGACGACCGCGCGAAACACCCCGGCTGGCACGTCGATCGTCTCGCACTTGCTGCTCAGCACCTCCGGGGTGAGGGAGGGACCGCCCAGATTCGGGCCGATCACCCCCGCCTCGGCGGGGTCGATCAGGTCGGCGACGGTGCGGCGGGCGCTCTGGCCCATCGCGCTCTCGTCGCCGGGCAGCTCACCCTCGGCGAACACCAGCAGCGCCAGCCAGGGCGCGTGCTCGCGTGCCCGGGTGCCGGTCAGCTCCCGCTCCCACGGCAGGACAGCGCGACTCAGCGTGATGTGCGACAGCACGGTGCCGTAGCGGCCGGCGCTGCCCGCCGGAGGGTAGAGGGCGTGCACGGACGCGCTTTTCAGCACGAACCGGACCGGGCGGATCTCGAACCGCTGCGCAGACTCCGGCAGCGCTTCTTCGCCGGTGTCGATGCGCTCGCCGTTTTCCTTGTACAGCTCCTGCCGGGCGCGCACGGTGTAGATCCCGGCCGTGGCGTGCGGGGTGAAGTGGTCGTTGAAGGTGACGTGCAGTTCGGGGGAGTTGTCCTCAGGCATGGATTTCACCTCGCGGAGGCCGGGGCGTCGGTGATGAGCGGCGAGCTGGTCATGCTGCGGCCGACCAGTTCGGCGTAGTGGCCGAGCAGGCCGTCGGTGTCCTTACCCGGGGCCGCCCCGAGCCGGGCCAATGCATCGTGGACGGCGGTGCGCCGCTGCGCGGTCGCCTCCGCCGCGAGCGTGCGGGCGATCGTAGTGATGCTGGCCTCGTCCGGGCGCGGGGCCGGGCCGGCGACCGCACCGTCCCGTAGCGGCATGTCGCCGTCTTCCAGCGGCTCGTATTTGAACACGCGGGAGCTGATGGGGCCGACGCCCGCGCCCAGCTCGGGCGGCGAGACCGTGAAGCGCACGCCGCTGAGGCGGCCCGGCTCCAGGCCCGGCTCGGTCGCCGCGTCGCCTGGTTTGTCGAGCACCCGCCCCCACATCGACCGGGGCACGTCGCGGTAGATCTTCTCCAGGAGCCAGTCGTTGGCGCCGGGGTCGAATTCGGTCTCGGCGCCGTTCTCGAACCGGGTGAGGGTCACGATGTGTTTGGAGGTGACGTTCGTCAGCCGCATCGGGCGGATGGTCACCGTCGGCCCGGTGGCGTAGACCTCGCCGTTGATCGAGATCTCCGAGGAGGGCATGACCGCCTCGGTCTCGAAGACGAACCCGTCGGTGGAGAACAGCAGCGGGGCTTCGCGGGCGGTGCGCGCCTCGCTCTCGTCCTTGTCCACATCCGGCTGCAGGCCCTTGACGGGGGTAGTGCGCAGCGGCGACGGCAGCTGCACCTGGAACTCGCTCCACGGCACCGGCGGCGCCCCGGCCCGGCCCGCGCCGAAGTCGAAGCTGAATCCGATGAACCAGACCTTCACCGAGACCCGGCCGCCGGTCGGCGGCGTCCAGAACTGCAGAGTGATGCCGACCTCGATGGACACCCGCACCTTGACGAACCAGACCTTGATGGTGGCGGCGACGCCGATCGAGATGCCCAGCGCCAGGTCGAGGTAGAACGGCCGCCACTGGATCAGCGCGTCCACGTGCGCGGTGAACCAGGCGCTCAGCACGCCTTTTTCGTACCGGGCGGCGAGCGCGGCGCCGAACATGATCGCGCCCGGGGTGAGCGCGGTGTATCCGGACGCCTGCACCACGACCCGGCTGCACGGCAGCCACCGGAACCCCAGCCGCGCCGGGTTCGGGTAGTACGCGGGCTTGATCGCGTTGAACTGCGGGTGGTAGCCGCCGAGAGTGATCACGAAGTCGCCGCCGCGGCCGCCGCCGGTCCACACGCAAAACGCCAGGCCGCCGGTCAGCTCGGCCGACTGGGTGAAGACGAACGAGCCGGGGCCGACGGCGGCCTCCAGGCTGAGCTTGTGCTCCTCCGACAGGAACGCCAGCCGCAGGTCGATGTTGAGCTGGGCGTGCACCTTTTTGGAGGCGTCGGCGTTCTTCGGCAGCGTGATCGAGGTGCGGCCCAGCAGCATCACGTTCAGCCGGTTGCCGAACTCGATCACCGCCAGCGCGCGGGTCTCGATGAACCGGAACGAGGTGAACGTCAGCCCGGCCGCGATCCAATACGAGCCCGCCTCCGGCCGCACCCAGCCGGTCCTGCTGGTCAGGTCGTTGAGCACCTCCAGCGGTTCGGGCGGCGGGGGCGGCGGCTCGCCGGGGACCTTCGGCGCCTCCTCCAGCCGGGCCAGCAGCGGGAAGCTGGGAAGCTGGGCCACCTCCGGCGGGCGCATCCTGCTGTTGACGCCGAATCCGGCCGCCAGCCCGGTCACGGTGAACGGCGGCGGCCCGAACAGCGACGCGCCCGAGGTCAGCAGCGCTTCCGCGTACAGGAAGATCATCTGGTGGCCGTCGGCCGTGCGTGACCAGGCTCCGGCCCCCATGACCGACAGCGCCGGCGTCTCCACCCGCACCAGCCCGGCCAGCCCGTAGGAGATCGCGTCATCGCCGAGGCCGGTGTAGCGCAGCGCCGCGTTGATCGTCAGCGGCGGCGTGTCACGGCGGATGCTGAGCGCGGCCCCGATCAGCTCGGGTCTGGGCACGAACCCCTTCGCCGTCAGCGGGATCATGAAGCCCAGCCCGTCGAGCTGCAACACCTGCCCGCCGACCTTCAGCTCGGCCACCAGCAGCACCCGCAGGTAGTCCTTGGCCTTGTCCCGGCCGCGCTTGACCCCAAAGATCGTCAGCGGCCCGAAGGACTTCGGCAGCCCGGGGAAGGAGATCTCCTCCTCCTTCGCCTCGTCATCGTCGTCCTTGTCCTTGTCCTTGTCCAGCCAGATCGACAGGGCGGGCATCTCGCCGCCCCCCAGCTGCCAGGTGATCGCGGCGGCGAAGTACTTCGGCCACACATCGGCGCTCATCGCGTTCGGCACCGGGAAGCGCGCCGCCACACCGTAGCCGGCGAGCAGGCCGTTGAGCTGGTTGACCTCGCCCACGTTCAGCGTCCGGTCCAGGCAGAGGATCTTGAGGCTGGGGAAGACGATCGCGCCCTTGGGCACCACCTCCCCCACCAGGGCCAGGCTCGAGCCGTCGAAGCGCAGCTGCACATCCAGCAGCAGCCCGATGGCACCCGAGCCGCCGACTCGTTTCGTCTGGATGAACACCGCGTCCACCGGGCTGCCTTGGGCCGGATCGTCATACCCCGGGGACCGCGCGGTGACCAGCCGTTCCCCGGCAGGCAGGTTCTGGTATTGGTGGACGTTTTCCAGGATCGGCACCAGCGCGGCCGGCAACTCGATCGGCTCCCCGAAGAACTCGTTGATCAGCTCGACGAGCGACATGCGCTCAGGCAGGGACATCAGGCTCTCCTTTTTCGCTTTTCCCGCCGATCGAGGGCCGCATGCCGCCTCGGGCAGCGCAGCGAACGAGGGGAAGGGCACGTGCGGCGACCGTCGGCGGCCAGGTCCGCGGCCCATGGCGGCTCCTGCCACCCGGCGATCGCCAAGGGCGGCGCCGAGCCGCCCAGGTCAGAACGGGGCGAAGATCGCCCAGAACACACGGTCTCCGGGCAGAGAAATGGAAGCGACCTTCTGGCGCGCCTCGACATCGATCACGGCAAGCGAGTACCCGGAATCCTCGGACACCTCGGCGACGTAGGCGAACGCGCCGCCGTGACTGAGGGAGAGGCCCGAGCCGGTGCCGCGCCCGCCGGTCGCCTCGATCGGAATGCGGTCTTGCAGCTGATGTGTGGCCGGGTCGGCGACCAGGACACCCTCACCGTCCGCGTTGGGCAGGCAGAGCAGGGTGCTGCCGTCCGGAGTGAGCGCGAGCTCCCTGGAGGCGGGCAGAACGCCCTGAAGGAGGATCTCTCCGGTGCGCGTGCTGAATGCCAGTGTGCGCCCGCCGGCGGCGGTGTGGGCGACCAAGCCGTCCGGGGAGAGCGCCAGGTCGTTAGGCGCGGTCTGTCCGGACAGTGGGAAGAGCTGGCGGACCAGCTTCTGCTCCAGATCGACCTCGGCCACCATCGGGCCGCGGCCCATCACCCCCCCGCTGATGTAGACGAACCGCCCATCCCGGTGCGGCGCGATCCGGTACGGCCCTCCGAGGACAACCGGTGCCCGGCTGGAGTTCTCCGTCGTCGTGGCCCCGGCGAAAACCGTTGCCTTGAGCTCGATCCGGCTTACCTCGTTGAACGTGCCGACCTGCACCGTCTCCAGATAGTTGGAGTAGGAGGAGTCGCCGTTCTGTTGCCAGGAGGTGAAGTGGTAGTGCGTCCCGTCGGGGCTGTAGGCGTTGGCTGGGTCATACGAGATCAGCCGGGGGAAGGTCGCCACGACCTGATGGTTCGCTGCGTCCACGCAGACGTAGCCGGACATGGTTGCCACGTAGAGGAACCGGCCGTCCGGGGTGGGGCTGATGCTCCGGGTGACGTTGAGGGGCATGTCGAGCGTCCCGGTCACGGTGCGCGTCGCAAGGTCCACCACAGCCGCTGATATGGGGTCGCCAGATTCCCCTATTCTCTGCACCACGTACACGCGGCCGGGGCTGAAGGTGCGCCGCAGCCCCGGCCAGCTGCCCTCGTCGACCGGGGCCGCGGCCGTCTCGACGGTCCGGGTGCTCAACGCGACCCGCACGAACTGTGAGCCCTTGAAGAAGAAGGCCTTACCCGTCACGGGGTTGACGGCGGCGGCGCTGATCCCGTTGACGAAGGCGGGGGCCTTGGCGCTCAGCCCCTGCCAGGTGTCGGCCAGTGACATGGTCTCCACCGGCATCTCCGAGCGCAGGTCGTAGCGCACGCACTGGCCGCCCTTGAAGAAGTAGGCCTCTCCGGCGGTGGCCGCCGGCAGCGCCGCGTCGATCCCGGCGCGGAATGCGGCCGGCAGTCCCGGGTACTGGCCGTCGATCGAGCCGACCTGGCCGACCGACCCGTCCACCGGGTGCAGCCGCAGGCACTGGCTCCCGCGAAACACCATCGTCCACGGGTCGTCCGCGGGCGTGGCGAGCGCGGCGTCGAATCCGCCGGTGAAGGCCGCCGGGAGCGCCGGCCACCGTTTCCCCAGCAAGGGAGCGTAGTGATCGAGCATCCGCTCTTCGGCCCACCCGAAGCGGGCCGCCTGCCCGCCCTGGACCACGAACCCGACCTTGGCGCCGGAGTCTGTTACCGAGAAAAACGCGTCCACCAATTCCGCGGGCACAGAAATCCTTTCGCTGGAAAGAATCGAAAGAGCGGGAAATCCTTTATCGACTATGAAAGGCGCCGTGACCACTGTCAATACTAGAGGTGAAGGTGGGGAATTAGATCAGCAAATGTCATTTATAGCCGCAAAATGGCTGCGTATCCTTTATGTCGAAGTGGTGAGGTATCCGAAAAGCGAAGAATTGACCGCCGAAAATCGAGCTTGATGCGAGGCCGCACGCCCTGAGCAGGCCGGGCGCCAGGGCTGGAGGATCGCCCACCAGGGGGCCGCCTTCACCGGCGCGTCCAAGGTCAAGATCGAACGCTACCGCTATCGCGGCGGCAACATTCCGACCCCCTGGTCCTCCGAACCCGCGGGAACCTGACCAGCGGGCAAGGCACGTGGAGCGCCCGGTGCGTGGAGACGCGCACGCCGGGTGCGGCGGGTGGGCCGGGGAAACCCACCGTGAGTAATCACGGCAGGGCGCCCCGGTCCGACCCAACCCGACACCCCGAATGGCGGCGCTCCCCCGAGGTCGCGGGTTCGGCCCGTCCCGACGAGCGCGCCGTCGACGTCGACGCGTGGAAGCGCGCCGCGCAGCTGGTCGACGCCGTCCGCGTGCAGCTGCAGCACACCGCGCCCGGTAACGTCGCCGCCTGGCGGAGCAGTTGCCGGGGCGCGGGCAGGCCAGGGCCAAGTGCGGCGCCGACAGATCGCTTGGTCTGGTAGGCCTAAGCCCCACGCGGCCACGTTCGCACTCGCACATTGGCCCGCGGCGAGGTGCTCGTCGCGCATCCTGACGTGGGCTTCCCAAGACGGTACCGGCGCTGCTGGGTCGTACAGGTCAGGATGTAGCCCAACCGGTGCTTACCGTGCCGGTCCCCCTCGCTCCGTGTAGCGGAGGGCGGCCTCGACGGTGAGGCCGAACAGGTCGCAGATTCTGCGTACGTCACCGGTGGCGATCGCCTCGTCGAGGATGCGATCCTCTCGAATGGCTTGAGGGGATATCCCGATGATCTCATTGATCCACGTATGGCTGACCGGGCCCGTGCGGATGGCGGTGTCGGTGGTGATGAACAGATGAGGGTTGGCGGTGCGTGGCCAGCGCTGGTTGCGGTGATCCAGCCAGGCCACCAGGCGTGTTCGCACCTCGGGTGCCAGAGGGATCACCCGGCCGTCGATGTGCAGCCGGCCATCAAGGAGATCGGTCAGCTGCAGCTGACGCAGCTGACGTGAGCGCAGGGCGTGGAAGGCTTGCAGAGACGCGAGCGCGGCGCGGGCCGGATTGCTGGAGTGGATCGCGGCGCGGAGCGCGTCGAGGTCGACCGGCAGGGGGATGGTGGGCGTCGGTGGGCCAGTCTGAATCCGGGCGGTGGGGTTGGTGAAGACGAGCTTGTGTTCCTTGAGCACCGTGAAGATCGAGCGAATGCCCTGCACAGCACCGACCCGGGGCGACCCACTGGCGGGCAGCACCGCCAGGACGTCGTCTCTGCTGATCTCCCGGAGCGAGGTGTGCTGGTCGGCCCACCGGCGCAGGGCAGGCAGCGCCCTGGAGAGTTTCATCCTGATGGTGCCCTCGCGGCGAGGCCGTCGCCGCGGTGGCTTCGTGCTGCCATGACGCATCACCTCGAACCAGACGCGCAGTTCTTCCTGCATCGGGCCGGGTAAGCCAGCGATCTTCGTGTCGAACCAGTTGACGATCGCTGGAATCCGGTCGTCGTCGAGCATGCCCGCGAGCTCGACGATCTCGATCGTGCGGGCGACCTGGAACGCGCTGGGGACTTGGCCCAGGAGCAGGATGTCGCTGGCCTTGATCCGTGCGCCGGGTGTTTCCTGAAGAGTCAGGACGATGCGCAGGCCGCGGCGGACATTGCGGCAGGTGGCAGGGGTCCAGCCGTACCGTTCGGCGTGCTCGGCGACGAAGTGCTCGAAGGCCTCGGCCAGGGCCACGTCCGGTGGGGACGGAAGGCCGGCGTGAAGACCGGCGGCCAGATCGCGGGGCGGGTCGATCAAGGTGAGCTGGCGGTGGTCGACGGGACGGATCGGCGACAGGCCGGGCTGAGGTGGGCGCGGGGGCGGCGAACGGCGCGTGGTGCTGAGCCGCAGGCGCTGGTCAGCGTTTGCGAGAAAGAGCTGCTGACCGCCCTGGTTGGCCGCCTTCACGGCCAGGGGGATGGCCTTCTTGCGCACCAACGGGGCCTGGCAACGACACAGCCTGCAGATCATCATGGTTGTGTGCAGGTAGGCGACGGACCCACACAATTGGCACGCCCCTTGGCGGGGGTAGGCCTTTCGCCAGGCGCGGCAGGCCAGACAAATCCCGCTGCTGCTCCGTAGCAGGCCCCAGGCGTTGCAGTCTGGGCAGGAGTCGGGAAGTGCCGGTGCCAAGGGGTGGCACCGTTGGCAGAGACCAGCGGTGTAATAGTCCGCAGAGCCACATTTGCGACACGGTGGCGGCGGCCGTCGGTGCACCGGCCGGCAGTCGAAGCAGTACTTCGCCGAGTAGGTACTGACCGGTTTGACCTGGCAACCCGGGCACATCCTCGGCGCGGTCACGCTGGAGGCACTGTTCGGTTACGGCCAAGGCGAGGTGCCACTGGTGAGGCGCCGGTAGCGGTTTCGGCCTGGCGGGGCCGCCGCGCGTGGACCTTCTCCGGCTCGCAGATCAACAGGTCTGTTGGCGCGCATTCCAAGACCGAGCAGATCACGTCCAGATCGTCGAGCCGGATTGTGGTCGGCGTTCCGGTCCACAGCGCCGACATCTTCCCCGCGCTGATCTCCAGTCCTGCTTCGGCGAGCAGGCGCCGAAGTTCGGTCGACTTCCAGATGCCGCGCTCGGCGGCCTTCATCCGCATATTCCAGCGCATGGTGTCGTCACCCTCCCCTGGGGCCGAGCCGGCCGGCGACGCGCTGGTTGGCTGTTGCCCAGGCTCGCTCGATATGGTCGGCGTGGACGTGGATGTACTGGGTCGTGGTCGATAGCCATTCATGGCCAAGGACTTCCTGGATGGCCTTGAGGTCCATGCCCTGCTCGTAAAAGTGCGAGGCGCAGAAATGCCGCAGGACGTGTGGGGTGATCCTGCCGCTCCAGGACGGCAAGAACGCCTGGACCGCAGCCGTCAGCCCGTTTCGCAGGGTGTCGTCGCCGGCTCTCCTGTTGCGGCCAGTATGGGTGTCGCGCCGCTCGCTAGGCAGCAGCGGGGCATCGAGGTCACTCCAGTCGTCGCCGAACTGGTGTCGCACATCGGTCAGCCACCAGTTGATCAAGATGTCCACGGAGTTGATGGCGGGGACGAGCCGGGGCTTGGGCCCGCGGCCGCGGCTTCCCTTACCGAAGCGGACATGAAGCTTGCCGACCTCGCCGAGGTCTGGCCGCCAGTCTCGGATGTCAAGCTTCACCGTCTCGGTGATCCGCAATCCCACCCGGCGCCACAGTGACGCGGCGAAGTAGTCACGAGCAGCGGGAAGGTACTTACGGGCTCCGGGCAGCGACTCCCGCCAGGCGGCGAACATCGCCTCGACCTCGCTGCTGGGTGGCGGGATCCGCGGGGTTCCGTAGTCGGCCTTGGCCGGCCGGTTGAACTCGTCGATGGGGCTGGCAGAGCACGTGCCCGGTCAGGGCGTGCACGTCGCCCTGGTAGCGGATGATCAGGAAGTCGAAGAACTGCGCGATCGTCCAGGCCTTGTGCTGGACGGTGCTCTTGGCCCTGCCGAGCTTCCGCTGAGCTGTCAGAAACCGATCGGCGTCCTCCGGGCCGGCCGTCCATACCGGGCCACTCAGAAACCGGACGAACTCGAAGATCGCCTGCCTATCATCGGTGATCGAATCGTCGCTCATTCCAGCGCAGACGCAAGCCAGTAAGTACTGGTCGACGAGCTCCTGCTCGTAGTCCTCGAAGTCCTGCGAGCTCGTTAGACGCCTAGGAGTAGCCAGTGATCGCACCACACCAAGGCTCATCGGCACACCCCAGCTCACTGCCTCCGACCGGACACCTCAATTGCTGGCAATGCTTCAGGAATCCCGACGGAGCGTCAAGCGGTTCACTACTCTCGGTATGGCACTCCTACCATGGTGTGCAGGCTCAGGCTCAGAACGAACTCGCGGGAGTTCCTACAGATCCCCTGGCGTGAGGGGTACCGGCCGGGCCGGGCCCGCGGTGGCCTTCGACGGCAGGGTGGTTTCGCGGGGATTGTCGGAGCGTTCTGATAGACGTGGCCCATGGGTGTGAGTGTTGGTGAATTCCTGGAGATGCTCGACAGGCTTCCCGAGGTGCAGCAGAGCGACTCCGGCAGCTGGACCTCGCTGAAGGTCCGAGGCAAGGGTTTCGGCTACCTGTGGGGAGACACGGAGACCGTGGGTCTCAAGGCGACGATCGACGAGCAGATCGCGCTGGTGGCGGAGCGGCCGGAGGTGTTCGAGGTCCAGTTCACCGCGGGCCGGTTCGGCTGGGTCGTGGTGCACCTCGCGAAGATCGATCCGGATGAGCTGTTCGAGCTGGTCACCGAGGCGTGGTGCCTGACGGCCCCCAAGCGGCTGGTCGACGCGCACGAGGCCGGGCGGTAGTCCTGCGACATGCCGGGGGCCGGTTCGTGATCATGTCGTGACGTTCCTCGGCGGAAGTACCGGTCCACACCGGCCCGGGGCGCCGCATGTTCGTGACCCGCGCCGAGGAACGCGGCAGTGCCTCGCGAGCCGCCCGCGGTCCTGTCAGTTGTCGATCCCCGCCCCGCCTCTGTTGCCGGGAGCCCTGTTGTCGCTGATGCCGCCGCCGATGCCGACACCGCCATCGCCACCGCCGATGATGCCGTGGTGACCGCGCCGGGCGCGGCACCTCTCGGGGTGCCTGTGCTCGCGGCAGGGCTTCTGGGCGGAGCCGAGAGTGGGCGAGGCGTTCGAGGCCGCGGTGTCCGCGACGGCGGACGGAGCCGGCGTCGTCATGGGTGCGAGGAGGGCGGAGGCCGTCATCGCACCGGCTACGAGAGCGTTCCTGACCTTGGTCATCACATCTCCTCGCGGGCGGAGATCTCGAACTCCGGCTCTGGCGGAAAGCGCGGCACGGTGTCCGGCGGTGTGCCGGGCCGGCCGGTCGGCACGGCAGGGAACCTGCTCCCACGGTAGGCGAAGGGACCCGAGGTGGTCGGCCACAGGATTTCAAAACCTTGGGGCGGTCCGATGACCCGCCGGTAGCAAACAGGACGCGGAGGGCTTGCCGCCCGGAGTTGATCCTGCGGACAAATGAGTTACTTCGATGTAATATGCGATTCGCCGTAGTTACTCGCTAGTAGCATCGTTGCCGACGCAAGTTCCTGCCGGTCTTCGACGTCAGAAAGGCGCTCATGTTCGGCGGCTCGCTCGTCGTGGGCGCGGCTGCCGATCCCGGCCGGGCCAGGTGTGCATGAGCGACAACCGCGAAAGGAATCAGGCATGCCCACGCTCGACCGCCAGGACGACGTCTTCATCCTCGACATCGGGGACACCGAGAACCGTTTCCACCCCGACTGGATCGCCTCCGTCAACGCCGCGCTGGACGAGGTGGAGAAGGCGGAGGGCCCCCGTGCCCTGGTGACCGTCGCGACCGGCAAGTTCTTCTCCAACGGCCTGGACCTGGACTGGCTGTTCGCCCACGCCGACCTGCACCGGGACTACGTGGTCAGCGTTCACGAGCTCCTGGCACGGGTGCTGACCTTGCCGATGGTCACCGTGGCCGCCCTGCAGGGGCACACCTTCGCGGCCGGCGCGATGTTCTCCCTGGCCCACGACTTCCGGGTGATGCGCGCCGACCGGGGCTACTGGTGCCTGCCGGAAGCCGACATCAACATCCCGTTCACTCCGGGCATGTCCGCGCTGATCCAGGCTCGGCTGGCCCCGCAGACCGCGCACGAGGCGATGACCACCGCGCGCCGCTACGGCGGCCATGACGCCCTGGCCGCCGCCGTCGTCGACCGCGCGGTGGACGAGGACGCCGTGCGGCAGACCGCCATGGAGATCGCTCGCGCCCAGACGGCCAAGGGCGGCCCCACCCTCGGCACCATCAAGGCCCGCATGTACGGGCCCGCCCTGGAGAGGCTGCGGGAGAAGGACAACCCGCTCGGCTGAGCGGTCGAGGTCCAGGCCCGCCTGGCACGGATATCGCCGCCAGGGCGGCGGTTCTCAGCGCTTGTTCACCCGGGCGGGCCTGCGGGGACGGGTCAATGGGCACGCGTGTCCTTCAGCGGGGGACACCGGCTCCGAAGACGGTGTGCCGGGTGGACGAGGCCACGACCCGGCCCGCGACGACGACATGGCGGGGCGGTGCGTGCCGGGTCAGGGCCTCGCGGAGGGTCCGCCCCTCAAGGACGACGAGGTCTGCGGGAGCCCCGGGTTCCAGGCGGTGGGCGGGCAGGCCGACGACCCGGGCGGCGTCGACGGTCACCATGTCGTACAGCCGTTCCAGGGCGGCGTCGGTGCGGGCGTCGAGCAGGTGCGCGGCCAGGAACGCCACCTCCAGGAGGTTGTGCCGCCCGAACGGGTAGTAGGCGTCCTCGACGTCGTCCTGCCCCAGTGCGACCGGAACCCCGGCGCGGGCCAGCTCGAAGACCGGTAGATGGAGCGGTCCCGTGTGCGGGTCGCTGACGAAACCGAGCCCCGCCGCACGACACAGTCCGGCCAGGCGCCGCAGGTACGGCTCGGGATAGAGGGCCATCGCCCGCGCGTGCTGGGCGCTGCCGCGCCCGATCATGTTCCGCTCCAGCAACTCCCGCGCGAGCATCTCGGTCGTCCGCAGCCCCGGGTCTCCGGCGTCGTCGACCAGCATGGCGACGCGCAGCCCGTGCCGCCGTGCGAGATCGACCATGCGCCGTACGTGCTCGGCGGCGTCGGCGTCGGTCCACTCGATCCACGGGATGCCGCCCACCACGTCGGCGCCGAGCCGTACGGCCTCGGCGACCAGTTCCTCGGTGCCGGGCTCGCGGAGCAGGCCGTCCTGCGGGAACGCCACCACCCGCACGTCGACCACGCCGCGGAACTCCTCGCGCAGCGCCAGCAGCGCCTCCACCCCGGTCAGCCCCGCTGCCGGATCGATGTCGGCGAAGGCCTGCACGGCCCGGACGCCGTGCCGCACGGACTCGACCAGTACCGGCCGGGCCCGTTCCAGGACGGCCTCCCGCGTCTGACCGGCCTTGACGGCGGCGGCCGTCTCGATGGCTCCCATCGCGGCCCCCATGGCGCGGCCGGTGTACTCCGACAGTGCGGCGGGGCCGGCCGCGTCGAGGGTGTGTGCCTTGCACAGGTGCAGGTGGGCGTCCACGAACGGCTCGGTGACCAGGGCGCCGTCGGCGTCGATGGTCACATCGGTCGCCGGGCCGAGGTCGGGGTCGTCCTCGGCGACGAGGCTGAGCAGCCCGCCCGTCGCCGCCAGTGACCATCTGCCGGGACGACCGCGGAGGGAGGCGTTGCGGATGAGGAGATCTGGAGTGTCCATGGGAAGCACGGTAGAAGCGCGACCACGAGACCCGTGACGGCCAGACCTGCCAAGCCGCGTACTACGAGCGGCTACCCGGAGTATCCGGCCGTTCACCAAAATCGATCGAAGTCCTGCGGGCTACCTGATCGTACAGTCAGCTTCTCGGTCCTGAAGGGACCGAGCTTGCAGCTCCTCGCCGTGCATGGGGTGCACGGTTCAGGCCGCGTCGTCGGCAGCGTGACTCACTG
>NZ_JBFAQY010000020.1:0-130219 GCF_040678965.1 Streptosporangium sp. NPDC049248
TGACCAAGACTTTTGGTGGCCGCCCACCAGGAACCGGTGTCCGTCAGCCGCGACTTTTCTGTCCGCCGATCAAGAGTTCCACGTGACCGCTCTCAGTGCAGAAATTAGCGCTAGAAACCTGATGCGTCGCGGCTTAGTCGACGCCCGCGTCCGGCGGGGCCGATCCGTCCCCGGATCGGTAAGTCCGACTTGTGTTCTAACTTGCTCCGCAAAAGCCGGTGAGTTCAGCACCAATGAAGATCTTCGGGAGGGAACCCACCGGTCTTTTGCGGCTCCTGATCGGCATCACGTTCGGTTCGCCCCAACCGCTGCTCCTGGCGGCCTGGAAGGGCTTCCTGCAGCTCACCGCGGAGCCGAGTTCCCGCAACCATGCCTGCACGTCGGCGCGGAAGCCCTCCGGGAGAGTGCTGGACTGGCGGTCGATCCAGAGCCGCATCGTGGACACGGTGTCATCAACGAAGAGCCCGACCTCGTTGAGAACCATGCGCGCCAGCCGAGCGCCGCTGGAGAGGCCAAGTTCGGCATCGAGCTGGCTAATGCGGACTGGCTGTTCCTCCGGATGCCGTGAAAGACGTTGATCAGGCCAGCCAACACCCGGGACAGAGCCTGTCCCCTCCAGTTCGCGGACTCGGCGGCCTCCACCACCCGTTCCAGCACCGCGCGATGGATGGGGAAGATCATCAATTTTCCGATGACCTCGTCGAGGCAAACCGCTGAAGCGGGGTGTTGTCTCGTCCTGGCTGGACGACATCGTTCGCAGTTCAGGCGAGGTCGGCCAGGGGGCCGGGCGCTGCCGTCGTGGCGGCCTATAGGCTCCCCACACGTTCGGCAGGGTTCGCCGATTCGCGGGTCGCGGGCAGTGCGCCGCTCTTCGGTTCGGGACGGCCGACAGGAACGGCAGTGCTGGCGTGGCCGCCCACCCTGCTGGCTCGTACTAGGCTCGATCGGGCCTGCGCAAGTGCGGCAGGACCTATCGAGCGACTGATTCTTCACCGCGGCGGAAGCGAACGGCTGGACCGCGCCTTCGGAGTCACCTCCCGGGTCGAGCCCGGGACGATGGTGCCCTGTCCGACCGCGGTGCTGCGTTTCTCCGTGCTTGATTGGGACTTCGGCCCCCTCTCTGGTTCAGCGGTGATCAGGTCGCCGATCTCGCAGCCGAGCACCGCGCAGAACGCGTCCAGCTCCTCCGGGCGCAAGACGTTGGGCTGGCCTGACCACAACCCGGACATCTTCCCGGTGCTCATCTCCACGCCACGCTCGGCAAGCATCCGACGCAATTCGCTGGCCTTCCAGATGCCTCGGTTGGCCGCCGCCAGGCGCAGGTTCCACTTCATCGGATCAGTCCTTCCCAACGCTGGGCGGCGCGCTGCTGGCCGCGCATGATCGCATCCTCAATACGGGTTCCGTGCACGTGGATGTAGCGCATCGTCGTGGAGATCCACGAATGCCCGAGCAGTTCCTGAACCGCGAGGATGTCCACTCCTGCCTGATAGAGCTGGCTGGCGCAGTAGTGCCGCAGCACGTGCGGGGTTAGCCTGCCCTCCCAGCTCGGCAGGTACCGGGCAACCGCGGCAGCCAGCGCGCGCCGCGCCACGTCGGTGCTTGTCCGGGCTCCTGGACCGTCCATCTGCCGGCGCTCCGATGGAAACAACGGCGCACCCGGCAGTAAGTGGTTGGCGTCGAACTGGCTCCAGACGTCCTGTACGAACCATGCCAGCACGCTGTCTGCGCCGTTGATCAGGGGCACCAGGCGCTGCTGGGGCCCTTTAACGAAGCGGCCCCGCCCATCCGTCATCGGCGCGTGCCCACTTTCAAAGAGGCAGAGGGGCGGGGCGTCAATGCGTCAGGGCGAAGACATCACCCGGTTCTCGACTCACCCGAGACGCCGAGACGCGCTGAAATCACCGGGCTCGCCGGGGTCGCGGAAGTCGCCACCGCACGCCATGTCAAGCCGGACGGCGTCTCCAGCCGCGAGCAGACCCCCACGGTCTCGAGCGCCCGGCGATAGGCGTTCGCCTGCCTCTGCGGTGATCCGGCCCGCCCCCAGAGGTCGCCGATCTCACGCCAGAGCCTGGCCGACTGCCTGTCGGTGCGGGAGGCCGACGTGGTGGCCGGGTCGGCGAGCGCCTCCTGCGCCTCCGCCAGCGCCGGGCCGCCGTCCTTGGAGCGTGCCAAGGCGAGCTCGGCCAGGACCACGTACGCCATGGCCGGCACCGTCCCGCGCACACCGGTGAGCAGGCCGAGAGCCCGCTCCGACAGGTCGGCGGCGGCGTCCAGGTCACCGGCGCGCAACCGCACGCGGGAGAGCACGACCAGGCTCCGGGCATGTTCGACCGCCCCGGGTGACAGGCGCGCGAGGACCTCGGCCGCGGCGGCGGCGAACCCGCCCGCCCGGTCAAGGCCGGCCCCCTCGGGACTCGCGGCGGTGATCCACGCCCAGCACATCGCGCTCCGGGCGTAGTCGGAGGCCATCCGGGTGGACCGGCCGGCGGCGATGGCGTCCTCCGCGAGCCGCAGGGCCAGTGCGGAGTCCTTCTCCGCCGCGGCCGCGCTGGCCTGCCACAGGCCGAGAACCTCCGGACCGCGGCCTGTGGCCTCGGGCACGCCGGACGCCGACAGCACGCGCTCGGCATATGCCAGGTCGATCTCCGTCTCGGCGAGCACCACGGCGAGGTCGAGAGCCAGGGCGCCCTGGTCGAGCCCGAGCCGAACGGCCTGCGCCAGAGCGTTCAGCCCGAGATCCCGGGCGCGTAGCGCGTCACCGGCTCGGTGGTAGCAGCGGCAGAGCGCCACGACGACCGGCAGGTCGGCAAGGCGCTCGGGATGCGCCGCGGCCTCGCGGCGAAGCCGCTCGTACGCCTCGACCGCCCGCGCCGTGTGTCCCTGGGCCTCCAGCGCACGAGCCCGGCCGAACCTCGCCTGCGCGGCGAGAGCGACGTTGTCGTCACCTGCGGCCCTGACCGTCTCCGCGAAACGATCGGCCGCCACGACCGGATCTCCGTGGTACAGCTCCAGTTCGGCGTGGCGCAGGGCGAGCCCGGTGTCGACGCGCTGGTGCGGCTCGATCCCGTGGAGCAGGAACTCGATACCGCAGCCGAGCCGCTCGGCCAGCAGGCGCGTGACGTTCGGAGTGGGATTCCGCTTCCCCGACTCGATGAGCGAAACATAACTGTCAGACAGATCGGACCCGGCCAGCTGCGCCTGGGACATGTGCTTGCTCAACCGCAATCTGCGGATGCGGTCACCGATGCTTGCTTGACTGGCCATCAGCACACCCGTTCCGCCGGCGGCACGATGAGATCCACGCCCCACTCCTTACGCACGGTTTATTGTCAATTACAGTAGATCGTACTGCCCTTTGTGGCCAGCATTGTCGCGGTCCAAATGAGATCACGAACAGCTCACGGCCTCGCTGGGCGCCGCCATCGGATCGCAGCCGTGCGCGCGACCGCGACGGTCGTGGCCCGCCTCTGACTCCGTCGTGAGATCCCCGGCGCGGACGAGCGGTCATGACCGGGTGACGGGTCCGGGACCTCAGGCGGGCGTGAGGATCACCACCGGGATGTCGCGGTCGGTCCTGCGCTGGTAGTCGGCGTACTCGGCGTGAATGCCGACCATCTGCCGCCACAGCGCGGGCTTCTCCTCGGCGGTCGCGGTCCGCGCGAGGGCCGTGAACGTCCGGGCTTCCACCTGCACCTCGGCCTGGGGCAGGACCAGCAGGTTGTGGTACCACAGCGGGTGGTCGGCGGCCCCTCCGTTGGAGGCGACGACCACGTAGGCGTCACCGTCGCGGCCGTAGATCAGCGGGGTGCGCCGGCGCACCCCGGACCTGCGGCCGACCGTCGTCAGCAGCAGTGTCGGCCGGCCGTGATAGAGGTGGCCCTCCGCGCCGTTCGACTCGACGTACCTGCGGGCGTGCTTGGCGACCCAACCGGTGGGGGAGTCGGTGATCTCATCGCTCATGCCGCGCAACGCTATCGGCCACCGGTGACATTTCTTGATCCGGTCCTTCCCGCCCGCACCCGCCAGGGCGTTCACCCAGGGCGGCCGAACACCGGGGAGCGCCACGGATCCCGGTGCGGATGTCATCCGGCCTGCTCTCCGGTAGCGCGGTCGTCGTGCCAGGAGGCCCGGACCAGTGCCCGTTCCGTGACCGTGAGATGGACGGCGGCGGCGAGCCACGTCCAGGCGTACAGGTCGTCGCCGGAGTCGACCAGACGACCGAACACATCGCGGGTGCGGCGGTCGGCCTCTGCGGTGAGCGCGTCGGCGAGGTCGGCGGCGGTCTCGAAGCCCGCGCGGCGAAGCGCGGCCCGCCGGGCGAGGGAGTCGCCGCGCGCGGACTCCGCGACCGTCCGCCGCCCACCGGAAACGGCCAGCTCCACCAGGCGGCGCGCCCGCCACAGGGGTGAGGCCGCCACCGGGTCGGGGCCGGCCTCGGCCGCCTCCTTTCGGGGCCGGCAGTCCTCGCGAGACGGAAGGTGGGAACCTCGCAGGCGGTCGTATCCGAGATCGGCGCGGTCCATCCACTCGGCGGGCAGGCGCAACGTCGGACCGGCTCCGGGGACCGGCCCGATCGCGAGCGGGCGCAGGGTGGCGGCCCTGTCGGGGTCCAACCTGCCGATCACCCGTACCCTCAGCCCCGGCCTGGACGCGAGCTGCCGCAGGTTGGCGACATGGGCCAGATCGGGATGGGAGTCGGCCGGCGCGAGCCGGATCAGCAGTCCGCCGAGGGGGCCGTCGGCGCCGGAACGTCCGGCGGACGCGGGGAACGCGCCCGCTTCGCCACCCGGCTCCGCACGGGGCGTCAGCTCGCGGGCGAGTACCCGGTCTCCCTCGGCACCGACGATCACCAGGTCGCATCCGACCGGCTGCCCCGCTCCCCCGCCGTCCCGCGGATCGTCCCAGGGGTCCCCGGAGAACATCACGCCGGCGGTCTCGGCGAGCGGCCTGGCGAACAGTGCCGCCAGCGGCGAGGCCGACCAGGACAGACCCGCGACGGGGTTGGCCCGCACGCCGCGACCCGCGCCGAGACGGCCCTCGGGGGAGATCTCCGCGCCGGAGATCAGCAGTCCTCCTCTGGCCAGCCCTGCGTGGTCGAGAGCTGCGGCGCCGAGCGCGACCGTGGCGGTGGCGGCACCACGGGCACGCGCCGATCCTCCGGGCCTGACGTCGGCGATGGAGAACCAGCGGCCGTCCTCGGCGACGAGGTGGGTGACCACCCCTCCGTAGCCGGTGGCGCTGATCACCGGTTCCCGACAGACCCCGTACACCTTCAGTGCCTCGCCTTGCCGGTAGGCGCGGCGCGCGGTTCCCACCAGGGCTGGATCGGGGTCGGCCGCGGCGAGCCTGCCCGCGGTCAGCAGAAGTTCCCGGAGCGCGGAGACCAGGTCGGCCAGGCGGTGACCGTCATGGCGTGCACGAGCCGCACGCAGGCCGCGCACGACGCGCAGGGCGGCGGCCTCGGCCCTGTGCAGGCCCGCCAGCCTGGCGGTGTGAGCCGCGCGGAGCAGCTCCGCCTGGGGTACCGCTCCGGCACCGGGCACCCCGCCCATGAGCACCGCGGTAGCGGCGTCCCACAACCCGGCCGCGGCGGCCATCTGCCTGGGTCCGGGCCCGGCCTCCTGGGCGGCTCTCCCGGTCGTGTTCTGTGCGGTTTCCCGGCCGGGAACCGGGTCGAGGGGCGCGTCCGCCCCCGCGTCCGAACCGGATGACGCGTCGGCGACCGGCTCGGCGGTCGCCGGCAGGTCGGCCTCCGCGACCGGGCAGACGCTCAGTACGGCGGCGCGATGCAGGCAGCGGGGCGCGAGCAGGCAGCCGCACCGGGCCGCATCGGGGTCGGCGATCCTGCCCGAAGGCCCCGGGCTGAGGGTGACCACCGCGTCCTCGCCCCAGCTGATGGAGACGGTCTGCCCTGAGGCGGTGACGGCAAGCCCGGCGCAGCGCTCGATCGCCGCGTCGAGTCTCTTCCGCAGCCTGGGGGTGAGCTCCTCCACCGCCGAGGCGACCACGTGCGGCTCCACCGGTGGCAGTTGCCCTGCCGGGGAGGCGGAGGCTGGAAGGTTCAACGGTTCTCTCCTCGGAGGCGGTCGCCCACCCAGCGGGCGAGGGCGAGCGGACTGAGTGCCGCGACGGGCATCCCGGCCGCGACGAGCTGCCGCGCGACGGGCACCGAGTAGCGCGGGGCCCCGGTGTCGTCCAGGGCGGCGCAGCCCAGCAGGTGCACACCGGAGGAGACGAGGGAGCGGACCTCGCCGAGCAGCCCTCCGAGCGGATAGCCCTCCTCAAAGTCGCTGACCACCACGACGAGCGTGCGACTCGGCACGGTGACCAGGGAGCGCGCGTGGGCGAGCCCGGCGGCGATGTGGGTGCCACCGCCGACCCGCACGTCGAGCAGCAGTGACAGCGGATCGGCGACCCGGTCGGTCAGGTCGATCACCTGGGTGGAGAAGGCCAGGAAATGGGTGGAGAGGGTGGGAACGCCTCCCAGGACGGCCGCGGTCAGCGCGGACCAGACCACCGAGGCCTCCATCGAGCCCGAGACGTCGACCACGAAGACCAGCCGCCAGTCGGCCTCGTCGCGTACCCGCGTGCTGAAGACCGGCCGCTCAGGGACGACGAGAAACCTGCCGTCGCCGGTCCTGCGGGTGTGCGCCAGGTTGGCCCGGAGCGTGGCGGGCAGGTTGAGCCGGCCGCCGGGGCGGCGGGTGGGACGCGGCGTCGCCAGGCCGGCGAGCGCCGGGCGCATCCGGGTGGTCAGCTCCCTGGCCAGCTCGGCGACCAGGCGGCGGACCAGTGGACGGAGCCGGGCCAGCCGCTGCTCGGGCAGCCCGCCCGCCAGGGACAGGACAGAGGTCAGCAGCTCGATCGACGGGCGTACCGTGTCGGGGTCGAGCTCGGACAGTACGTCGGTCCGCCCGCTGTCGGCCGCACGGGCCAGCACCTCCTCCCGCACCTCGGTTCCGAACAGGGCGTCGAGTTCCGCTGCCCACTCGCGGGCGGAGGGAAAGGACACGCCCTGCCCGCCGCAGTCGCCGCCGGACCCGAAGTCGGCTGCCCCCTCTCCCCTTCCCATCCCGTACAGCTCGTCCAGGGCGTGCGCGTAACGCCTGGCGTCGGCGGGCAGCCGCCCGGACTCCCTGCCGAGGAGCAGCCGCCACCGATCGGCCGGAGCGAGGCGCCGCGAGGCGGCCTCCCGCTCCGCCGCGGGTACCGCAGGGAGCACCGGCTCCGTCCTTTCCGCAGGCACGGCCGAAAGGTCCGGCTCCCCGGCGACCGTGACCGCCTCGCCCGGCGGGAAGAGACCGGGTACGCGGAATCGCAGGGTGTTCAGCGCGGCCAGCCCGGCGACATCCGCGGCGGTCCAGAGGGCCAGGATCTCGGACGGGGCGCTCAGCGCCAGGTCGAGCCGGTCGCCGAGACGGTCGGTCACGGCTCGCAGCAACCGGTCCCGTGCCACCGGGGTGAGCGTGTCGAAACCACCGCGCAGCGCGGGAAGACGGTCCAGGAAGTCCTGGTCGCTGAGACCGTCGACGCGGTCGAGCAGCGGGTCGAGAGCCTCGGCGGCCGACTCCAGGAGCGGGCCCGCGGCGACCAGCAGGCCGGCGATCGCGCGGGACAGGCGGTGGCGGCCCTCCGTGCCCGTGGCACCGTCGACCCATCCCGCGATTCTGACCCCGAGGGTGCCGAGCGCGTCCAGGTCGAGCAGGATCCGGGCCGCGAGCGCGGCCCCCTGGACGAGCGGTGAGCCGGTGCGCGTGAGAGTGCTCAGCGCGTCGTCGAGACGCAGGCCGAGCCGGTGCTCGGCGGAGCGGATGGCGAGCGCTGTCAGGGCGGTCGCGTCCTCGGGCCGGTCACTTCCGGCCAGCCCTGGCAGGGACCGTACGGCGGCCTCCAGCAGGGTGCCGAACAGCTCCGCGGCCCGCTTCCGGCTCTCCGGTGTGGTTCCTGGAAGATGCTCGCGGCGCAGCGCCTCCAGCAGGTCGAGGGCCCCGAGCAGGTCGGGCAGCCCCGCGGTGGCGGGAAGCACGGCGGCGGCGTCCTCGATGCGGTCCGCGACCAGGTCCCGCAGATCGCAGACGGCCGCGGCCCGCAGCCCCGTGAGAATCGCCGAGCAGGTGGGGCCGCCCTCGGCGGACTCCCCGCGGAAGGTCTCGCGCAGCGTCCCCGCGGCTGCCAGAGCCGCGGTGACGCCTCGGACGCCCGCCAGGTCCAGCAGTGCGGCGACCGAGGGGGTCCAGGAGAGCGACCAGCGGGTGGTGAGTGCCGTCGCGTCACCCGTGCCCGCCACCTCGGCCGGCCGACCGTACCCGGTTCCGCACACCAGCAGGCGTTGCAGCAGGATCTCACGGCGGCGGTCCAGATCGGAGCGGAGCGGGTCGAGACGGACCTCTCGGGGATCCGGATCGCCGGGGTGGGGCAGCCGCAGCTCCGCCAGTTCGGCCTCGACCGCGGGGCCGAGCCCGGAACGGGGCGTGCCCGGCGCGATCCTGCCGCGCTCGGTGCCGACGAGCACCGTCTCAAGGGCACGGGCGAGCGCCCGGCCGCGCCCGAGAGGTTCGCCCTGGCCGAGCACCGTCGTCACCGCCTCCAGCAGCTCGCCGCGCCCCGGCGCGGGCAGGCCGCGCAACCGGGCCAGGTCGCAGGCCAGCCGAAGCGTCTCCACGGCCTCGCCGGTGCCCGCCGTGTGCCCAGCGGCGCGCAGTTCGCGGCAGAGCTCGGTGATCGTACGGGCGGCGGCGTCCCTGACCTTTCCGGGGTCGCCGCCCGCGGCGAGAACCGCCTGCTGCCAGCGCGGGTCACGGATGCCCGCCGGGTAGCCGGACCTGGAGTCGAGCAGGTCGAAGGCGTACGGGACGAGGGACGTGGCGGGCGAGGGATCCTGGGCCGCCGGCGCGTCGGGAGCGCCGGTGCGCCGCCCCGGGTCCGCCCGGTCGGGAGCGAGCAGGGCGGGGGCGTGGAAAGCGCCGATCACGGCGGCGACCCGCCGGCCGCCGCCGGCGGCCCCGGCGAGCACTCCGCGCATGTGCGCCTCGCGGACCAGGTCACCGGGCGGCACTCCGCCCGAGGCCTCCGCGTCCTGTCGCAGCGCCCAGCCGACACCCAGCGCCGCCCGGCGTACCGCCTCGGGCGGGCAGCCGGGGGCGAGCACCTCGACGGCGCGGTCCCACATGTCGTCCCCCTCCCGGCCCGTGACCGAGGCGGTGAGAGCGTCGGCGAAGGCCCTGGCCCGCGGCGCCTCCGTCGCGTCCGGCCGGGCCCGGTCACTCTCCGACCAGCCGGGGTCGGAGATCGGAAGGTCGCAGCAGAGCACCTCGGCCCCGCGTTCACGCGCCCAGCGAATGGCGGCCAGCTCCGGCGAGAAGTCGGCGAACGGGTAGAACCCGAGCCGCCCGTCGCCGCGTGTCCCGGCCAGGGCGACCGGTGCGAGGGTGGCCGGATCCGCCAGGTGGACCAACCACGGCTGGAAGTCGGCGGGCAACTCGACGCAGACCACCTCCGCTCCGGCGGCGTCGAGCAGTGCCGGAACCGCCGCCGCCAGCGCGGGGCTGTGGTGGCGCACGCCGAGCAGGTAGGGCCGCGTGGCCCCGGCCAGCGCGTCGACCGCCTCCCGGGGATGGTGGCCGGTCGCCTCCCCGGTTCCGTCCTGCCGCGGGGCCGCATCCGAGACCTCGGAACCCTGAGCCGTCGTTTTCCGGGTATGCGCGTCCCGCGCGCTCTGAGCACTCGTCTGCCGGTCGCCTGTCAACGCAGGTTCTCCCGCAGGTCCCAGAGACGACGCCACATCGCGGAACCGTCCTCGGCGCGGCGCCGCACCGGGCCGTCCCAGTAGCCGAGCAGTCGCGCGTGGTCGGCCGGGTCGTCCTTGCGAACCACACCGAGCAGGTGACCGGGCATCAGGTCGAGGACGTCCCCGCCGGGGAGATAGGCCGCCGCCACCCCGAGGGAGGCCGCCACCTGCACCGCCTCGGCGGTGGACATCACGGTTCCCGGCCGTTCCACGTCCCAGCCCTCGGCCGAGCGGCCGGAGCGCAGGTCCCGGAAGACGGTGACCAGGGCGTCCAGCACGGCGTCGTCGACGCCGAAGGCCGCGCCGGCCCGGCGCACCACGGCGGTGGCCTGTCCGCGCACCAGAGCGGCCTCGGCGGCGGGGTCGGCGATGGGGGCGACCGTCTCGAAGTTGAACCGGCGCTTGAGCGCCGCCGACATCTCCGAGACCCCCCGGTCGCGCAGGTTGGCCGTGGCGATCACGGTGAAGCCCGGGGCCGCCGAGGTCAGCGCGTCGGGCGTGCCGGCGAGTTCGGGCACGCTGAGACGACGGTCGGACAGGATCGACACCAAGGCGTCCTGCACCTCGGGCAGGCAGCGGGTGATCTCCTCGATCCGGACGACCCGCCCGGATCGCATGGCGGACAGCACCGGGGAGTCGACCAGCGCCTGGCGGCTCGGCCCCTGAGCCAGGAGCAGGGCGTAGTTCCAGCCGTAACGGAAGGCGTCCTCGCTGGTGCCCGCGGTGCCCTGCACGGTGAGCGCGCTCGTGCCGCAGACGGCGGCGGCGAGCAGCTCGGACAGCATCGACTTGGCGGTACCCGGCTCGCCGACCAGCAGCAGGCCGCGCTCACCGGCGAGGGTGACCACGCAGCGTTCCACCAGGGAGCGCTCGCCGACGAACTTGGGGGCGATGACGAGCCGGGCGGGCGAGGAGGAGCCTTCGTCCTTACTCGGCTGCCGGGCTCTGGGCGGTTCGAGGGCCTGCCCCTCGCTGCCGCAGACGAACGTGACGACCGCGCGCGGGGTCAGCGACCAGCCGGGGGGCCGGGGACCGTCGTCGTGGGCGGCGAGGAAGGCGAGCTCGGCGGCGTGCCGTTCCTCCGCCGGTAGCGTCTGCCGGCCGGAGGGAGCCGGGGAAACCGTCTGTTCGGTCATGGTCATCGGGGAAGATCCTTCTGTCTGTCGTGCTGCCCGGCCGGCTGGAACGCACGGGGCGGTCCCAGGCGCGTTCCAGCCGGCCGGTCCGTTGGGAACCGGTGGTTTCCGGTGAGCGATCCGCGGGGGCGGGGCCCGCCCCCGCTCAGCGGCGCCTGCCGCGCCGCACCCGGAGTTCCTCGAATCGGGGGATGTCGCCGCCGCGGACCCGCTGCCACGCCCTGGCGTAGAGGTCGGCGGCGGGTTCGATGGGAACGACCACGCCGAGCGGCGCGCTCTCCGCGTCGAGCAGGTCGAGCATGGGGAGTTTCCACCGTTCGAGCGGGAGGTTCGGGGTCCTGAGGTCCGTCCAGGCTCCCGGCAGGAAGAGTGAACGACCGGCTCGGGCGCGACCGGCCTCGACCACCAGGTCGGTGCCGGCCAGTTCGGCGCGGGCCGCCTTGAACCGCGCGGGCTTCCATCCGGTCCACCGGGTGACGTTCTTGTCCGTGGGGTCCGGCATCGCGAGCAGCGCCAGGTAGAGCGCGGCGGCGTCCTGACCCAGCCCGTACCGCGTCGCGGCCTCGGAGAGCAGCGCGGGCACGGAGCGGGAGGGATCCTGCGGCCACCAGGTGCCGTCGGCCGCGCGCTCCCCCGCCACGGGGTCTCCGGGGTCGGCGAGTAGCGCCTCGAAACGCGGGTCGCGAACGGTGCGCAGTGCCGTCTCGACCGGGAACGGCTGCCCCTGGTCACCGGTCAGGGCCCGCAGGGCGGGCAGGTAGGGGTCGCTCCCCGAGGCGTCGAGCAGGGCGGTACGCAGGCCCGGCGAAGGCTGGTCGTCGTAGGTGGCCATGACCACCGCGCCGTAGCGTTCCCAGCCCTCGGCGACTTCGGTGGGGGCTCCGGCGATCCTCCTGAATCCGGGAAGGTCGACGTAGCGGCCCAGGTCGAGCAGGAGCTCGGGGTTCGCCAGCCGGTCGGAGAGCACGGCCAGCACAGCGGGCAGCGCGGCCCGCACGGCATCGCCCGAGGGCAGCCGGTGGGCCAGCCACGCGGTCAACGCGACCGTGGAGACCAGCGTGGACTCGGTGAACCCGGTGCCGGCGCCGTCGACCGGGGAGACGCGGTCGCCCTTCACCCGCCATCGCAGGTCCGTGCCGAGCTCCGGCGCCGAGGCCGGGTCGAGCAGGGCGGGCAGCGCCCGGCCGGGCTCCCATCCGGTGCGCACCGCGCGGGCCGCCTCGCCGAGAAGCCACTCCGGGACGGCGGCGCGCCGTCCCACCCTGTCGTTCCATACCCGCGCGGCGGCGGCGACGTCCGGGCCTTCGGTCCACAGCGCGGCCGGGTTCTCGGGCAGCAGCGCGGCGACGACCTCGCGCCGGACGGCGGCGTCCAGCCGGCGCAGTTCGTCCTTGGCGACGGCGGCCTCCGCCGCCTTCAGGCCGAGCGCGGCCCGCACCTCGGCGGGCAGGAAGTTGCGCTGGTAGGTGTCCACGTACGGCAGCCCGGCGACGATCAGCCTGGCGGTCGTCGTGGTCACCCCGGTGAGCCGCGCGAACTCCTCGGCGTCCTTCACCCGCCAGGGCGCAGGGCCGCGTCCGGGGAGTTCCCCGAGGAACTCCCCGAGCCAGCCCGGCTGCCTGGTCTCGCCGACCGGGCCCAGGGAGCGCACGGTGTAGGGGTGAGGGGTTTCGAAGCGGCCGGCCGGGTCGTGGAAGAGTCCCGTGAAGGTACAACCGTCGCTCTCCGGGTCGGCCTCCAGGAAGGCGATGAAGGCGCCTCCCTCCAGCGGAAGCACTCCGCGCCAGAGGCTGTCGTACCAGCTGTCCCTGGCGTCGTCGAGCCAGCCGCTCTCCAGGTGCGCCACGAGCCGGCGCCACGGGGTGGGCTCGGCCGCGGAGGCCAGTCCGAGCGCGTCGATCTCGGAGAGCAGCCTTCGCAGCGCCTCCGCCCGCTCGGGTTCGAGCGCCGACGCCGCCCGGTAGGCGATCGCGGCCGAGTGGCGGAGCAGTGGCTCCCAGCCCAGCCGGGACTGCGCGAGCTCCTGGCCGTCCAGATGGAGGCGGACGGCCGGGCCGGAGGGATCCCGCCGCTCGCGGCCGATCGTCCGCAGTTGCCGGAGGACCCCTCGGGACTGCTCTCCTCGCGACCAGTGGTCGGCCGAGGCGCCGAGGCCGTTGAGCGCCTCGATGAACAGCTGGTCATCGGGGCCGTCCGGCTCCTGCTCCGCCTGCTCGCCGGTGAGGGCGCCGGCGAGCCTGGCCGCCGCCGCGTCCAGAGTCGCCTGCTGTGCGGCGGCGAACGCCGTCACCCCGGCGACTCCGGCGATCAGCGCGTCGTGGGTGAGTCCCGGCAGCAGCGTGCGGACCAGCTCGCACAGCTCCTCGCGGGCCGGGCGTCCGGCTCCCGGCGTCTGTCCCGGCTGGGTGGGGTGCGCGAGCCGCGCGGAGTCGAGGGAGCTCGCGGCCTTCAGCAGGGCCGCCGCCGTCTCCCTGTCGATCCCGCGCAGGGCCAGCGAGCCCTCCGGGTCGCGGGCCCGCATGAGGTGCCAGTAACGCGGGGGCGGCAGCAGTGCGGTGCCCTCCGCGAAGGGGCCGGGCGCCTGCTCCTCGGAGGCCGTCGCGACGACGGCGCCTTCAAGGTCGACGAGCTTGATCTCGCGGTAGTCCTTGACAAGGGCACGCGGCCGGTCGTCGCCGGGGAACGTCACCGCGCGCGACGGTCGCCCGGGGCCGTCCTGGCCGCCGCGCAGGGTGACGGTGCGACCGGCCAGGTCCTCACCGCGTAGCGACCCGTCGGGCAGCCGGACCGTCCGCCAGCCGAGCAGTCCGCTCACCGGGACTCCGGCCGGGGTCGCCTCTCCCGCGAAGGGCAGCACCCAGCCGCCGTGGAAGGTGCTGCCCACCGGTGCCGAGTTCAGCGCGTCGGCGAGGAAGCCGGGCATGCTCAGCCTGCCGTCGGCCATGCCGGACGGGTCGTGCTCGCGCCAGTGTTCGACGTCTCCGTCCCAGGTCCAGAACGAGGTCCCGTCCCCGATCAGCGTGCGCCTGCCGGGCACCGTGGTGTCACCCGGGTGCAGCACTCCGGCACCCGTGGCCCTGCCGCCGCCGGGCAGCGGCAGGGTGACCGTGTCGGCGCCCGGCATCCACCTGTTGTCCGTCCCCTCCAGCGTCAGGGTCGTGCCCGCCGAGGAGTGCCAGTATCCGCGCAGCTCGTCGCCCGCGCCGTAGGTGTGCCAGTAGACGAGCAACTCGCCGTCCACGTGGTGGAAGCCGGGATCTCCCCAGGTGCCGTCCGGGGCGGGGCGCAGGTCGTGGGTGAGCACGGTCCCCTCCGGGCCGATCACCCTGACCTGGGAGGGACCCGAGACGATCAGGTTCGGCCAGGCGTCGGCGACCTCGATCTCGCGCACCCCCTTTGGGCCGGTGAGATCGGCGACCGCGTCCTCCCAGGCCGGCCAGCCCAGCTCGTCGAGGAGTCCGCCGCGCAGTGTCCTGGCGAGCTCGGCGGCGAGGTCGGCACGGGCCGCCTCGGCGACCTCCTCCCTCGCGAGGGCCAGCGCCTCACCGGGCAACCAGGTGAGCCGTTTGAGCGCGTCGGGCAGCTGCGGCAGGCCGGTGGCGACCGAGCGCCGGGCTACCTCGCCCACCCAGTCGGCCAGCATCGTCCGGCCGCCGGGGGACGCCGCCAGGCGGCGCACGGCGCGCCGCCCGTCGGTGTCGTCGTAGAACCTGTAGGCGGCGTACTGGAACGCGGGCCGGAAGCGCGGGTCGGCGGCCAGCGCGAGCAGGTCGCGCCCCTCTTCCTTCCCGGCCCAGAACTCCAGCAGGAGACCCACGCCGTCGCCCGGATCGGCGACCGGGACCTCCAGCGACAGCAGCAGGTCGAGCAGGTCGGGTTCCGGCTTGAAGGGCACGGCCCCGCCCGTGCCGGCGAGCTCGGTACGCAGCCGTCCCGCCACCCGCTCGACCAGCGTGTACAGGCCCGGCAGCCGCGGGCCGGACCGCCGCCCCGGATTCCAGATGCCCAGGAAACGTCCGAGCCAGCCCGCTGTGCCGTCGGCGGGGCGCTCCCGCTCGGGCACCTCGTCCGCGCCCAGGCCCGCGACGGCTCCCGAGTCCTCCAGCATCTCCAGCCAGAGGGCGGGCATCTCGCCGTCACCGTTGACGGGCATCATGTTCAGCAGCGTCCCGCGGATCGCGGGCTCTCTTCGGGCAAGGGCCACCAAGGCGGGGCGATGCGCCTTCCACCAGCCCAGCGGCGCTCCTGAGGTGGCGGGCAGGCCGAGCAGGTCCGCCAGGTACTCCTGCTCCTCGGCGTCCGCGTCGCGCCCGGCGGCCCTGGCCAGGCGACGCAGTTCGGCGGCCATCTGCGCGGACGGCGACAGCCCGGTCGCCGTGCGGCGCACACACAGCCGGCGGACCCTGCGCAGGGCCTCGCCGGCCGGCACCCGGCCCGCCAACTCCTTCGCGTACGCCGACAGGGCCTTGACCGGCAGGGCTCCCGCGAGTGCGAACTCCAGGAACACCGCGTCAAGCCGGTCCTCGTCGACGGGCAGTCCGTGTTCCGCCTCGGCCCTGCGCGCCTGGGTGAACAGCTGCGCCGCATAGGCGGTGTTCTCCACCGAGAGGAACACCCGGCCCGCCTGTTCGAGGAACGTCGGCAGGAAGTGCGGGACGGCCCCGGCCAGCTGCGTGGCGAGCCGCTGGTAGGCGTCGAGGGCGGCCTTCGGCTTGGACTTCACCTGCCTGCCCGCGCGGTCCAGCTCCGGCACCAGGGCGAGCGCGTGGTGGCCGTCCTGTGGGTGATGCACGAGCACCCACTCGGGGAACCCGAGCGAGCGCCGCAGGCCCACCCCGACGACGACCGGCTCGCCGTCCGGCTCCAGCCCGAGGAAGCGGGCCGCGGCATCCTCCGCGGCGCCCAGCTCCTCGGCGACCAGACGCACCACCACCCGCTCCGCCAGCCCGGGGTGCCGGTAGGCGCGCGCGGTCAACGGCACCGCCCGCTCACCGCCCCAGCTCGCGCCGGACGGCAGGACCGCCCCGGCCTCCAGCAGCTCCCGAACCATGGCCGCGTCCGTGACCTCGGCCCGCTCCGGCTCCCCGGGCGGCTGACTCGCCGGGGTGCCCGGCGACGACGTGGTGTGGCTCACGCGTTCGTTCCCTTCTCGACGTCGCGGCCGGCGTACAGCGCCGCGGCCATGCGCATTCCCTCCGACCAGGCCACCGGGCCGATCTCCCGCGACGGCAGCCGCCTGCCCTCCCGGTCGCGCCAAGTCAGGTCGCCCGTCTCGGTCTCGCCGTCCCAGTAGGGCTCGCCGATCCAGACGGAGGCCTCGGCGCTTCGCCCCGCGTCGCGCACCACACAGGTGGCGTAGCCACCGGAAACGCGGTAGCCGAGCGAGGTGGCGCGGGCGGCGAGACCGAACCGGGAGGCGAACCTTCCCCCGGCGAACTCCTTCACCTCCGCGGCCTTCTCCTCCTGCTTTCCCGGCTCCACGAAATCGACCGGCCTGCCCCAGGTCGCCCGGTGGATCTGCTCGACGCGCTGGGTCACGCCCAGCTCCGCGGCGAACTCCCTCAGCTCCTCCAGATCCGGCAACAGCACCGGATGCGGCAGGGTCACCGTCTCCGGGGACAGCCGGACGGTCTCGCCGTCCAGGTTCACGACCCGCAGCTCGCCGGAGTCGGTGACGTCCCGCAGGAAACCCACCTCGTCGTCACCGACCACCACCAGGTCGCGCAGTACCGACCGCCACGCCTCGTCCGGCCACACCCGGGCCACCAGCTCGGTGGGAACGGGCAGGGACGACACCATCCAGGCGTCCACCCGCGCCACGCAGGCGGCCTCGTGCCGGTCGAGCCATTCGGCCAGGCGGCGCAGCCGCTCGACCTCGGGATGCTCACGCACCTGTTTGGGCAGCGACTTCAGCCGTCGTCCCGCCGCGCGACCGGAGGTGGCCCTCGCCGCCACCCGGCCCTCCACAAGAGCGACCTCGTACCCGTCGCCCGCCGCCAGCCAGCCCAAAGGATCCCGCCTCTCACCACGCACGGATTGCCGACGTCCGCGGGGATCTCCTCACCCGCGACCGTGATGCGCGGAACGCTAACGCCCCTGACCGACAAACCCGAACCCGGTGTGCGGCCCGGCCGTCGCGCGGGCACCCCTGCGATGCTTCGTCGACGGCGAACACACGTTCCAGGAGTGGTGTCCACTCGGTAGGTTGCCGGGGTGGCGACGATTCGACGAGACGGCGTGGAACTTGCGTACGACGAGGCGGGCTCCGGTCCCGCGGTGCTGTTCGCGCACGCGGGGATGGCCGACCGGCGGATGTGGGAGCACCGGTTCCTGGCACTGTCGGCACGCCACCGGGTGATCCGCTACGACTGGCGCGGGTACGGCGGGTCCGGCGACGCGGCCGGTGAGTTCGCGCACCACGAGGACCTGCCGGCGGTGCTCGACGCGCTCGGGGTGGAGCGGGCGGCCCTCGTCGGCTGCTCGACGGGAGGCGCGTACGCGGTTCCTTGGCGCGCTTCATCGGCCCCCCGGGCGGCCGAACCGGGGTGACGCGCGATGACGCAGACCATGAACGGCCACGCGCCGCGGATCTCCGCCTGGCTGCGCGCCCGCCCCGCCCGGGCGGGGCGCACCCGTGTCCTGGCCGTCGAGGGGCGCTCGGGGTCGGGGAAGTCCACCCTCGCCACCGCCGTGGCCGCGGAGCCGGCCGCTCCCGTCGTACGGATGGACGACCTCTACCCGGGGTGGGACGGCCTGCTGGGCGGGGTCGACGCGCTGGTCGAGTGGATCCTGCTGCCGCTGAGCCTGAACCGGCCCGCACGATGGCGACGCTACGACTGGGCGGACGGCGCATACGCCGAGTGGCACGAGGTTCCGGCCACCGGGACCCTGGTCGTCGACGGCACCGGCTCCGGCGCGCTGGCCGCCGCGCCGTACCTGAGCGGCCTGCTCTGGGTGGAGGCGGCCGACGAGGTGCGCAAGGCCCGCGCGCTGGAACGCGACGGCGATCTCTACGCCCCGCACTGGGAGCGCTGGGCGGCCCAGGAGGAGAGGTTCCACACCCGCGACGACGTCCGTGCCCGCGCCGACCTGACGATCGTCACCGGCTGAGGCGCCGAACCGCGACCGCCCGAGAAATCCAGGACTTCCGGCCCGGAAGTGCCTCTCCGCCCCGGCGCACCGGGCAGGCTGGAGAGGCGCCGGGCACGCCGGTGCCGGCCCACAACGAGGAGAGCCCGTGACCACATGGATGCTGCTTGACTACGGCGAGGTCATCTCCAGGCCACAGCCCGCCGGCGAGATAGCGGTCATGGCGGAGCTCGCCGGCCAGGACCTCGCGACCTTCCGTGACCGCTACTGGCGCCACCGTGACGCCTACGACCTCGGCCAGGCCCCCCACGCGTACTGGAGCGAGGTCCTCGGCCGGACGCTCGACGACGGCGATCCCCTCGTGGCCAGGCTCGACGCGGCGGACACCGCGAGCTGGTCCCACCTCGACCCCGACACCCTGCGCGCGATCGAGGGGTTCGCCGGGCGCCACAGGCTCGCCCTGCTGTCCAACGCCCCCGAGTCGCTGGCGGCGGCCATCGACGACGCGCCGTGGTCCGCGGCGTTCACCCATCGCTTCTACAGCTGCCGGCTGGCCCTGGCCAAGCCGGATGCCGCCGTCTTCGAGCAGGTCCTGCGCCGGCTCGACGCCGCCCCCGGTGACGTCACCTTTCTCGACGACCGGGCGGTCAACGTCCGCGCCGCGGCGGCGCTCGGTATCAACGCCGTCCTCCATCCGGCGCGACCGTCCTCGTGGCATCGGGGCTGAGATCAGGCCGAGAAGCGCGCCACCCACTCGCGGGCGCCGGGAAGGATCTCCTCCACCGGCGCCACCTGCGGGTACCAGGCGCGTTCCCATTCCAGACAGACCCAGCCGCCGAAGCCGCGCAGCAGATCACCGCACCCGTCCAGGGGAACCCCGCCCGCCCACAGCGGCACCGGAGTGGTGTCGTCCGCCGAGACCGCGTCCTTGATCTGCACGTACGCAAGGTGATCACCCAGCGCGGCCAGGGTGCCGGCGGGCGCCTCGCCGTGACGCCACGGGTGCAGCACGTCCCACAGCGCGCCCGCGGTCTCGGGCACACTCGCGGCGTCCAGCAGCCGTCCGACCGCGGCCCCGGTCGGCATGGCGTCGTGGGTCTCCACCAGCACCCGCACCCCGGACTCGGCGCACAGGTCCGCGACCGCGCGCAGCCGCCGCGCCCCCGCCTCGAGGTCCTGCCCGCCGGGAAAGACCCGCACGGCGGGAGCGCCCAGATCCGCGGCGAGGACCAGGTCCTCGCGAAGTTCCCGTACCACGGGCTCGTCCGGGCCGGTCACGGCGATCCCGACGTATCCCGCGAGGGCGGAGATCTCCAGCCGGGCCGCCCCGACGGCCGCGCGTACCTCCGCCCGCCGCGCCGGGGAGAGCCCGGCGTGGACCCCGGTGTCGGGGTGGAGGCGGAGTTCGAGCCCGGCGCACCCGTACGCCACGGCCGTCTCGACGGCCCGCGCGAGACCCTGCCCCGGCATGCCGAGCGTGCTGAACGCCAACCGCATCGAGCCCCCTTGGAGAACGTTCATCGTAGCCGCTAGACCACGTGGGCGCCGCCGTGGTCGGTGCGGGTCAGACGGCGGCGGAAGACCCAGTAGGTCCAGCCCTGGTAGGCGAGGACGAGCGGGGTGAAGACGACGGCGACCCACGTCATCACCGTGAGCGTGTACGGGCTGGATGCGGCGTTGTCGACGTTCAGGCTGTTGGCCGGGTCCAGTGCGGGCATCACGTCGGGCCAGAGGTTACCGAAGAGGGTGACCGTGATGGCGACGACGGCCACCGCGTTGGCGGTGAAGGCCCAGCCGTCGCGGCCGCGCAGGGTGGCGAGCAGCGCGCCCGCGATCCCGGCGGCGGCCAGCGCGGCGCTCGCCCAGGTGGCGGGCCTGCCGCCGCTGAGCTGGGTGGCGGCCAGGAAGGCTCCGCCCACGACCAGGGTGACCACGGCGAGCCTCTTCGCTATGACGGCCGATCGGGCGCGCAGGTCGCCGTCGGTGCGCAGGGTCAGGAAGAGCGCGCCGTGCAGCACGAACAGCGAGAGCGTGGCCAGGCCACCCAGCAGCGCGTACGGGTTGAGCAGGGTGAGCAGCGTCCCGGTGTACTCGTGGTCGGCGTCCAGCGGGACGCCCCGGACGATGTTGGCGAAGGCCACGCCCCACAGGAAGGCGGGGAGCAGCGATCCGATGAACAGCGTGCGGTCCCAGCCTCGGGAGCTTTCGCTCTTGTTTCGGTACTCGATGGCCACGCCACGCAGGATGAGCGCGACGAGGATGAGGAACAGCGGCAGGTAGAACCCGCTGAACAGGGTCGCGTACCACTCGGGGAAGGCGGCGAACGTGGCTCCTCCGGCGACCAGCAGCCAGACCTCGTTGCCGTCCCAGACCGGCCCGATGGTGGCCAGGACGGTCCTGCGGTCGGCCTCGTCCCTGCCCAGCAACGGCAGCAGGATGCCGACGCCGAAGTCGAATCCCTCCAGGACGAAGTAGCCGGTCCACAGCACGGCGATGAGCACGAACCAGACGGTGGTGAGTTCCATGGGGGTTCCTTGGTCGGTGCCTCAGTAGGAGAGCGCGGGGGTGGTGTCTTCGGAAGGCTTCTCGGTCTCGTCCTCGGGGCCGAGGCGGATGAACTTGAGGAGCAGCCGGACCTCGATCGCCGCGAGCACCGCGTAGAGAAGGGTGAAGCCGACCAGGGTGATCGCGACCTCGGTGACGTCGACGCCCGGTGAGACGGCGGCCGCGGTACGCATCAGCCCGAAGACGGTCCAGGGCTGGCGGCCCATCTCGGTGAAGATCCACCCCAGCGAGTTGGCCAGGAAGGGCAGCGCGATGCCTGCGATGGCGATCCGGTGGAACCAGGCGCCGGCGGGGAGCCGGCCGCGGCGGGTGAACCAGAGCCCGGCCAGGGCCAGGAGCGCGGCCAGCATGCCGAAGCCGATCATCAACCGGAAGGACCAGTAGGCCAGGCCGACCACCGGCCGGTAGTCGCCGGGGCCGTAGATGCTCTCGTAGCGGGCCTGGATGTCGTTGATGCCCTCCACCTCGCCGTCCAGCGTGTTGGTGGACAGCAGGCTGAGGCCGTAGGGGATCTGCAGGTTGATGTGGTTGCGCCCGTTCTCGACATCGCCGACGGCGAATATCGAGAAGCCGGCGGAGGTCTCGTCCTCCCACAGCGCCTCGGCGGCGGCCATCTTCATCGGCTGCTGCTCGGTCATGATCTGCGCCTGCCAGTGCCCGGAGAGGGACACCCCGATCGCGGCGACCAGGGTGACGGCCATGGCCACCCGCGCCGAGACGCGGAAGAGCTCCACGTGCCTCTTCCTGAGCAGCTGCCAGGCGCTCACTCCGGCGACGAACGTTCCGGCGGCGACGAACGCGCCGAACAGCACGTGCGGGAAGGTGACCAGGGTGGTGGAGTTGGTGAGCACCGCCCAGATGTCGGTGAGCTCCGCGCGGCCGGTCTCGGGGTTGAGGCGGTAGCCGACCGGGTGCTGCATCCAGGAGTTGGCGGCGAGGATGAAATAGGCCGACAGGTTGGTGCCGATCGCGGCGATCCAGATCGTGGCCAGGTGGACCCTGGGCGACAGCCGCTCCCAACCGAAGATCCACAGTCCGAGGAAGGTGGACTCCAGGAAGAAGGCCATCAGTCCCTCCATCGCCAGCGGCGCGCCGAACACGTCACCGACGAAGCGGGAGTAGTCACTCCAGTTCATCCCGAACTGGAATTCCTGCACGATGCCGGTGACCACCCCCATCGCGAAGTTGATCAGGAACAGACGTCCCCAGAACTTCGTCATCCGCAGGTAGGTGGGATTGCCTGTACGGTGCCAGGCGGTCTGGAATCCTGCGACGAGTACCGACAGACCGATCGTCAGCGGCACGAACAGGAAGTGGTAGACCGTCGTAATCCCGAACTGCCAGCGCGACAGGTCCAAGACGTCCATCGATGCTCCGTCTCACGAGTGATATCTCCGCAAGGATTCCGATTAGGGGGGTTTGCCACGTAGGGCCGCCGGGCCCTGATCGGGGGGACCTTGGTCCCGCCCCCTCGCCCCCGCATCCGGGACTTATGGCCCTCGCCCTGGAAGATCACGGACGGCGGCGAGGTCTCCGCAGGTGAGGTGGCGGGTTAGGGGCTTGTGGCCGCGGGGGAAGCCTCAGGTGATGCCGATCGAGGAACGCGGAGCCGGAGGAGCCCCGGACTCGCAGCGACATCGATCTTCTCGGTGGGAGAAACCCATGACCGGACGCAGATCGGCGCCGGGCGACCTTGGCCGCCGGATCGCCAGACGACGCGAGGATCTCGGCTTCAGCCGGGAGGAGTTGGCGAGGCGGGCCGGAATCGATCCCGGTTATCTCGCCTACCTGGAGGAGTCCGCGGCCTCACCGAACACCGGCACCGTGAACCGGGTGGCCACCGCCCTGGACACCAGGCCCGAGGAACTGCTCGGCAAGTACACCGGCCTGCCGCCCGGTCACGGCCCGGCAACGGGTCACCCCGTGCTGGAGAAGCTCGACCGGGACGAGTGCCTGCGGCTCATCACCCCCGGAGGGGTGGGCAGGATCGCCTTCGAGGAGGCCGACGGTCCGGTGATCCTTCCGGTCAACTACGCCCTGCACGGCGACTCGGTGATCTTCCGCACCGCCTTCGGCGGCCCGCTCGACGCCTCCCTGCGCACCGGGATCCGGGGGGTCGAGTGCAAGGTCGCCTTCGAGGTCGACCGGATCGACGACGCCTGCCACGAGGGCTGGAGCGTGCTGGTGCGCGGCGGGATCCGGCACGTCTCCTCCGAGAAGGACCGGGCCGCCCTGGCGGCGCTGGGCGTCCGGCCGTGGGCGGGAGGCGAGCGGGAACTGTACGTGAGGATCACCGCCACCGAGGTCAGCGGCCGGCGCATCCGGCACGGCCTGTGATCCCCGCGGAGATGGACGCCTGGGTCGTCACCCACCCGGGGCCGATCCTCTCGCGCCCCCTGCGTCAGGTCCGCGTCCCGGTCCCCTCCCCCGGGCCCGGCGAGGTGCTGGTCCGTGTCGAGGTCTGCGCGGTCTGCCGTACCGACCTGCATCTCGCCGAGGGCGACCTGCGGCCACGCCGTCCGAGGACCACCCCCGGCCACGAGGCCGTGGGCCGGGTGGTGGCCGCCGGTCCCGGCGCCGGACGGCTGTCGCCGGGCACCCGGGTGGGCGCGGCCTGGCTCCGCTCGACCTGCGGTCACTGCCGCTACTGCCTGCGTGGCTCGGAGAACCTCTGTCCTCGCTCGACCTACACCGGCTGGGACGCCGACGGCGGCTATGCCGAATACCTGACCGTTCCCGAGGACTTCGCCTACCCGCTGCCGCCGGAGACGCCGGCGGAGAAGCTGGCACCGCTGCTGTGCGCCGGGATCATCGGCTACCGCGCGCTGCTCCGCAGCGACCTTCCTCCCGGCGGGCGCCTGGGCATCTACGGCTTCGGCGCCTCGGCGCATCTGACCGCGCAGATCGCCATCGCCCAGGGCGCGACGGTACACGTGCTGACCCGTTCGGCCAGAGCCAGGGAACTGGCCATGACGCTGGGCGCGGCCTCGGCGGGCGACGCCGCGGACGCCCCGCCCGAGCCGCTGGACTCGGCGATCCTGTTCGCCCCGGTGGGCGAGCTGGTACCGGTCGCGCTGGCCGCGCTGGAGCGGGGCGGCACCCTCGCGGTGGCGGGCATCCATCTCAGCGACATCCCGCCGCTGACCTACCAGCGCCACCTGTTCCAGGAGCGCACCCTGCGCAGCGTCACCGCCAACACCCGGGCCGACGGCCGGGCCTACCTGGAGCTCGCCATGGTCCACCCGCCCCGGGTGACCACGGTGCCCTACCCCCTGGCCGAGGCCGACCGGGCCCTGGCCGACCTGGCCGCCGACCGGGTCGAGGGCGCCGCCGTCCTGACGGTCTCCGCCCCCTGACCGGGGAGGTGATCGCCGCTCCACCCCGTTGCCGGCGTCGGATCCGTGCCGCGCCCGCGAACCGTCAGGGCCACGGAAAAGGTAACCGCCCCGGAGAGGAAGCCGGACCATGCCGGAACGGACTGAGGTTCGGCGGCTGGCTGGGCGACCGCCACTTCCTCGCCACCATGCCCGGGAGGACCACGAAGATCGTCATGCTGGATCTGCGCGGTGAGATCGTGCGCGTTCTCGCGGACGGCCCCGCCACGGAGCTGGAGAAGGTCGTCCTCTGGTACACGGCCAGGTGACCTGACCGTTCACTCTCCCGCACCGGCCGGTACGAAATCGGCCTCGCCACAGGTTCCAATATCTTCGCAGAACAACTGAAAATCCACTGAAGACATAAATAACTTTGACCTGCCATCACAGATTGGTCATATTTACGCAATGGTCAAACTACGCCCCCTCGCGGGAGCGATCCTCGCGTCTGTTCTGCTGACCGGCTCCATCGCCGCCACCCCCGCGGCCGCCTCGATCGCGGAGACCGTCACGATCTCCGCCGCGGCGGCGGCACGGCCGGGCAACGGAAAGATCCTCTACTCCCGCTACAGCCGCGGGCAGGGCACCCTGAAGGTCAAGAACGGCAACCGGACGGACGCCGTCATCACCCTGGTCCGCGGCAGGTCCAAGGCGCTCAGCGTCTACGTCCGCGCACGGTCCACCGCCACCGTCAGGGTGGTCAGGGACGGCACCTACACCATCTTCTACACCTCCGGCCACAGGTTCAGCACCTCCAGTGGCAGGTTCACCCGCAATCCCGCCTACCGGCGTTTCGACAAGCGGCTGAGGTTCGTCACGACCTCCACCAGTTCGACCATCTGGACCCTCACCCTCACTCCCACCAGGGGAGGTAACGCCCCTACCCGCGGCGTCTCTCCGAGCGACTTCCCAGCCTGATCCCGAGGTCCCGCCCCGTCCCGTACATCCGACCGCCATCGCGACGCCCGCAGCGTCGCCGAAGGGCGGCCGGGCCGCCTCCTCGCCTGGGGAGGCGGCCCGGCCGCCCGCTCGGCGCCGGCACCTTCCAGCATGAGAGCCCGGCGGCGGAAACTCTCCGCTCCCAGCGAAGGACACGACGGCGAGCCAGGCGCCGCAGCACACCTTCGCGGGACGTACCTTGAACTGCACGGGTTGTTGTATCTGACCAGACCCGGGGAAGGTGTGAACGCCATGGAAGCCGCCACCGTGGAAGGCACCGTTGAGGAAGACGAACTCGTCCTGACCGACGACGACGAGATGCCCGCCGCCCTGGAGGCGAGTGTCGGAGCGAGCACCGACCCGGTCAAGGACTATCTCAAGCAGATCGGCAGGATTCCCCTGCTCAACGCCGAGCAGGAGGTCGAGCTCGCCAGGCGCATCGAGGCCGGCCTGTTCGCCGCCGAGCGGCTCAACGACAGCGATCTACTCCAGCCCGACGTGCGCGCGGAGCTCGAATGGCTCGCCGAGGACGGCCACCGGGCCAAGAACCATCTGCTGGAGGCGAACCTGCGCCTGGTGGTGTCACTGGCCAAGCGCCACACCGGCCGGGGCATGCTGTTCCTGGACCTGATCCAGGAGGGCAATCTGGGCTTGATCCGCGCCGTGGAGAAGTTCGACTACACCAAGGGGTTCAAGTTCTCCACGTACGCCACCTGGTGGATCAAGCAGGCGATCACCCGGGCGCTCGCCGACCAGGCCCGCACCATCCGCATCCCCGTGCACATGGTCGAGGTGATCAACAAGCTGGCGCGCGTGCACCGGCAGATGACGACGGACCTGGGCCGCGAGCCCACCCCCGAGGAACTGGCCGTGGAGCTGGAGATGACCCCGGAGCGGGTCGTCGAGGTCCAGGGGTACGGTCGGGAGCCGATCTCCCTGCACAGCCCGCTGGGCACCGAGGGCGACAGCGAGTTCGGCGACCTCATCGAGGACTCCGAGGCGATCACCCCCGAGGACGCGGTGGCCTCCGCGCTGCTTCAGGAGCAGTTGCACACGATCCTGGAGGCGCTGTCGGAGCGTGAGGCCGGGGTGGTGGCGATGCGGTTCGGGCTTGGCGACGGGCGGCCGAAGACCCTGGAGGAGATCGGCCGCGCCTACGGGGTGACCCGCGAGCGCATCCGGCAGATCGAGTCCAAGACCATGACGAAGCTGCGCCACCCCTCGCGCTCGCGGGCCCTGCGCGACTATCTGACCTGACCGGCCGCCGGAGCTCAGCCGCCCATGCGCGCGGCGAGGGCGGCGGCCGTCTCCTCCAGGCCGGCGGCCGGCCGGCCGAGCAGGCGCGCGAGATCGGGGCCGGTCGTCGCCAGGGCGCCCGCGCGCACCGCGGGGAACAGGCTTCCCAGCCAGCCGGCCTCCGCGTCGGTGACCTCCCGATAGCCGACGGGGCCGCCCAGGACGCGTGCGAGGGCCGCGGCAAGCTCCGGATAGGTCCAGAGCGGGCCGTACAGCTCGTAGGTGGCTTTCTCGTGCCCGGCGCCGGTCAGGGCGGCGCTCGCCGCCAGCGCCAGGTCGCGGAGCCGCGCGGTGTTGAGCGGCCGGCCGCCGGTGGAGGAGGTGATCTCGCCGGTCTGCCTCGCCTGGGCCAGCGCGGTGCCCAGGAACGCCTCGGAGTAGAGCGCGTTGCGCAGCACGGTGTAGGCCGTCCCCGACTCGTGAAGCGCCTTTTCCGTGGCCGTGTGGTCGGCGGCCGGGCCACCGACCACAGGGTCGTTCTCCGCGCCGGCAGCACCGGTGTAGACGATCCGGCGCACCCCCGCCCGGACGGCGCGGTCGATGACGGTGCGGTGCTGCCGCAGGCGGACCCCGGGCGTCATGTCCGGGCCGGACACCAGGAACAGGACCTCGATCCCCTTGAGGGCGGCGTCGAGGGAGACGGCGTCGTCGTGGTCTCCCCGGCGCACCTCGACACCGCGGCCCGGCAGGTCGGCCGCCTTCTCCGGGGTGCGGGCGAGGGCGACGAGGTCACCGGGAGGAACCTTGGCGAGCAGATCCTCAACGACGAGGCGTCCTAGATTTCCGGTTACACCGGTTACCGCGATCCTGGTCAACTACGGCTCTTCTTTTCCGGCCCCGCGGGGCCTGGTCGGTGACGGCCTGGAGATGCCGAGGGAGCGTACCGGCGACGGGCCTTCGCCCGCCTCCGATTTAACTCCCGCCACCGCTCCGGGCCGTCACCGCCGCCCGGCGGACTCTCCGGGCGATCGGATCGCCGACGCCCGGATTCCCGGCGTCGGCGCTCCCCGGCCACCGGCGAGGCCCCGGGGGACCTCGCCGCCGGCGCGGCTAGTACTTGCGATCGGGCAGGGCCGTCTTGGCCTGCTCGGGGGTGAAGGTGGTCTCCTCGGTGAGGACCCGCTGCGGGATCTGCTCGCCCTTGACCGCCTTCTTGACCAGGTCCATCAGTTGCGGGCCGAGCAGCGGGCTGCACTCCGCGATGAAGTTGATCTTCCCGTCGGCCAGGGCCTGCATGCCGTCCCTGACCGCGTCGATGGTAATGATCTTAATGTCGGTGCCCGGCTTGAGTCCCGCGCCCTCGATCGCCTCGATCGCCCCCAGACCCATGTCGTCGTTGTGCGCGAACAGGACGTCGATGTCCTTGTGCGCCTTGAGGAAGGCCTCCATGACCTCCTTGCCCTTGGCGCGGGTGAAGTCACCGGTCTGCGAAGCGATGATCTTGAACTTGGGGTCGGCCGCGATGGCCTCCCCGAAGCCCTTCTTCCTGTCGTTGGCGGGCGCGGAGCCCGTGGTGCCCTGAAGTTCGACGATGTTGACCGGGCCCGACTCGCCCTCGTACTCCTTGACCAGCCACTCGCCGGACTTCTGGCCCTCGATGACGAAGTCGGAGCCGATGAAGGTCCGGTAGAGCGAGGTGTCGGCGGAGTCGACGGCCCTGTCGGTCAGGATGACCGGGATGCCGGCGTCCTTGACCTCCTTCAGCACGGTGTCCCAGCCCGACTCGACCACCGGCGAGAAGGCGATCGCGTCGACCTTCTGCTGGATGAACGAGCGGATGGCCTTGATCTGGTTCTCCTGCTTCTGCTGGGCGTCGGAGAACTTCAGGTCGATGCCGGCCTCCTTGGCCGCCTCCTGGACGGACTTGGTGTTCGCGGTCCGCCAGCCGCTCTCCGCGCCGACCTGCGAGAAGCCGAGCGTGATCCGGTCGGATCCGCCACCGCTCCCGGCGTCGCCACCGCCGCAGGCGGTGAGCACGAGGGTCAGAAGCCCGGCGGCCAGCGCCGCGGGCACTTTCTTGAACATGGTTTCTCTCTTTCAGTGGGGGGCGGGACCGCTGCTCTCCCTGACCACCAGTTCGGGTTCCACGATGCGCGGGCCTTCTTGCTCGGTGCCCTGGATACGGTCGAGCAGCAGCCGGAAAGCGTGCCGGCCGACCTCGCCGAAGTTCTGCCTGACCGTCGTCAGCGGCGGCCAGAAGTAGGCGGCCTCGGGCACGTCGTCGAAGCCCACCACGCTCACGTCCTCGGGGACGCGCCGGCCGGCCTCGCGCAGGGCCCGCAGCACCCCCAGGGTCATCTGGTCGTTGGCCACGAAGACCGCCGTGACCGACGGATCGCCGGCCAGCCGCTTGCCGAGCCGGTAACCGGAGTAGGCGCTCCAGTCACCGGCCGCCGCCTCGGGCACCGGCCGCCCCTCGGCCTCCAGGACGGACCGCCACCCCTCGACCCGTCCCCTGGCGTCGATCCAGTTGGGAGGGCCGGACAGGTGCCAGACCGTCTCGTGGCCGAGGCTCAGCAGATGTCGCGTCGCCCGTACGGCGCCACCGCGCTGGTCGACCATGACGACGGGGACCGGGATGTCCTCCCCGGCGTCCACCGCGACCACCGGGAGACCGGGTGAGAGGTGGCGCAGGCCGTCGGCGGCCGACTCGTGGGGGGCGACGATGACGATGCCGTCGACCGACTGCGCGCGCAGCCGCTCGACCCCCTCACCGATCGACCTGCGATTCAGCGCGCCGAGGCTGGCGATGTTGACCACGTAGTCGTTCTGCCTGGCCGCCTGCTCGATCGCGTAGAGCGTGGAGGCGGGCCCGTACAGGGTGGTGTCGAAGCTGACCACGCCGAGCACACCCGAGCGGCCCGTGACGAGCTGGCGCGCGGCCGGGTTGGGCCGGTAGCCGAGCTTGTTCACCGCCGCCATGACGCGCGCCCGGGTCTCGGGGCGCACCCTGTCGGGCGCGTTCAGCGCTCGCGACACGGTCATGGCGGAGACCCCGGCGAGCTCGGCGACGTCGTCGAGCACCGCCGGTCTGGTCCGTGCCCTGCCGTCGTCGGAGCTCGGTGTCATGGGGTCCTCGCCATGTTTCGCTGGGGTTACCAGAGTGTTTGCGATAACACCGAGCCTGTCAATACCGAGGAAGGCACCTTTTCTACGCTCTGCGCAGCGACCTGGATTTCCCTTTCCAAACGGAGTTTCTTCCCGAATCGTGATGCCGGATACTCTTGACGCCCCAGCTGGTAGCGCTAACAATCAGAGCCCGATGACCGCCCCTCCCGCCCCCACGCACAAGGGCATGGATCCCCGATGACGGCGAACCCGTCCCGCGGCGGCGCCGGCTCGGTGACCAGCCGATCCGTCACCGCCGCCGATCCGCCCTCATCTCATCCCAGGCGCCCGCCTCACGGCCGGTCCCCCTCCGGCCCCGCGAGTTCGGCGCGTCTCATGGACGGGCTCCGAGGTTCTTCGAGGTTGTTCGCCGACGGACCCATCCGGTTCAGCCGGCCTTGCCGGCCACCCTCGCCTCCTCCAGGAGCACCAGGGCCAGTGCGTCGGCGGCGTCGACACGGCCGAGGGAGCCCGCGGCGCCGGCCGTGGCGGCACGAGCGCCCGGATCCCGCAGGAGCGCGTCCAGCTCGGCCAGGAGCGCCTCGGCGGTGGGACCGTTCTCCAGCAGCGCCCGGGCGGCACCCGCCTCGGCGAGGTAACGGGCGTTCTGACGCTGCTCGTCGGCGGCGGAGGGCACCAGGGGGATAAGGACGGAGGCCTTGCCCACGGCGGTCAGCTCGGCGACGGTGCCCGCGCCGCTGCGGGAGACCACGACATCGGCCGCGGCGAACACGTCGGCCAGCTCCGCGCCGACGTACGGCACAGGGTGATAACGATCGCGCAGCCGCTCGGGAAGCCCCTCGGCGGTACGGGTGAGCTGGTCGATCCAGTCGGGGCCGCACTGGTGGAGCACCTGCGCCCTGGCGAGCAGTTCGGGCAGGATCGTCTCGACCATGGTGTTGATCTGACGGCTGCCCTGCGCGCCGCCGGTCACGTAGACCACCGGCAGGTCGGACGAGAGCCCGAAGTGGCGCCGTCCGGCGTCGACGTTGCCGCGCAGCAGATGGGGGCGGACCGGGTTGCCGGTGACCACGGCCCGGTCGCGCACCCCGGCGGGCAGGTGCTCGATCGAGGAGGGGTGGGTCAGCGCGATCCGCCGGGCGAAGCGCGACAGGATGCGGTTGGCCAGACCCAGCGAGGTGATCTGCTCGTGCATGACCAGCGGGCGGCCCAGCACCCGGGAGGCGACGCCCAGCGGCACGCAGACGTACCCGCCGGTCGACAGCACCACGTCGGGGCGGTAGCGGGCGGCGATACCGAACGCCTGGAGCACGCCGACGGGGATCCGGAACATGTCCACGAGGTTGGTGAGCAGCTCACGCGGGTTGGGCGAACGCCTGAGCTTGCCGGCCTTGATGGCCCGGAACGGGATGCCGTGCTCCGCCGCGATGCGGGCCTCCAGGCCGGTCGCCGTACCGACCCAGAGCACGTCCAGGCCGAGCCCCCGCGCGCCGGCGTGGTCGCGCAGGGCCGCGACCGTGGTCAGCGCGGGGTAGGTGTGGCCACCGGTTCCGCCTCCGGTGACGAGCAACCGCAGGGTCCGGTGATTGCCGGTGTCCATATGTCGGTTCATCCTTCCGATGTCACAATGATTCGTGTTCGCGGGGCGCACCGGAGTTCTCCGGGCCCCGGGCACGGTACCCGAGGTCCCAGCGAAGATCCACTTTGCCCTTCGTCGCCGGGCGGTCGCGCCCGGTGGTTTCTCCGACACGCCCGGCATCCGGGAGCGTCACTCGAACGGCGCACGGCATTCGTTGCGGTGAGTACCGTATGTGACATGGATTTGACGGAAGAGCATTTCGCCGGGGCGTCGGAGCGTCTTGGTGACGCGCTGGCGGTGCTCCGGCAGCGAGCCGGGGCCGGCGCGGAGGCGCTGGACTATTTCGGTGACATCGCCGAAGAGCTGCATCCGATCGGATCCTGGCTACGGCGACCGGCTCAGGCCGGGGAGTGGCCGCACCACATCATGCCTCCCGTCTACGGCCTGCTGTTCGCTCAGGCGTGGTCGCTGGCGTTTCCCGGCGAGGCGCCTTCGGTCTTCCCCCACGGCGCGGAGCGGACCGAGTCAGGATGGACCGTGCAGCGGGCCACCATCTGGCTCGGCGACACCTACGTTCCCGGGTGGTTGGACGTGAAGGCGCCGCTGATCGTGATCGGTTCGCTGGTGGTGGAGGGGCTCCTCGACGACGGCGACGTCTCGGAGAGCTATCTCGCGGTGGCCGGTGACCTGCGGGCCCGCGCGATCCACAGCGCGGCGGACCACCTGGTGCTCGGTACCGTCGCCGCGGGAGTGATCTTCTGTTCCGGCAACGACGGCTCCCTCGTCGCGGGCGGGGACATCGTGGCGGACCTGTTCGTGCCCGCCGAGCACGCGTACGAGCACTACGGCCTGCTGCGGGCCGGTGTCGTCGGCGTCGGCGACCGCGCCGACATCGTGGCCGAGCGGCTGGCGCCGTGGCTGCCCTCGGGCTACGTCCGCCTCGGCGGGCTGGGCGAGCCGGTGGACCGCTGGCGTGTCCTGCAGGAGGCCGCCGCCGGGCGGTCACCGGTGCTCGCCCAGCCCCGGCCGGTGATACTCCCGCCGCCGGCGCTCCTGCTCTCGGCCCTCGCCGCACCGGCCGGGGTGACGGAGCTCGACCTGTCCGGCAGCCGCCTGCACCGCGTCCCCGAGGACATCTCCGCCCTCACCTCGCTGACGCGGCTGGACCTGGAGCACACGCCGCTGACCGGCCTGGACGGCATCGAGGGCCTGCGCACGCTGGAGCACCTGTCGATCAGGAACACGCCCGTGCGGTCGCTGGCCCCGCTCCAGGCGCTGAAAGGTCTCCGTCACCTCGACGTCTCCTACTGCGAGGACGTCCAGGACTGGGCCGTGCTCCTCGACCTGCCCTCGCTCGACACGCTCGTCGCGCACGGCTGCGCCCTTCCGGCGCACGTACGCGCGCAGCTCGTCGCCCGGCTCGGCGACCGGATCATCGGGCGGGGCTAGGCGGGGAGGACGGCCGGGCCCCGGGGAGGGGCACCGGCCGAAGAGCTCTCACAGGCCGTAACGGCTCTTGAGATGGCGCCACCAGTCGCGGAACATCCACTTGTCGAACTCGGTGATCTGACCGGCGCTTCCCGCCTTCATGAGGAAGCCTCCGACGCCGGTGGGCGTCCAGTCGTAGAAGTCGTCGAGGCCGAAGCTGTGCCCCATCTCATGGAGCAGTATGTGTATGTTGTCGGCGTTGAGGTTGCTCACGTAGTACTCGCTGCCGATGCGCTGGCCCCAGTCCCCGCCCGCGCCGCCGCTCATGCCCGCGGTGAGCCACAAGGACATGTCGTAGTGGCGCGCGAGGCCGCCGGGACAGTTGGGATACTGGCCGTTCTGGTTGAAGAACCGGCCGCAGGGCTGAGCGCACTGGGGAGCGTTCTCACGGATGTCGTTGACGTAGACGTCCACGGAGTTGTCGCTCCACTGCAGGGTGGCACGGTCGCGCACGGCCCAGCCGACCACCTTGACCGGGACGTTCGCGTACGGCCAGCCGTTGTGGCCGGCCATCACGTCCATCCACTTCTTGAACTGCCGGGCGAGCGAGGCGTGGATCTGGTCGCGCAGGGCGGCCGAGACCGGTGCCGAGGAGTCCCACCGCACGCAGTAGTTGATGCTCCCGCCGTTGGCCATGACCTGGTCCCAGCCGTAGTTGCGGAAGGCGGAGGGCCCGGGGTTGTAGGTGCTCTCGACGTGCTGCCAGACCTGGTTGAGCGGGGTGACGAGGTTGGCCGGCGGGCTCCAGCCGGTGCCGCCTCCGTCGCCGGGTGACTCGGTGGCGTAGACCTTCACCTCCAGCAGGCCGACCGAGCCCGCGCCGCTCTGCAGCAGCACGCGCAGCCTGGTCGTGGTGACACCGGTGAAGACGACCCTGTTGTAGGCGTTGACCGCCGTCGGGTAGCCGCTCGCGCCGGTGACGTCGGCGTAGGCGCTCCCGTTCCAGTACTGCAGCCGCCACGACGCGGGCACGCGCACCCCGCCGTTGTCGTCGAAGAAGTACACCTGTGCCGAGCGCAGTGCCTGCGGCTGCGCCCAGGTCAGCTCGGCCCACTGCGCACCGGTCTGCGGCCAGGTGCCCCAGCGGGGGTTGACCGTGTCGTTGGACTGCGGGGGGTCGATGTCGTCCTTGATCGCCGCGATGCTCTCCCAGGGAGAGGTGTAGGAGGCGGTCGCGGTCGCGTTGACCGCCAGGTTGCCGTCTCCGGGCGCGGCCACCGCCGCGTCGGCCGGAGACATCAGTAAGCCGAGTATCAGGGCGGGGACGGCCGCCATCCACCAGCGTCTCATGCGCGAACCTCCGTAAGGGGTCAGGTCTCGAACGGTGGGCGTGCTTGCGGTCCTCCTCCCGGGCCTGAGCCCGGGAGGAGGGTGGGACACCGGGGCCTAGCCGGATGAGGCGGCGCCTCCCACGGTGACGGTCGCCTGGGCGGCGAGCGAGGTGCCCGGCACGGTGCCGGTGACGGTGAAGGTCCCGGCCGAGGCGTACCGGGAGGCGGGGATCGACGCCCAGTTCACCGTCGTGGTGACGTTGTCCTTCGAACCGTCGTTGAAGGTGGCGGTGACCGTCGAGGGCAGGGACGGGGCCACCCCCACCGGGGTGAAGACGGTCTCCGGCTCGATGAAGGTGATGCTGACCGCGCCGGTCGTGCGCACCCACACCGTGGCCGAGGCGGTCGTGCTCGCCCCTTCGACGATCCCCGCCACGGTGAGGCTCGAGCCGCCGTTCGCCACCTGGGCGGGGGTGATCTGCGCCCAGGTGACCGGGGAGTTCACCCGGGAGCCGTTGGCGTAGACCTTCGTGACCGTGGTGGGCAGCGTGGGGACCTGCCCCGCCAGGGTCGCCTGGTGGACCGGGCGGATCGACTGCGGGACCTCCGCGTAGGCCCGCCACTCCAGGAGGCCGACGGATCCGGCGCCGCTGGTCAGCGACGCCCGTAGCCGGGTCGTGGTCACCGGAGTGAAGTCGACCTTGTTGAAGGTGTTCAGCGCCCTGTTGTACGTGCCCGCGCCGGGCACGTCCGCGTAGGCGCTCCCGTTCCAGTACTGCAGTTTCCAGGACGCGGGCACGCGCACCCCGCCGTTGTCGTCGAAGAAGTACAGTTCGGCGGAGTTGAGCCGCTGCGGCTGGCTCCAGGTCAGCTCGGCCCACTGGGTGCCGGTCTCGGGCCAGGTCCCCCAGCGCGGGTTGGCGGAGTCGTTGGAACTCGCCGGGGTGAACCCGTCGTTGATCGCGTTCACCGACTCCCAGGGGGAGGTGTAGGACGCCGACGCGGTGGCGGAGCCCGCCACGTTGGCCGCGCCGCCCCCGCCGCCGGAGCCCTGGGCGACGGTGACCGTGACGTCCGAGGTGGCCGTGGAGGCGCCGTCGCTCGCGGTGAGCCGCACCGTGTAGGTGCCCGCGACGGTGAACGAGGCCAGCGTGACGGCCGCGGCCGGCGCGGTGAAGACGGCCGTTCCCGGGCCGCCGACCAGCGACCAGGTGGTGCTCAGGGTGCCGTTGGGCAGCGCGTCGTCCTTGACGGTGCCGAGCAGCCGCACCTGTGAGGGCTGGTTGTAGGCGGGATCCTTTCTGGCGAGGACGTAGGGGGCCTGGTTGGTCTCGGCGGGCGGGCTGCCCGCGGAATTGTAGATCTTGATCTCGGTGAGGCCCGTCCTGAGGCCCGCCCTGTGGGTCATCAGCACCCGGACCCGCTGGGCGCCGATCGCGGGGAAGCGGACCCGGTTGTAGTTGGACACCGGCGCCGCCGGGCTCTTGGCCTGGTTGGGGACGGTGACCCAGGTGCTGCCGTCGTGATACTGGATCTGGTACATCGCGGGTTCGGCGTAGCCTCCCGCCGCGCGGTCGTTGCGGAAGTGCAGCCGCACGTCGTTGAAGGTCTGCGACGAGCCGAGGTCGATCTCGTACCAGTCCTGGGTGTTGGCCGAGCCCTTGGCGCCCCAGATCGGGTCGTTGATGGTGTAGCCGTCCACCGCCGCGGCCGTGGTGGTTCCGGACGCGGTGTAGGAGGCCGTGGCGGCCCGGCCCTGGGCGAGGTTGGCCGGGGCGGCGCCGGAGGTGAGGTTGACCCCGGCCTTGGCGAACATGTCGACCACGCGGGCGTCGGTCTGCACCACCTGGGTGGGCGCCTGCATGCCGGGCATCGCGACGTTGTGGCCGACGGTGCCGGCGGCGCCGGGGAAGGTCACCGTGCCGGTGGCCGGGTCGTAGACGAGCCGGGTGAGGCGGTCGACGGTGAGGGCCCGGGTGCCGTTGACGTACACCGAGTAGCCCTGCGGGACACCGGTGTAGCGGACGACGCCGTCGGCGGGGTCGTCCCAGACGACGGTCAGGTCGCTGTTGCGGTAGCGCAGGTTGTTGACCGTGAAGTGCGACCAGCCGATGTCGATCGGCGACAGCTCGACCTTGCCGTCGTCGCGCGGGCGCAGGCCCGCCACGTCCTCGACGACCGTCCAGTTGCTGCTGCCCAGGATCGTGTGGTGGATCCAGGAGCGGTAGTCGATGGTCTTCGTCCCGGGGTTCCAGTTGGCCCAGAACTCGTTGGAGTCGGGCCAGGCGGTGTTGCCGCCGACGTACTGCGCCCAGGCGTTCCAGTACAGCAGCTTCTTGTAGTGGTCACCGGTGATGTAGGAGGTCGGGTAGTTGCGCAGCGCCGAGGAGAGCAGCCGGAACTGCACGGTCGAGTTGATCTGCGAGAAGTTGTTGGAACCCGGGTTGCCAGCGGCCGCCGCGGCGGCCTTGTCCTTCTGGTTGGCGGTGTAGAACGGGAAGATCGGATACTCGGTCTCGTCGTCGAACAACCGCAGCGCCTCGCGGTAGGTGGCGGTGTTGGGCATCAGGCCCACCGAGTACGGATAGAAGTTGTTGATCTCCTTCCAGGGCACCAGCGCGTTGGTCGACACATGCCGGTGCTGCAGCACCTTCGCCGTGGGGTTCCAGAGCACGTTGACGATCGCGTTCTTGACGTTGGTGGCGATGGTGCGCATCTCGTTGGCCTTGGCGGTGTTGCCGACCGCGTCGTAGGCGGAGGCCGAGGCCATGGCGTTGCTGTAGACGTAGGCCGACTCGGTGCGGTCCAGGCGCCCGGCGCGCCAGTGGAAGGAGACGGCGTCGGCGTCGTTGCCGGTCAGCGCTCCCCAGTCGTACTCGATGAGGTTGTTGTGGTCCTGGTCGTAGAAGGCGAGCTGGCCCTTGACGTCCTGCTCGGCGTAGCGGGCGAGGTTGGCCGCGATGCCGGGCTGGCCGCCGTGGATCTGGTAGCTGCGCCAGGCCGCCTCGGAGATGTACTGGGTGTAGCTGTTGGACCAGTTCTCCGGATCACCCGGGTTGTCCATGTAGCGGCCGTTCTTCGACACCTCGCCAGCCGACACCCACGGTCCGTAGGAGTACATCGGGTTGCGCAGGTACTTGAGCTCGTCCACGAACATCGGCACGGTCAGCGCGATGGCGTTGTTGTAGCCCAGGGCACCCTCGACCGAGGTCGGCCACTGGTAGTCCTGGCCGGGAATGTCGGCGTCCAGATGGTTGAAGCGCATCAGCCACCAGCGGTAGTAGACGCTCTTCTTGATGGCGGGCTCGGGCACGTCGATGTAGGGGATGTTCTGCGCCCACCACTGGTTGTAGGCCCGCACGTGCGTCGCGAACGCGGCGGCGGGGGTGGCCGAGCGGTACGACTGGTACTCGGTGAGCGAGGCCGGGAGCTCGTCGGTCACGAAGCCCATCACCACCTTGGTCGTCACGGTCGCCCCGGCGGCGACGGTGAGCGAGCGGGTCAGGTCGGTGCCGCTGACGGCGAAGCCGTCCCCGGAGAGCCTGGGGAAGATCGTGGTGAGCTTGTTCTTGGCGTCCACGATGCCGGTGAGCTCGGTGCCCACCGGGGTCTTGGCGTACGGCGAGGTCGCCTTAAGGGTGAGCGTCTGGGACCCGGAACCGTTGTTGGTGACCGACAGGTTGGTGACCGCGACGTTGTCGTGGGTGATGAACTTGGTGACGTTCACCACCAGGGAGCCGCTGGTGTGCACGCTCTTCCAGTGGCTGGGCGCCTGCCAGCGCTGGGCGGGCTGCTCGGTGAACGTGCCGGGCGAGATCGCCACCGAGTAGGCGTGCTCGTTGGAGATGCTCTCCCAGTAGGCCACCTGACCGCCGAAGCCGATGACGGACGGGGTGTGGTTCTTCATGAAGACCGCGCGGCCCCGGCTCATCAGCCAGGTGCCCGCGGGGTCGTTGCCGGAGCGTGACAGCAGCCGGTCCATCCAGAAGTCGGTGCCCGAACTCTCGGCGTCGTAGATGCTCTGCATCATGTTGCCGGGCGTGTACGGGACGGGCGGGGCCGGGATCGCGGGCCCGCTGAAGGTGGGCAGTCCGATGCTCTGCACCGCCGAGGCGGGGGTGCCGAGCGTGAGCGAGGTCGCGGCGAGAAGCAGGGTGACGGCGGCGGCGGTCAGCGACCGCCGGGCGCGGGAGAGGACGGGCATCGCTTCACATCTCTCGGAGGGGGGTTGACACGGGGGCCTGCGTGCTCCTAGAGAGCCATCCATTCCAGGACACCGGTCGAGTAGCCGGTTCTGGAGGTGATGCTCAGTCTCAGCCGGGTGGTCGAGACCGGGGTGAACGTGGTGACGTTGTAGGTGTTCGCCGCGACGCCGCAGGCCGACTGGCCGGGCACGTCGACGTAGGCGCTGCCGTTCCAGTACTGCACCTTGCAGGAGGCGGGCAGGTCGATGCCCTGATCGTCGTCGAACCAGTAGGTCGCCACCTTGCCGACGCTCTTGGCGGTGGTCCACCGGTACTCGATCCACTCGGTGCCCTGGTGGTTCCAGTTGCCGTACGCACCGTGGCTGTGGTCGGCGGAGCTCGCCGGGACATAGCCGTCGTTGATCGCTCCGAGGGTCTCCCAGGGAGAGACGTACGAGGTGGAGGCGGTGGCGGTCAGCGCGTGGTTGGTACCGGAGGGCGGCTGGCCGCCTCCTCCGCCGGAGGTCTGCACGACCTTCTGCATGGTGCCGTCGGCGTTCCAGTAGAGCTTGTCCAGGGTGACCGAACGGCGGAAGTTGCCCCCGCCCGGCGCCGCGGCGTTGTGGTAGACCATGTACCACTGGCCCTTGAACTCGACGATGGCCGGGTGGTTGGTGGTCGAGCTGACCTGGTCGAGCACGACACCGCGATGCGTCCAGGGGCCGAGCGGGCTGGTGGCGGTGGCGTAGCGGATGCAGGCGTAGCCGGGCTGGGAGCAGCCGGAGTCGTTGGCGGCGTAGGCGAGATAGTAGGTGCCGTTCCGCTTGAACATCCAGGGGGCCTCCCAGAAGTTGCTCACCCCCGCCGGAGTGATCACCGGGCCGTCCAGGTTGATCATGTCGGGCTTGAGCTTGGCCGCGCGCAGGCCGTAGTAGGAGCCCCAGTAGATGTACGCCTGGCCGTCGTCGTCGGTGAAGACCGTCGGGTCGATGTTGAGCGGCGAGGAGTTCGGGGTGCTGTCGCTGATCAGCGGCCCGCCCTTGGCGTCGGTGAACGGGCCGAGCGGGCTGTCGCCGACCGCGACGCCGATGTCCATCCAGCCCGCGCCGTTGCCGTTGACCGGGACGTACCAGTAGTACTTGCCGCCGCGGGGCTCGACCTCTCCCGCCCACGCGTCGGCACCGGCCCAGGGGAGGTTCGACAGCGAGAGCCTCGCCCCATGGTCCGTCCAGGTCGTGGCGTCGGTGGAGGAGAACACGTGCCAGTCGCGCATGACGAAGTTGGTGCCGCCTGGGGCCGCTTCGTCGTGGCCGGTGTACAGGTACATGGTGTCGCCGACGACCAGCGCGGCGGGGTCGGCGGTGTAGATGGACGTCGTGATCGGGCTCGCGGCGGGCGCGGGTCCGGCCAAGGCGAGGACGAGGGTGAAGGCGAAGATCATGGCGAGGGCCGTTGTCCATCGTCTTCTCATGACACTGCTCCTGGGGGGGTGATCATGGCGCTTGCCAATGTCTGACGATTACTTGTGTTAACGCTAACAATTCCGATCACGGGAACTCGCCACCCGGAACGGGGAACTCCGAGCTTTGTTTCGCCGAGATTTCCTGAGTGTTTGCGATAACAGAATCGCTGTCAAGGCCCAAACTCCAGGGCTGCCGAAAACGCTTTAACCTGGCACTTTACCCCCCCATTTAACACCTTCGGCCGGAAAAAGATTGGAAAAAAAATGATAGGGCTAACATTTGTGATGCCCGAGTCTCGAACAGCGGAAGAGGAGTTTTACCGGGGCCGGCCATGGACATTCGGTAGTCCCTCGATCGTCCCCGGAGGCGTGACCGCCTCCCGACGGTGAACGCCCCCTTTTCCGCGGCACGCCCTCACACCGGCGACCGGCGCGGGCGTCTCCGGGAGAGAACCGGCGACCCGGCCGGTCCTGGGAAGCCTGCACCGGCGATCCCCCGGTCCGCCACGCCGGCTCCCGTACTCGGGGTACGCGGCGGCCGGACCGCCCCCGGGCCCCCGGCCGACGCCTCTTTCGCGAATTAAGGGAATGCTTAGGTGGCCGTTGACAGCTTCGCGGGGCCGGAGTGCACTGGGCTGCCGAGCACGAGACGGAGGGGTGTCCGCATGCAGGTTCCGGCCCCGTTGGAGTACGAGCGTGCCACCAGCGTCGATCACGCCATCGGGTTGCTGGAGCGGCTGGGGAGTTCGGCGCGGCTCCTCGCGGGCGGTCACAGCCTGCTCCCGATGATGAAGCTCCGGCTGGCCAACCCGGAGTACCTGATCGACATCAACGATCTGCACGGCGAGCTGGGATACATCCGGATGGAACCGGCGCAGACCCGTATCGGCGCGATGACCCGCCACCGCGAGCTGCTGGAGTCGGACGAGCTCGCCAGGGCATTTCCGATCTTCCGTGACGCCGAACGGGTCATCGCCGACCCGATCGTCCGCAACCGAGGCACCCTGGGCGGCTCGCTCTGCCAGGCCGATCCCTCGGAGGACCTGTCGGCCGTGTGCACCACCCTCGGGGCGAGCTGCGTGATCCGCGGCCGGACCGGGGAGCGGGTCGTGACGATGGAGGAGTTCCATCGCGGCCCGTACGAGACGGCGGTCGCGGACGACGAGATGCTGATCGAGATCCGCATCCCGGCGCGGCCGAACGGGTCGAGTGCCTACGAGAAGGTCGAGCGGCGCGCGGGCGACTGGGCGATCGTGTCCGCGGGCGCGGCCGTCTGGCTGACCGACGGAGTGATCTCCGACGCCCGGGTCGGCCTGGCCGCGGTGGGCCCGAACACGACGGGGCTGCCCGCGGTCTCCGAGGCGTTGCGCGGCAGGCCGCCGTCCGAGGAGCTCTACGAGCGGGCCGGTGCCCTCGCCGCCGAGAGCTGCAGCCCGGTCACCGACATGCGCGGCAGCGCCGACTACAAGCGCCACCTCGCCAAGGAACTCACCAGGCGGGCACTGCGGCGGTCCGTCGCCCGGATCAGCGAGGGAGGATGACGTGCAGGTTTCGATGATCGTCAACGGTGAGGAGGTCACCGGGGAGATCGAGGGCCGCCTGCTGCTGGTCCACTTCCTCCGTGACCACCTGGGGCTGACGGGCACCCACTGGGGCTGCGACACGAGCAACTGCGGCACCTGCGTGGTGTGGCTCGACGGCGAGCCGGTCAAGTCGTGCACCGTGCTCGCGGCGATGGCCGGCGGCCACGAGGTACGCACGGTGGAGGACCTCGAACAGGACGGCGAACTCGATCCCGTGCAGCGAGGATTCATGGAGTGCCACGGCCTGCAGTGCGGGTTCTGCACGTCCGGCATGATGATGACCGCGCGGGCCCTGCTCGACCGCAACCCAGACCCCTCCGAGCAGGAGATCCGCGAGGCGATCTCCGGCCAGATCTGCCGGTGCACTGGTTATGCGACCATCGTCCGTTCTGTCCGGTGGGCCGCCGCTCACGAGGCGGGCTCGCAGCCGGCCGCCACCACCGGGAGCGCGCCATGACCACCACCGACGACCGCTTCGCCGCCGAGTTCGAGAGCAACGACCACAAGCCGGTCGGCTACGGCCGGATGCTGCGCAAGGAGGACCCCCGGTTCGTCCGGGGGAAGGGCCGCTACTGCGACGACGTGCGCCTGCCGGGCATGCTGCACCTGGCGATCCTCCGCTCCCCCGTCGCGCACGCGCGGATCGTGAGCATCGACACCAGCGCGGCCGAGGCGCACCCGAAGGTCAAGGCGGTCGTCACCGGTGCCGCCCTGGCCGAGAAGGGGCTGGCCTGGATGCCCACCCTCTCCGGCGACGTGCAGGCCGTGCTGGCGACGGACAAGGTCCGCTTCCAGGGCCAGGAGGTCGCGTTCGTCGTGGCGGAGGACCACTACGCGGCGCGCGACGCGCTGGAGCTGATCGACGTCGAGTACGACGTCCTCGAACCGGTGACAGACGTGCGCAGGGCCCTCGACCCCGGCGCCCCCGTCATCCGCGACGACCTGGAGGGCAAGGAGAACAACCACGTCTTCGACTGGGAGACCGGTGACGAGGCGGCCACCGAGGCGGTGTTCGCGACAGCCGACGTCGTCGTCAGCCAGGACATCGTCTATCCTCGCGTACACCCCGCGCCGATGGAGACCTGCGGGTGCGTCGCCGACTACGACCGGATCGACGGCAGGCTGACACTCTGGTCCACGACCCAGGCGCCGCACGCCCACCGCACGTTGTACGCGATCGTCGCCGGCCTGCCCGAGCACAAGATCCGGGTCATCGCACCGGATATCGGCGGTGGCTTCGGGGGGAAGGTTCCAATCTATCCCGGCTATGTCTGCGCGATCGTGGCGTCGATCGTCACCGGCAAGCCGGTGAAATGGATGGAGGACCGCTCGGAGAACCTCACGAGCACCGGTTTCGCCCGCGACTACATCATGCGCGGCGAGATCGCGGCGAGCAGGGACGGAAAGATCCTGGCCGTCCGCACCAACGTGCTCGCCGACCACGGCGCCTTCAACGGCGTCGCCGCCCCGGTGAAGTATCCGGCCGGCTTCTTCGGCGTGTTCACCGGCAGCTACGACCTTCAGGCGGCGTACTGCAGGATGACCGCCGTCCACACGAACAAGGCGCCCGGCGGCGTCGCCTACGCCTGCTCGTTCCGCATCACCGAGGCCGTGTACCTCATCGAGCGCATCGTCGACTGCCTGGCCTACGAGCTGGAGATGGATCCGGTCGAGTTGCGCGTCAGGAACTTCATCCAGCCCGACCAGTTCCCGTACCGCACCAAGACCGGCTGGGTCTACGACTCCGGCGACTACGAGCCGACCATGCGCAGGGCCATGGAGATCGCCGGCTACCACGAGCTCCGCGCCGAGCAGGCCGAGCGGCGGGCCCGCGGTGAGCTGATGGGGATCGGCGTCTCCTTCTTCACCGAGGCGGTCGGCGCTGGCCCGCGCAAGGACATGGACATCCTGGGCCTGGGCATGGCCGACGGCTGCGAGCTGCGCGTCCACCCGACCGGAAAGGCGGTGGTGCGACTGTCCGTGCAGACCCAGGGGCAGGGCCACGAGACGACCTTCGCGCAGATCGTCGCCGAGGAGATCGGCATCCCGCCCGCCGACATCGACGTCGTGCACGGCGACACCGACCAGACGCCGTTCGGCCTGGGCACCTACGGCAGCCGCTCCACCCCGGTCTCCGGTGCGGCCGCGGCCCTGGTGGCGCGCAAGGTACGCGACAAGGCACGGCTCATCGCCTCGGGAATGCTGGAGGTCTCCGTCGCCGACCTGGAATGGCGCAAGGGGGCCTTCCACGTCAAGGGCGACCCTGGAAAGTCCGTGACGATCCAGGACATCGCCATGAGGGCGCACGGCGCGGGAGACCTGCCCGAGGGCGTCGAGGGCGGGCTGGAGGCACAGATCTGCTACAACCCGGAGAATCTGACCTATCCGCACGGCGCCTACATCTGCGTCGTCGACATCGACCCGGGCACCGCCCAGGTCAAGGTGCGGCGGTTCATCGCGGTCGACGACTGCGGCACCCAGATCAACCCGATGATCATCGAGGGGCAGGTGCACGGCGGTCTCACCGACGGCGTCGGCATGGCGTTGATGGAGATGATCGCCTTCGACGAGGACGGCAACTGCCTGGGCGGGTCGCTCATGGACTATCTCATCCCGACCTCGCTGGAGGTTCCCGACTGGGAGACGGGATTCACCGTGACACCCTCGCCCCATCACCCGATCGGCGCGAAGGGCGTCGGCGAGTCGGCGACGGTCGGCTCCCCTCCGGCGATCGTCAACGCGGTCGTCGACGCCCTCAAACCGTTCGGCATCCGCCACGCCGACATGCCGCTCACCCCCTCCCGAGTGTGGGACGCCATGCGCGGCGCACCGCAGCCGCCGATCTGACCGAATCGGAGCGTCCATGCCTTCCGGTATCTCGGTGCGAATGAGAGAACTGGCCGCGGACCGCGTCCCGTTCGTCCACGCGCTCGTGGTCCGCGCCCACTACCCGACCTCGGTCAACGCCGGCGACGACGCCATCGTGCTGCCCGACGGGTCCATCGAGGGCTTCGTCGGCGGCCGGTGCGCGGAGAGCTCCGTGCGCACGGCGGCTCTCGGCGCGCTCAGGGACGGCCGCTCGGTGCTGCTGCGGGTGCTGCCGGAGGGCGAGCCGGCCTTCCCCGACTCCCCCGGCGCCCAGGTCGTGGTGAACCCCTGCCTGTCGGGCGGCGCACTGGAGATCTTTCTCCAGCCGTTGCTGCCGCCACCGGTGATCTGGGTCGCCGGCGAGTCACCGATCGCCGAGGCGCTGGCCGAGCTGGCCGGCCCGCTGGACCTCACCGTCCGGCGGGCGGCGGACGGGCAGGGGCCTGCGGGCGCCACCGCGGCCGTGGTGACCGGCCACGGGCGCGGTGAGACCGCCGCGATCCGCGCGGCACTGGACGCCGGGGTCGGGCTCGTCGGCCTGGTGGCCAGCCGCCGGCGCGGCGCGGCGGTGCTGGCGGAGATGGGACTCACCGAGACCGAGCGTGCCCGGATCAGCTCACCGGCCGGGTTCCAGATCGGGGCCCGCACCGCGCACGAGATCGCCGTGTCGATCCTGGCCGAGATCATCGCCGCGATCCGCACCCGCGGGCTGACCCCGGCGGTACCCGTCCCCGCTCCCGCGGGCGGCGAGGCCGCGGCGAGTCCGATCATCCAGGCCGTCGACCCCGTCTGCGGAATGGCGGTGACCGTCTCCCCCGACACGCCCCACCTGGCCGTCGACGGCGAGGACGTGTGGTTCTGCGGACCGGGCTGCCGGGAACGTCACGCGGAGAAGGACAGGCGGTAGAGACGTGCAGGCAACCGACTCGCGCCGCCCGGAGTATCGCCCGCCACCGTCGCGAACCGGTCCCGGCGCCGAGGGTGCGTCGTGACCCCGGCCTTCGCCGACGCCGACGAGGTAAGGCGGCGGCTGGACGAGATGGACTACCTGGTCGACGAGGGCACCGCCGCGGCGCTGTTCTTCGCGCTGGTTCTCGACCGGCCCCTGCTGCTGGAGGGGGAACCCGGCGTCGGTAAGACGACCGCCGCCAAGGCCCTGGCCCGCGTCCTGGACACCCCTCTGATCCGGCTGCAGTGCTACGAGGGGTTGACCGCGAGCGAGGCGCTCTACGAGTGGAACTACCAGCGGCAACTGCTCGCCATCCGGCTCGCCGAGTCACGGCGGGACAGCCTGGCCGACGCCGACCTGTTCAGCGCGGAGTTCCTGCAGGAACGCCCGATCCTGCGGGCCGTCCGGCACGACGGCCCGGTGCCGCCGGTGCTGCTGATCGACGAGATCGACCGCGCCGACGACGAGTTCGAGGCCCTGCTGTTCGAGTTCCTCGGCGAGTCCTCGATCACGATTCCGGAGCTCGGCACGTTCACCGCGAAACGCCGGCCGGTCGTCGTACTGACCTCCAACCGCAGCAGGGACCTGCACGACGCGCTCCGGCGGCGCTGCCTGTACCACTGGATCGACTTTCCCGAGGCCGAGCGGGCCGTGGAGATCCTGCGCCGTTCGGTACCCGGCGCGAACGAGGCACTGATCAGGTCGGTCACCGAGTTCATCGGCCGGGTGCGCCGGTTCGACCTGGACAAGGCCCCCGGCATGGCGGAGACGATCGACTGGGTCGCGGCCCTGTCCGCGGTCGGCGCGACCCGTCTGGTCAGGCAGGACGTCGTCCGGACGCTGAGCACCATCGCGAAGACACCCGACGACCGTGACACGATCACCGGCGCGCTCGACGACCCGGGCGACGCCTGCGGCGCGACCGCCTGATCGACGGCACGAAGACGGCGTAGAAAGGGCGGTTCATGAGGATTGACAATGAGTTCACGGTCAACGTTCCGATCGACCGGGCGTGGACGGTGCTCACCGACCTCGAGGGGATAGCCCCGTGCATGCCGGGGGCCCAGCTGACCGGTGTCGAGGGCGAGGTCCACTCCGGCAAGGTCCGGGTGAAGGTCGGCCCCGTCGTCTCCGAGTACGCGGGCACGGTCAGGTTCGTCGAGAAGGACGAGGTGAACCACCGTGCCGTCATCGACGCCAGAGGCCGTGACTCGCGAGGGGCGGGCAACGCCTCAGCGGTCATCACCGCACTGCTCCGGGCCGACGGCGCACGTACCGTCGTCACCGTCGACACCGACCTGAAGATCTCCGGAAAGATCGCCCAGTTCGGCAGCGGAATGATCAAAGAGGTCTCCGGGAAGCTGCTCGGCCAGTTCGTCGACTGCCTCGAAGGAAGGCTCGCCGCCGATACGGCCGCAGCGGCCGAGGTCGCCGGGAGTCCGGTATCCGCCGCTCCCCCCACCGCCGACCGGCGGCCGGCGAGCGTCCCGCCGGGCTCCGAACCCGAAGGCGTTCCGGCCGGGACCGCAGCGGGGAACGTCCGGACGGACCCCGAACCGGTCCCCCGGGAAGCGGGCGAGAACGCCCCGGCGATCGACCCCGAACCGCTGGACGTGATGAGCGTCGCCGGCGGATCCGTCTACCGGCGGGTGCTTCCGGTCCTCGCCGTCCTCGTCGTCCTCGTCGCCGTCGTCGTCTACCTCCTTGTCGCCTAGCGGGCCGGCGCCGGGTGTCGATCGGGCGGCGTTCGCCGTCGCGCTGGCGGTCCGGCTCCGGCAGCACGGCGTGCCGGTCGGTCTCACCGCCGTCGACGACCTCGTCAACGCGCTGGCGGCCTCCCCTCCGGACTCGCTGCCGAGGCTGTACTGGGCCGCCCGCATCAGCCTGGTACGGCGGCGCTCGGAGATCGACACCTTCGACACGGTGTTCGCGGCCGTGTTCGGCGACGCGGCACTCGCCCTGGACCCGCCCACGCGCCGCCGGTCGCGGGCCGCCGTGACCGGCGGAGACGACGACGTCTCCGTCTTCCCGCCCGCCTTCGCGGACCGGCGGCCAGGGGACGCGCTGCCCTGGGCGACGCTCCCCGCGGTGGTCGCCGACGCGGAGCGGTCGGACAGCCCGCCGGCCGTGCCCGACCGCCTGCCGAGCGACCTCCAAGGGCGGGCGGAGGTGCCGTTCGAGGAACTCGACGCGCGGGAGATGGAACTGCTCGGCGGGTGGCTGCGTTCCGCGGTGACCGACTGGCCCACCAGGCGCAGCCGGCGACTCGCGGCCGACCCCCGTGGCAGGAGGGTCGCGGTGCGAGCCACGGTCCAGCGATCCCGTCGGACCGGCTGGGAACCACTCCACCTGCTGCGGGAGCGGGCGGTCGACAGGCCTCGACGCGTCGTGCTGCTCTGTGACGTCAGCCAGTCCATGCAGGCGCAGGCGCCCGCCTACCTGCACCTGATGCGCGCCCTGGCGCTGGCCGCCGGCGCGGAGGTGTTCGCCTTCGCCACGTCGCTGACACGGTTGACCCCGATCCTGGCGCACAGGTCCGCGGCCGTCGCCGTCGAGCAGGCCACGGAAAGGGTCTCCGACCGGTTCGGCGGGACACGGATAGCGACCAACGTGCGGGCTCTGCTCGCCTCCCACCACGGAGGGTCGGTACGGGGCGCCGTGGTGATCATCGGTTCGGACGGCTGGGACAGCGACCCCCCGGAGGCCATGGCCGCCGCCATGGCGCGACTGCGCCGGCGCGCGCACCGGGTGATCTGGATGAACCCCAGGGCCTCCGCCCCCGGCTTCGAACCGCGCGTCGCCGCCATGGCCGCCGCCCTGCCGTACTGCGACCGGCTGCTGCCCGCGGACACCTTCCGGTCCCTGCGGCATGTGATCGCCGAGATCTCCGCCGCCCGTTAGGTCCTGTTCCGCGGAACTCACCGTGGCGAGGGTCGGTCAGCTGGTGCCTCGCAGGGCGGCGGAGAAGATCGCGGCGCGCCGCCTGACCCCGGTGGGCGAAGGGGCCTAGCTCCAGAGGGTGACGTGGATGGAGGGGCGGAACCGGCCGGGGCTCACCCCCGGACCGCGCAGCATGGCCTGCGTGGCGCGCGGGGTGGTGACGAACCGGACGAGCTCGGCGGCCACCGACGGGGCACCACGCTCGACGAGGGTCAGCGTGGCCCACACACCGTCGTACCGGAGAGCGCGGCCGGCGATGTGGACGAGACGGCCGGTGGCCAGATCCCGCGCCACCGCGAAGGAGACCGTCGGTGCCACGCCGTGGTTGCGCTTGACCTCCTCCAGCGCCGCCGCGTGACTCTGGAAGATCCGCTGGTGCTCCTCGGGCACGCTGACCCGGCGCAGAATCGTGGGAACGGCACCGATGTCCGCCGCGGCCGACGGGCCGAGCTGCCAGGTCTCCTCGCGCAGCTGGTGGGCGCCGGCGTCGAGCCCGGCGAGCGGATGGTCCGGGCCGGACACGACGATCACCTGATAGTTGAGGAACGGCCGGCACGCCAGCGACTCGTCCAGGTTGCCCGTCCTGGGCCCGATCGCCACGTCCACCGCCCGCGAGTGCAGCAGGGCGCCGAACTTCCGCGGGTCGTGCACGCTCAGCTCCACATCGAGGTCGGCGGCCCGGCCGGCGAACAGCTCGATCAGGCCGGGAGCCGCGTACTCGGCGAACAGGCTCGACGCGGCGACGCGCAGCAACCGCCGGCCACGGGCCGCCTGGCCCACCTCGACGATCGTGCGCTCCTGCAGGCTGAGCATCTCCGTCGCGCGGCTCGCCAGCCGCAGGCCGCCGGGGGTGAAGGCGAGCCCGGAGGCCGTCCGCGTGAACAACTGGTCGCCGAGTTCCCTGCGCAGCTGGCCGATGTGCAGCGAGACGGCGGCCTCCGACACCTCCAGCTCCCCCGCCGCCAGCTTTACCGAACCGAGCCGTACCACTGTGGCGAACGCGCGCAGCTGGGTGGGTGTCACGCGTGGAACGCTACGGCACGGACTTCGCCGGCGACAGTGAGAGCCGCGGAGGGCGTTCGGCGGCTACGGGGTGCCCGCGAGGCGCAGGGGCGGGGTGTGGATGTCGAACGGCAACCACCGCTGGGCCAGGGTCGAGATAGGGCAGGCGAGGGTCAGGTGGGCGGCGCGGAACGAGAAGACCTACGCGGGGACGCCGAACCAGGTGGCCAGCGCCTCCCGTAGGCCGAGGCTCACGGGATCGCCCGTTTCCTCGTCAGGGGACGTCCAGGCGACGTAGCCGTCCGGGCGGATCAGCAGCCCGGCGGGGACCCGCCGGCTGGAAGTGGCGGTGACGACGTCCACCCGGTCCTTCCAGCCCGCCGCCGTCTCCTCCAGCTCGTCGCCCCCACCGAGGTCGAGGAGGAGCGGCCGGGCGCCGTGCGTCAGGTCCGCGAGCCGCACGGCGCCCGCGTCCGTGGCGAGGGAGAGGTCCGGTGCCGGGCGGCCGAGGAGGGGGTGCGGCACCGGGCAGGCATCCCCCATGTCGTAGCGGATGTCCGAACCCGCCATGAGCTCGGCGATGTGCCGCCGGTTCTCCTTGTGTTCGAGCAGCTCGGCGAAGAGCTCGCGCAGCGCGGTGACCTCTTCGCCGGGGGCGAGCAGGGCGGCCTGCGCCCGGGTGTGCGTGACGACCCGCCGGCCCACGGGGTGCCGTTCGCCGTGGTAGGTGTCGAGCAGTCCCGGCGGCGCCCAGCCGTGAACCTCGGCGGCGAGTTTCCAGCCGAGGTTCACAACGTCCTGCAGGCCGAGGTTGAGCCCGGGACCGCCGACCGCGGAGTGGACGTGCGCGGCGTCCCCGGCCACCAGCACGCGACCGGCGCGGTAGCGGTCGGCCAGGCGGGTGTTGCCGCCGGTGAGGCGGCGGAGCACATGGGGGCCTCGGCTCGCCGGCGGGGTCATCGGCAGGTCGGCCCCGAGCACCCTGTGCACGCTGTCACGCAACTCCTCCAGGGTCATCGGCACCCGCTCGTCGATCCGCCCCCGCCCCCACTCCATGGTGGTCACGAGGTGCACGCCCGGTTCGAACGACGCGAGGGCGAACACGCCGTGTGCGGTTCGGTGGAACATGAACGGCCTCCAGCGTGCCCCGGCCAGCAGCAGCTCGCCGGTCGCGGGATCGAGCGCGGAGGCGGGCAGGACGGCGTGGGCGCTGCGCGACACGACGTCCTCGGCGGTGGCGCCGGGGAAGCCGATACCGGCCCGCTTCCGTACGACGCTGTGGGCTCCGTCGCAGCCGACCAGATAGCGGGTGCGCAGCTCGTAGTCTCCGCCGGGGGCGTGGACGGCGACCGTGACACCGTCCCCGTCCTGCGCCAGGTCCACCAGTTCGTGGCCGCGCCGGATCTCCACCCCGAGCTCCAGCGCCCGCTCCTGTAACAGCTGCTCCAGGCGGCGCTGCGGGATCGGGAGGATGTGCAGCGGGCCGGGGTCCAGCGCGCTCAGGTCCAGGTGCATGCCGCCGAACATGAAGAACGGCGCGGGAACCGGGGGGTGTGAGGCACCGGTGAACCGCCGGTACAGGCCCCGGCTGTCGAGCACCTGGACCACCCGCCCGACCAGTCCGTTGGCCCTGGGCTCCTCGCCCGGCTCCGGCAGCCGCTCCAGCAGCACCGGGCGGACACCTGCCAGGCTCAGCTCGCAGGCCAGCATCAGCCCGTTCGGGCCACCACCGGCGATCACGACGTCAACGGACATCACAAACCTCCTTGATCGGATGAGGGAGCGGGCGCGATGGCACGCCACCCGCCGAGGGGGCGGCGAAACGGCCACGGCCCGTATACGGCCACGCGTTGAAACCGTCTCGGCGCCCGCGCACCGCCCGTGAATGTCAATATAGGTTGACACCAACCCTCCGTCAACCCCGGTTGACGAGAGGTCCGCGTCTTCCTCGAACACCGGGGAACACATCCGGAGGCACGTCCGCGACCGAGCCCGGTGGCCGTGTTCGCGTCAACGGCCGCGAACCGGGAGAGGGTCCCGGGCACGGTCGCGGCCCGGACCCTCCGGGTTCCCCCCTGCCGGGAATCCCTGCCAGGATCGGCACATGGTGAGGATCGGACAGGTGGTGCTGGGCGTCACCGACATGCGACGTGCCGTCGGGTTCTGGACGCGGGCGCTGGACTACGCGCCGCGCGAGGGCGAGACCGGGGACGACTGGACCGTGATCGACCCGGTGGAGGGTGACGGCGTCCCGCTGGCACTGGACATCAGCAGGACGCCGGTGCGCCGTCATCCCCGGACGCACCTCGACCTGTTCGTCCCCGACGCCGCCGGGCAGGCGTCCGAAGTGGAGCGACTGGTGTCGCTGGGGGCCGAACGCGTCGACTGGGACCTCTATCCGGACGACCCCGACTTCGTGGTCCTCGCCGACCCCGAGGGCAACGTCTTCTGCGTCGTCGACCTCAGTCACGGCTGAGAACCGGAGCGCGGCCCCCCGGCCGGACCCGTCTCGCCCCGCATCCGGGCGGTTCCCGCCAGGCACACCGTGCGGCCGACCACGACATGGAGCGCACGCGTGAGCGCGTGGCGGCCCGGGTGTCACGTGCCGGAGGGGCCACCCCGGGCCGGGCCCCAAGGCGTACCCGGACGAGAGCGACGGGCCGGCACCGGCGAGAACGGCCCCTAGGCGGCCACGGCGGGCGAGCGGTCGCCGGCGACGCGGATGGCGAGGCCCACGAGCACGGTGCCCGTCAAGTAGCGCTGCACGCGCATCCAGGTGGGCCGCCGCGCGAGGAAGGTCGCGGCCGAGCCCGCGGTCAGCACGATCATCGCGTTGACCGACAGGGCGATGACGATCTGGATGGCTCCCAGCAGGAGGCTCTGCGTGCCGACGTCGCCCCGGGCCGGATCGACGAGCTGCGGCAGCACCGACACGTACACAATGGCGATCTTGGGGTTGAGCAGGTTGGTGACCAACCCCATGGAGAACAGCCGGCGCGGCGGGTCCACCGGGAGGGTGCCGGGGGCGAAGATCGGCTCACCGCCGGGCCTGATCGTCTTCCAGGCCAGCCAGAGCAGGTACCCGGCGCCCGCGAGCTTGACCGCCGTGTAGACGGCGGGCACCACCGCGAAGATCGTGGCGATCCCGGCCACCGCCGCCAGCAGGTAGACCAGAAAGCCCGCCGCGACGCCCGCCAGCGAGATCAGCCCGGCCCAGCGCCCCTGCGTCACGGACCGCGAGACCAGGTAGATCATGTTGGGGCCGGGGGTGAGCACCAGGCCGAGGGCGACCACGGCGATGCCCGCGAGGGCACTGATAGAGATCATGGGCACATCATCGAGCATCCCTCCCGCCGGGAGAACGGCCAATTTCCAGAATTGGCCTGGTAACCATCGACCCCGGCCGATCGGCCCACGGCACTGGGACGCCCTCGCCCCGGCAGTGCAGACCCTGGCCTGATTCGCCCGGTCAAGGACACCGCCCACCTGGCCCATCGGCCGGCGCGACCTCGCGGAAGCGGCGCGGTCAGGCCTCGCGGAAGCGGATGTCGCGAGCTGACGCCTCAGGGGCGACGAAGTCGAGCAGGCGTGCTCCCTCCAGCTCCAGGTCCGCCCGCTCCCCCGCGCTCACCGGCGCGAACAGCTCCACCTCCAGGATCGCCTCGCCCCGTTTCCCCGTCACCTTCCACATGCCCCGCACGAAGCCGTCGACCAGCACCGTCGCCTTGATGATGCCGTTGATCGTGAAGATCCGCCCCCGATACTCCTCCTCCGTGATCCGGGTCCTGGTCCGCGGGGCGAACGACAGCAGCGTGTTGTCGAACTCCGACAGGTAGCGCACCGGGGCAGGGGTCTCGGGGCCGGGGCGCGGCGCCTCGGGCAGGTCGAACAGCTCCGCGCCGTCCTCGGTCGCGAAGGTCCGCAGGCCCATCCCGCGAACGATCTCCCCCAGGCGGGTCATGCCCGACCACTGCTGAACGTCCATCACCGTGGCGGGACCGTAGGCGGCGAGGTAGCGGCGGATCGCCTCCTCGGCGGAGGGCCGCTCGTCCTGGGGCCGACCCAGCCATGCCTCCGCGGTGGTGTGGGTGGCCTGGCCGCCCACCCCCCAGATCCCTCTCGGCGGGACCTGCACCAGCGCCAGCGTGTTGCGCACCCCGGCGACCAGGGCGGCGGCCGGGGAATCCGGCCACCGCTCCTGCAGCAGCACCCCGAGCTCACGGAATGTCAAAGGACGTTCCTCCACCAGCTTGCGCCCGGTGACGGCAAGCTCGTCCAGGTCCACGCCGGCCAGGCCCTTGCCGTGCATGCCCCCCCGCAGGCCCCGCGCCAGCGTCGGCCCCAGCAGCGGGCGAAGCGCCAGGCAGTCGTCGGCGGTGACCAGATGGATGGTGGAGCGCATCAGCGCCAGCCTCACCACCTGGCGCTCGTTGATCAACCGGGCGAGGTCGCCGTGGGTGAACCCGGCCAGGCGTGTCCAGAGCCCGACGTAGGGAGGGTTGGGTGCCTGGGCCTGCATGCCGTACAGGTGCCGGACCGCCTCCAACGCGGACGACTCGGCGCGGGCCAGCAGCAGCTGCCGCTCCAGGGTGGCCCGGTTGAGCGCGCGCCGACTTAGCACCTCGGACATGCGTGTCCTCTCGTCGCGAGCCGCGAGTCGCGACGGCGCGATCTCGTCTTGATCCAGTTGATCCGCGCCAAGCTACCAGAATCAAATAACTCACCTCATATTGCTTCCAGCGGGCCAGATCGCGGGCGACGCCAGGTCAGAGGGTCGGCGGCACCCACACGTACGGCGTCGTCGTCGTGATCGCCTCCAGGCCGAGCCTGGCCAGGATCGGGCGGCTGGCATCGGAGGCGTCCACCTGCACCAGGCGGAAACCTCGTGCCACCGCAAGCTCCGCCCGGTACGACACCATCGCCCGGTAGATACCCCTGCCCCGCCACTCCTTCAGGGTCGAGCCGCCCCACAGTGAGACGAAGTCGGTGCCCTCGTGGAAACGCGCCCATGCCGCGCACACCACCTGCCCGCCCGCCTCGGCGATCACCACCGTGCACGGATCCCCAGGGCCGGCGAGCTCGCGCTCCAGCATGCCGGGCAGCCAGCCGTGGTCGGCATCCCAGACCGTCTCCTCCAGCTCGCGGATGCGCTCCAGGTCATCCCGCCCCGCCACCTCGCGCAGCCGCACCCCGGCGGGTGGCACGTGGGCACCGGCCAGCTCACCGGCCTCGCCGACGAGCAGCGTCTCCCGCTCCCCCGCCTCGAACCCGGCCGCCGCGAGCCGCTCGGGCAGGTCGGCGGGCAGGTCGTAACCGTGGTACTTCCACTCGACCTCGCGCCCGACCCGGGTGAAGAAGTCCCGCTGGCGCGCGATGAAGGCGTCCAGCTCGACACCCTCCAAACCACCAAGGTCGCGATATGTCAGGAAACCTTGGCCGTGGCCGTTCGACACGACCCTCAGCAGCGGCCCGATCCTCTCGGCCGTGCGACCCGGCATCGGCCGGGCCCGGAGCTGCTCGTCATATGCCCGAAGGTAGGCGGAAGCGCGCGATGAGATGTCCATTGGGGACAGCCAACCACACACTTATCGGCTGCGACATGGCGTTATGGACCTAGACGCGGTCCAGGCGCCGGTGCGGGGGCGATGGCCGCTCCACCTCGATCGGATCGCCGGGCCGCACCTCACCGCCCGCCACCACCACGCCCATCACCCCGGCCCTGCGGACCGGCTCGCCGTTCTCGTCCCTGCCCACCACCTGCTTGAGCAGGCCCCTCTGGAAACCCTCGATCTGCCCGCAGGGATTGCGCAGCCCGGTCACCTTCACCACCGCCTCCCGCCCCAGTCCGAGCAGCGTCCCCACCGGCAGGCCCAGCAGGTCGACGCCCCGGGTGGTGACGTTCTCCCCCAGCTCTCCGGCGGCCACCGAGAAACCCGCGGCCCGCAGTTCGTCGTGGAGTTCGGCCTGGATCAGGTGGACCTGGCGCAGGTTGGGCTGGGTGGGATCCTGCGCCACCCTCGACCGGTGCTTCACGGTCACCCCGAGGTGCGCGTCCCCCTCCACGCCCAGCCCGGCCAGCAGCCGGATGACGGGTTCCGTGGTCTTGCCGAAGGTGTGGGTGGCGCTACGGCTGACCGCCGTCACTCGTCCGTCCGTCATACCGCGATCCTTCCTCCTATCCGGCGGGAATGGAATCTCGCGCCCGCGCCTTCACGACGTGGATTCATGACGCCCGGTAGGGTCGGCACGGTGAGCGTGCCAGCCGTCCCCGTCTCGCCCGGCCCGTCCATCGAGCCCGCACGAGACCCCTACCGGGTGTATCTCGACTCCCTGACCAGCGCCGAGTCCCGCCGCACCATGCGCGGCTGTCTCGACAGGCTCGCGGCGCTCGTCTCCGGCGAGGAGGTCTCCAGCGGCGCGGGCCAGCCCTGGCACCTGCTGCGCTACGAGCACACGGTACGCATCCGCGCCCTGATGACCGAGCGCGGCTGGTCCCCCTCGTACGTCAACAAGCACCTGGTCGCGCTGCGCAGGGTGCTGCGCGAGGCCTGGCGGCTCGGCCTGATGACCGCCGAGGAGTACCAGCGCGCCGCGGACCTGCCGACGGTCGAGCACACCCGCCTGCCAACGGGCCAGCACGTCCCGCCTGAGGTGGTGGGCGCCGCGCTGGCCGCCTGCGATCGCGACGACTCCGCCGCGGGGGTCCGCGACGCCGCCCTGCTGGCGGTGCTCTACTCCACCGGCTGCCGCCGCGCCGAGATCTCCGGGCTCGCGCTGGGCGACTACGACCCCGGCTCCCGCTCGCTGCGGGTGCGCGGCAAGCGCGACAAGGAGCGGATGGTCTACCTCACCACCGAGGCCGTGGCCAGGATGGAACGCTGGCTGGCCGTACGGGGCCGCTCCGCGGGTGCCCTGTTCTGCCCCATCAGCAAGTTCGGCCGGCTGCGGACCAGGGACCGCGGGCCAGCGCCCATGACCGGCCAGGCGGTCGCCGACATCCTGGCCAGGCGCCTGGCCGAGGCCGGCGCCGGGGCACGTACCCCGCACGACTTCAGGCGCACCTTCATCGGCGAGCTGCTCGACGCCGGGGTGGACCTGGCCACCGCGCAGGCCCTCGTCGGCCACTCCTCCCCCGCCACCACGGCCCGCTACGACCGCCGTCCCGAACGGCGCCGCCGCGAGGCCGTCGACAGGATCACCCTGCCCGCCCCCAGGCCACTCTGACCGTCGGCGCGGGACCGCGAGCGGTGATCCACCGGTACCTGCGGCCCTCTGATCGAAACCCGGACTCGCCACGATTCACCAGCCGCACCGTAACTGTCGGTGGCGCCCCCTACTATGAGCCACCTCAAGGAGGGATAACCGCTCATGGTCAACGCACTGAGGGTTTCGCTGCTGGTCACGACCGACCTGCCACCGGATACCGACCTGACGGAGTTCGGGCGGTTACTGGTCGACTCGGTGCGCACGCTCCAGCGGGACGAGGTGACATATCCCGCGTTCCTGCGCGGCGGGGTGTTCTGGCTGGACCGGCCCCTGCCGCCGTCCGACGACGGGATTCCCCGCGCGGCGGCCGAGGAGCTGCGGTTCGCGGCGCTGCTGGGTCACCTGTCGGCCGGTCAGCCGCCGGGCTCCTCGAAGGAGACGGTCGCCGACGCCTGCCGGGCGATCACCGCCGCCGTCGCCGCCAGGTACGGTGACCTGGGCAGCCCGCCCGCTGTGATGGCGATCCGCAGCGAGGACGTGCGCGAGCGCACCCCTTCCTCGGCCGTCTCCGTCGGGCCCGCGGAGACGCTCCCCGGAACCGCGGACCTCTCCGCCCGGGACGCGTGGTCCCGGGCGGAGAGATCCGGGCAGGTGGAGGATCAGCCCATGGCGACGGCCGGGAAGGTCCAGGTCCCGGAGCCGACGGCGTAGAGCGTCACGGTGTCCGCCGTGCGGGCCCGGACGGTGCCCTCCGTCGAGCGGGCGTCACGTGCCGGAGACGCGGGCCTGACCGTAGGGGACCAGCCGGACCGGGCCGATCAGGCCGTAGTTCTGGCGGGGCATGCCGCTGTAGACGCCGGGGTCGGCGACGCGCAGGCGGTTGTTCAGCGTGGTGGCCACCTCGACCTCGATGGTGTTGCGCCCGCGGCGCAGGTGCGCGCCGAGGTCCACCACCGGGTTGATCAGGTCGACGGGGGGCAGCCGCCTGCCGTTGACCGTCACCCGGCAGGTGTCGAACACCTCGCCCAGTTCCAGGTAGGCACCGTGCCCACCGGTCCACCCGGCGCCCAGCTCGACGACGGCGGTGTAGCGGCCGATGCCGGAGACGTCCGCCAGCTCGGGGATCTGCGGCCATGGCTTGAGCGCGTCGAGCGCCGGCTTCCATGTGGCGACGGCCGTCTCGGTGGCGGAGGCGCCCGGCTTCCAGTCCTCGGCCTCCAGCCGCCACGTGGTCAGCGTCATCGGCTCGGGCAGGGCCTCGATGACGGTCGTGACCGTGCGGCCGTTGGACAGGACGGTCTGGTAGCTCCCGGCCTGGGTGTCGCGCACCATCAGCTCTCCGTCGATGAAACGGACCTCATCGGCGGTGGTGGTGACGGCGTTCTGGCGGCGGCCCCCCTTGGTGCCGAACAGGCCGGGCTTGCCGAGCGCGATGACAACGGCCTGGCTCGGCTGGAGGGCCACCCTGACCCGGACCCGGTCACCGTCCTCGGTGTAGGCGGCGATCCGATCGGCCTGACCGGTCCAGAGGTCCAGCCGGTACGGCACCGCGTCGCGGGTGGTGCGCGTCAGCGAGATCTCGTGGTCGATCGCGGCGACCGGCGGCTTCACGGTCTCGGCGTGCTTGCCGTTGCAGAGGTAGTAGTAGTCCACACCGTCGGCGACCCGGCGGGCGTTGAGCAGGGTCGAGCTCTGCGCGTACATCGCGTCCGGCCGCAGTCCCAGCTCGGCCAGGGCCTCGCCCACCCGCGCCTTGTCCGCCACGACGCGCACCTTGGGCTGGGCGAACAGCTCGGCGAGGATCGTCCGCAGCCGCTCGTTCTCGCCCTCCTTGGCCACGCCTGGCACCTTGGCCGCCGACCAGTCGCCAAGGAAGATCAGCGACAGCCCCGCCCTGGTGTAACCGAGCAGCTTCTCGGCGACGACCACCGGGAGCGTGCGGTCGCCGCCGGCGAACAGGTCGCCCTCGACGAACAGCGCCTTGTACCCGGGCCCGCCGGGCGCCAGCCGGCCTCCGGACACGGTCGCGCTCGGCAGGTCGAGCAGCGGGGCGCTGAGGAACTGGTGGGTCCAGCCGAGCGGGATGCCGCTGGCGGTGAACCAGTTGGCACCGATCCCGGTCTTGGTGTAGCCCTTCTGCCGGAAGACCGCCACGTCCGCCCTGACCGTTCCGGCCTGCATCACCTGGTGGACGCGGCTCAGGTAGCCGGAGACATCGCGGACGTGCCGCCAGGTCGGGTGGCGAGGGCCCCACGACTCGGAGTAGCCGACCCCGCCGTTGTACGGGGTGAAGGCCGCATAGCCCGGCCAGTTGACGCCGGGGGCCGAGGCGTAGGAGAAGCCGTGCAGGTAGGTCTGGTTCAGGCCGGCCGCGTACGCGCCGCCCATGGTCCGCAGGAACTTCTCCCACGTCGTGTTGTAGGCACCGCCCTGGTACGCTCCCGCCTCACAGGACAGCACGATCCGGCCCGCCATGTCCCGGCCGCCGGCCAGTGCCCGGTAGTCGTCGAGGTTCTTGAACCCCAGCGACTCGCCCTCGGGGACGTCGAGGATGGCGGCGGACGCGATCGCGTCGGTCTCCAGCCCGTACGGCTGGGCGCGCAGCCCCATGCCGATCGTGTGCGCCCAGTCGCGGAGCATCGTGAAGTGGTGCTCGTTGAAGAGGTCGGAGACCGTCTCCCAGAAGTCATGCCGGACCTGCCGGGTCAGTTCCGCCTCGTAGGAGTAGACCGGGTTCTCGTTGTTGCGCACGATCACCGGCAGGTACCGGTGGAGCGGGTAGCCCCGGCGCCGCTCGAACTCGGCGGGCAGGTCCGGCGTCCAGTTGAGCGCGTCGGTCTCCAACTCGATGGAGTCCTCGAACAGGGCGCCACCGGCCTTCTTCAGGAGCTCGCGGATCCGGGGGGTCAGCAGGTTGGCCTCCCAGAAGTCGATCACCGCCTGAGTCCCGGCCCGGCTGAAGTGGTCGACGACGTAGGAGAGCGGGTCAGTGTGCGGGTCGGACTCGGGGCGCTGACCGGAGCCGCGCTCCCAGTACGACAGGATGACCCACTGCCCGTCGGCCGGGGCGGTCCAGCTGAGCTGCCCGTCGGCGACCTGGCCCGTCAGGTCCTGGACGGAGGCGGCGTCGAGCCCGGTCTCCTTACGGGTGGAGTTGGCCGTGTCGACCCGGACCGCCTGGACGAGGATGAGCTTCTGCACGGTGACGCCGGGGGCGGCGGCGACGGCGGGAGCGGGGGCGGGACCGCTGTACGCCGCGCCGGCCGCGACGGTCGCGGTGCCGTAGGCGAGCTCCTTGACCGCGGCGGGGCTGTCGGCGGTAATGGTGGGAACGGCGGCGGGCCAACTCGGCCCGAGGGTGATGTCGATGGTGATCCCGCGCTTGGCCGCCTGGTCGAGAGCGGCCTCGACGGCGGCGTTCCATGCCGGCGTGCCCCAGCCGTTGGCCGCCACATCGAGGACCGACTTGTCCTTGATGCTGTGGTGGACGGCGGCGATCTCCGCGCCGCCGAAGCCGGCGTCGGCGATCTGGTCGACCTCGCGCCTGATCTCGGCGGGATCGACCTTCGCGTCCGGCCACCACCAGCGGAACCTGGGCTGTACGTCGCGGCCCGGGTTGGCGAACCAACCGGTGAGGTCCTTGTCCTTGCCGAGGATCTGAGCGGAGGTCCGGGCGGTGGCCGCGCCCGGGAGGGAGCTCCAGCCGACCGCGGTGACCGCTCCGGCGAGGGCCCCGGCCTGCAGGAGGCGCCTACGGGTGAACCGGACGTGCCGGGCGCTGTCGTTACTCATCGAATCTCCTTGAGCGTGGAGACCCCGAGCTCTGGCTCTGGGGGGTGCGGAAGCACGGCGCGGCGCCGCGCGGTTCGGTAAGGGGTTCGGCGGTGGCGCTGACAGGCCGCCGCGGTGTGATCGACGGATTGGCGGAGAGGTGAGACGCCTGTGGACGCGACGTGGGAACCGGCCGGCTCAGGCCGGCCGGGCGGTTGCCGGTGGATCGGGAATCCCGGCCCGCGGGGGCCGGAATTCCCCGGCCTCAGCCGCGGGGAGGACGGTCAAGGTGTCGCTTCTCCCCGGGGTCGCAGAGGTGTTCTCGGGCGTGGGCGGATGGACCCCGGACCGTAGGATCCGGGGTCGACGTCGATTGGGTGCCGGGTGGTTCACCCCCGCGCGGGGTGCTCTCCCCGAAGTCGCGGGCCGCGCCGCCGCCCGGTGGAGTGGTCATTCCCTCGGGAGGGGCGGCCGGCGGGGCCTCGCTTCAGGGCTGGACGTGGACGACCTCGATGCCGAGCAGGTCGGCGACCGCGCGCAGTTCGGCCAGCCGGTGGCCGATGCCCAGCGCCCAGTGATGGGAGATGCCCGTGGCGCTCCACGCGTCGGTCCACTCCCCCGGGTCGCAGCCGAAGTCCACCCGCGAGGTGGTGTTGCCGATCCGCAGCAGCGGACCCTCCACCGTGACGCCCTCGGAGACCACGAAGGCGAACGTCCCGTCGCGCCGCTGCAGCAGGCCGAGCGTGGTCACCGGACCGTGCGCCACGTCGAACTCCACCGAAACGCCCCAGCCGCGCTTGCCGTGGTAGACGCCCAGCCCGCGCAGCAGCGGCCGGCGCGCGCTGATCGCCAGGTGGGCGGGGCCGTCATGGCCCATCTCCACATGGCCGCGCGCGAAGTCCAGCGCCTGCAGTTCGGTGAACGAACCGCCTGCCCCGAGCCGGTCCATGACCAGCATGGCGAGCGAGGTACGCAGTTCGTACTCACCGGCCGTGGGGATGCCCCGCGCGGTCAGCAGGGACGAGCCCAGGATCATGCCCGCGCCCAGCCGCTCGTGGATCTCCCCGTCCAGACCCCGGTGGTAGTAGGCCAGGCTGTCGAGGGCGAAGTCCTCCACCAGCCGGTCCAGCCCGACCGAGACCCGCGCGGCCCAGGCGAAGTCCTCGTCGTTGACCGTGTCGGCCAGCTCGAAGACCTCCCGTGCCAGACCGGTGCGCTCCTTGACCTCGGCGTCGGTGACCTTCTCCACCCGCACCCGCAGGTCGTCGAACTCCAGCACCTCCACGTGCCCGCCGAGGTTCACCGGCACCAGGGTCAGGTCGGTGGCCACGTCGAGCATGCCGGGGTACAGGTGTCCCATCAGCCCGTGGCGGCCCCGGCGCAACGCGGCGCGCACACCGGCGGCCCGCACCCATCGGCCGATCTTGGCCCAGGCCCGCTCGTCCTCCAGGTACCCCGACACCGACCGGAAGGGGATGCCCGCGCGGATGAAGGTGTTGGCCATCTCCGGCAGCGGGCACGCCCCGCAGTAGGCGAGCCACTGACCGGTGTCGAAGGTCGCGTGGTCCATCGACTCGCTGGGCTGGAGATTGATCAGCAGTACCGGCGCGCCACTGCGCTGCGCGACCGGCAGGAGCATCGTCGCGGTCATGTACGTGGTCAGGAAGCCCACGATGATGTCACAGCCGGCCTCGCGCAGCCTCTCCGCCGCGACCGCGCCCTCCTGGGCGTCGGAGATGAAGCCGACGTCGACGACGTCACACCCCAGCTCCCGCATCCGCTCCGAGACGCGCTCGGAGGAGCGCCGGAGCTGCGGGAGCAGGTCGGGGAACTGCGGCCAGTAGGCCCCCAGCCCGCCGGCGACCAGCCCCACCTTCGTGCGGGGCGGGACGATCCGATCCAGAGCCGTGGTCAAGACGTTCTCCTCTCAGCGGGGATTGCCACGGGAAGCGGGGTCAGCGCAGGAAGGCGGCGGCGACACCGGCGTCCACCGGGATGTGCAGGCCGGTGGTCTGGGTGAGCTGGGTCAGCTGGAAGACCGCGGCGGCGATGTGCTCGGGCAGCACCTCGCGCTTGAGCAGGGTGCGCTGCGCGTAGTACTCGCCCAGTTTCTCCTCCTGCACCCCGTACACCGCCGCCCGGTTGGCCCCCCAGCCCGAGGCGAAGATGCCGGAGCCGCGCACCACCCCGTCGGGGTTGATGCCGTTGACCCTGATCCCGTACTGGCCCAGCTCGGCCGCCAGCAGCCGCACCTGGTGCGCCTGGTCGGCCTTGGCCGCCCCGTAGGCCACGTTGTTCGGCCCGGCGAACACCCCGTTCTTGGAGGAGATGTAGACGATCTCCCCGCCCATGCCCTGGCCGACCATCACCCGGGTGCTCTCCCGCGAGACCAGGAACGAGCCGCGGGCCATGACGTCGTGCTGCAGGTCCCAGTCGGTGACGCTGGTCTCCAGCAGCGAGCGTGACAGCGACAGGCCGGCGTTGTTGACCACCAGGTCCACCCCGCCGAACGCCAGTACCGTCGCCTGGAGCGCGGCGATCACCTGTGCCTCGTCCGTGACGTCCATCCGCACGGCGGTCGCCACGTCCTCGACCCGGTAGGCCCTGGCGCCGAGCTCGGCGGCGACCTTCTCCGCGGCGTCCAGGTCGCGATCGGCCACCACCACGCACGCGCCCTCGGCGGCCAGCCTGCGGGCGGTGGCCGCGCCGATGCCCGAGCCGCCCCCGGTGACCAGCGCGACCCTGGTGGCCAGCGGCTTCGGCGCCGGCATCCGGCGCAGCTTGGCCTCCTCCAGTTCCCAGTACTCGATCCGGAACTTCTCGCTCTCCTCGATCGGGGCGTAGCGCGACAGCGCCTCGGCACCGCGCATCACGTTGATCGCGTTGACGTAGAACTCCCCGGCCACCCGGGCGGTCTGCTTGTCCCGGCCGAAGGAGAACATGCCCACCCCCGGCACCAGCACGATCGCCGGATCCGCGCCGCGCATGGCGGGTGAGTCGGCGGTGGCGTGCCGGCCGTAGTAGGCCGCGTACTCCTCGCGGTAGGCGGCGTGCAGCTCGCGCAGCCGGGTGACGGCGTCGTCGAGCGGAGCCTCGGCGGGCAGGTCGAGCACCAGCGGGGCCACCTTGGTGCGCAGGAAGTGGTCGGGGCAGGAGGTGCCCAGCGCGGCCAGTTCGGGGTGACGCTCGCGGGACAGGAAGTCCAGCACCTCGTCGGTGGCGGTGTAGTGGCCGACCTGCGCCACGTCGGTGGAGGCCAGGCCGCGGATCACCGGGAAGAGCGCGGCGGCCCGCTCGCGCCGGGCCTCCTCGGGAAGCGGCCGGTAGCCGGGCCTGACCGGGCCGAACGGTTCGGCCGCGCCGTGTTCGGCGATGTGGGCCTCGGCGGTCCGGATGATCCACAGCGAGTTGGCCTCGCACTCCTCGGAGGTGTCGCCCCAGGCGGTGATGCCGTGGCCACCGAGGACACAGCCCACGGCCTGCGGGTTGTCCTTCTTGATCGCGGCGATGTCGAGGCCGAGCTGGAAGCCGGGGCGCCGCCACGGCACCCAGACCACCCGGTCGCCGAAGATCCGTGCCGTCAGCGCCTCGCCGTCGGCGGCGGTGGCGATCGCGATGCCCGCGTCCGGGTGCAGGTGGTCCACGTGTGCCGCGTCCACCAGGCCGTGCATCGCGGTGTCGATCGACGGCGCCGCACCGCCCTTGCCGAAGGCGCAGAAGTCGAATGCGGCGACCATCTCATCCTCGCGTTCGACGCCCGGGTAGACACCGCTCAGGGCGTGCAGCCGGTCCAGCCGCAGTACGGCCAGGCCCGTCTCGGCCAGCGTGCCGAGGTCTCCTCCGGATCCCTTGACCCACATCAGCTCCACGTCGGAGCCGGTCACCGGGTCGACGGCCACGCCCTTGGCCGAGGTGTTGCCGCCCGCGAAGTTGGTGTTGCGCGGGTCCGCGCCGAGCGCCCGTGACCGCTGCAGCAGTTTCTCAACCGGCGTTCTCATGAAATATCCCCCAACGAATGAACCGTGTTCTCAGAGTGCGAGGCGCGGGTCTCAGGCGCCCCAGCCGGCCTGGGCACCGCCGACACGCTCGGCGGCGATCTTCTCGAAGTACCCCGAGCGCGCGTAGGCGGCCATCGGGTCGGGGTCCAGCCCCCGCTCGGCGCGTACCTCCGCCAGGAGCGGGCGCACGTCGGTGTTGTAGGCGTCCATGAACACCCCGTTGGCCCCCAGCACGTCACCGGCGGACTGCGCCGCCGCCAGTGCCGCCCGGTCCACCAGCAACGCCTTGGCCGTGGCCTCCTGCACGTTCATCACCGACCGGATCTGCCCGGCGATCTTCGGCTCGATGTTGTGGCACTGGTCCAGCATGAACGCCACGTCCTCGGTGTATCCGCCACCGCGAACCACCTCGAACATGATACGGAAGAGCTGGAACGGGTCGGCGGCCCCCGCCATCAGGTCATCGTCGGCGTAGAAGCGGGAGTTGAAGTCGAACCCGCCCAGCTTGCCCTCGCGCAGCAGGAACGCCACGATGAACTCGATGTTGGTGCCCGGCGCGTGGTGCCCGGTGTCGACCACCACCTGTGCCTTGGGGCCGAGCTTGACGCAGTGGGCGTAGGCGGTGCCCCAGTCGGGCACGTCGGTGGTGTAGAAGGCCGGCTCGAACAGCTTGTACTCCAGCAGGAAGCGCTGGTGCTCGCCCAGCCGGTCGTAGACCTCGGCCAGCGACTCGGCCAGCCGGTCCTGCCGGGAACGGATGTCGTCCTGGCCGGGGTAGTTGGTGCCGTCGGAGAACCACAGCTTGAGCGTGTCCGAACCGGTGGCGTCCATGACGTCGACGCACTCCAGCAGGTGGTCGGTCGCCTTGCGCCGCACCCGCGCGTCCGGGCTCGTCACGCTGCCCAGCATGTAGTCGTCGTCCTGGAAGACGTTGGAGTTGATCGCGCCGATCCGCACTCCCAGGTTCGACGCGTGCGCCGCGAGGTCGGCGTAGTCGTCGACCCGGTCCCAGGGGATGTGCAGCGCCACGCTCGGCGCGGCGCCCGTGAAGGCGTGCACCTGCGCGGCGTCCGCGAGCTTCTCGTACGGATCCCGGGGCACCCCTCGCTGGGCGAACACCTTGAACCGGGTACCGCTGTTGCCGTACGCCCATGACGGGGTCTCGATGGCCTGCGCCAGCAGGGCGGTCTTGATGTCGCTCATCGAAGCTCCGGGGCGGCCCCGGCCACGGCCGTGGCAGCCCCTCCTCCTATCTTCCTGATCCAGTGGGGGTACGCGGTCCGACCGTTCCGGCACGCACGCCGGCCGGTCCCACCCGGGCACGGCGCGCGCGGGTCGGGCGCGCCGTGCCCGGCGGTGTCCGTCAGAAGTCGAACTGGTCGATGTTGGCCTTGTCGAAGACGAAGGGCGGGCCCAGGATGATCTCCCCGTCCTTGCCGATGGTCCGCTCGCCGAGCCTGCCGGCCTTGAGCACCTCGCCCTCGGCGCCGGTGATCTGTCCCGAGGCCAGCGCCGCGGCGGCGTAGGAGGCCAGGTAGCCCAGGTCCTTGGGGTTCCACAGCGCGAACTTCTCCACCGTGCCGTCCTTGACGAACTGGCGCATCTGGTTCGGGGTGCCCAGCCCGGTCAGCACGACCTCGCCCTTGTACTTGGAGCCGGAGATGTAGCGGGCGGCGGCGGAGATGCCGACCGTGGTCGGGGAGATGATGCCCTTCAGGTCCGGGTATGCCTGCAGCAGTCCCTGGGTCTCCTGGAAGGATTTCTGGTCGTCGTCGTCGCCGTAGGCGACCTTGACCAGCTTCAGCTCGGCGTACTCGGGCTTGCCCAGCTCGTCCTTCATGAACTCGATCCAGGTGTTCTGGTTGGTCGCGTTCGCCGTCGCCGACAGGATCGCCACCTCGCCCTTGCCGCCGATCATCTCCGACAGCAGTTTCACCTGGCTGCGTCCGATCTCCTCGGAGTTGGCCTGGTTGATGAAGATGTCCCGGCAGTCCTTGGAGGCGTCGGAGTCGTAGGAGACGATCTTCACACCCTTGGTGCGGGCCTGCTGAAGCGGGCCGCACACCGCGTTGGCGTCGTTGGCCGCGATCAGGATCGCGTCGTGGCCCTGCTGGGTCAGCGTGTTGATGTAGGACACCTGCGAGGAGGCCGAGGCGTCGGAGGGACCGACCTCCTTGGCCTCGCCCTTGAACTCGGCCGCCGCCTCGATGCCCGCCTTGTCGACGATCGTCTCGTAGGGGTTGTTGATCTGCTTGGGCAGGAACGCGAGCTTCAGCCCTTCCTTGAGCGGCGCGTTCGGGTCGGCCGTGGCCGGAGCCGAGGCCGCCGGGGCCGAGGAGGCCGCCGAGCCGGCCGAGTCCTTGGTGGTGCCGCCGCCGCAGGCGACGAGCCCGAGCGAGAGCAGGCCGGCCATGACCGCGGTCGAGGCGGACCTTCGCGAAACAGTGAACATAAGCGCTTCCTCAGGATGCGGGGGGTGTGGGCGATGGGACGGGTGACGGACGGCGCCGGCGTTGCCCGATGACGGCAACGAGACGCGGGGTGATCACCGAGATGATCAGGAGGAGTCCGGTGACGATCGACTGGATCTCCGTCGACACGTCGTTGAGCATGAGCAGGTTGCGGAGAAGGCCGATGAGCAGCACTCCGGCGATCACCCCGCCGAGGGTGCCCTTGCCGCCGTCGAAGTCGACGCCGCCCAGCAGGACGGCCGCGATGACGGCCAGCTCCAGGCCCATGCCGTTGTCGGCGCGGGCGCTTCCGTAGCGGAGGGTGAAGATCACTCCGGCGAAGGCGGCGACCGTGCCGGAGAGCACGAACAGGATGAGCTTGACGCGCTTGACCCGGATGCCGGCGAACAGCGCGGCCTCCTCCTGGGCGCCGATGGCGAACAGCGAGCGGCCGAATCCGGTGGCGTGCAGCACGACGCCGGTGATGATCGCCAGCAGGACGAACAGCGCCACCGGATAGGGGATCGGGGTACCGGGAACATCCTCCACGGCGAGGGAGACGTACTGCTGCGGGAACTCGGCGATGGCCCTGTCCCCGAGCACCACGTAGGCCAGCCCCCGGTAGAGCGCCAGCGTGCCGATCGTCACCGCCAGCGAGGGCAGTCCCAGCCTGGTCACCAGCAGGCCGTTGACCAGGCCGCACACCGCCCCGACCACGACCACCAGCGGGATGATCGTCTCGATCGCCCAGCCGGCGTCCCACAGGGTGCCGACCAGCGCGCTCGACAGGCCGAGCACGGAGGCCACCGACAGGTCCACCTCGGCGGCGACGACCAGCATGGTCATCGCCAGTGCGATCAGCGCGATCTCACCGAGGTCGCCGAGGGCGAAGGACAGGTTGTCGACGCCGGCGAAGCCGGGCGATCCCACCGAGCCGCCGATGAAGACGAGCACCAGGAGCAGGCCGACCAGCACGTCCCAGCGGAGGAGGCGGCCTGGCGAGCCACGCTCCGGCAGCCCGGCGAGGGACGGAGCGGCCGTGTCCGCGGCGCCGGTGGCGGACTTCACGTCAGGAGCCATGTCGGGAGTTCCTCCTCCGCAGTACCCTCGCGACCCGCAGGGCGAGCAGCCGGTCGACACTGATCGCCAGAAGCAGCAACGCGCCGGTGATGGCCTGCTGCCAGAACGGGCTGACCTTGAGCACGACCAGCGCGCTGGTGATCGTGGTGAGCAGCAGCGCGCCGAGGGCCGCGCCGTACACGGTGCCGACACCGCCGGTGATCGCCACGCCGCCGACCACGACGGCGCTGACCACCTGGAGTTCCCAGCCGTTCGCGGCGTCGGCGACGACGGTGCCGAACCGGGAGAGCCAGAGCACCCCGGCCAGGCCGGCGAGCGCACCGCTGAAGAGATAGGCCGCCATGACGCGGCGCCGTACGGCCACACCGGCCAGCGCCGCCGCCTCCGGGCTGGAGCCGATGGCGTAGAAGTCCCGGCCGGAGGCGTAGGAGCGCAGGTAGTAGCCGACGGCCAGCATCACCAGGACGGCGATCATCGGCAGGTACGGGATGCCGAACACCGTGCCGTTGCCCAGCGACAGCAGCGCCGGAGGGAGGTCGACGGCGTTGATCTGCCTGCCGTGGGCGATGTAGTGGTCGACGCCCTGGATCACGTACAGCGTGCCGAGCGTCACCACCAGGGCCGGGACTCGGCCGAAGCTGACCAGCAGGCCGTTGACCAGTCCGCAGAGCGCGCCGATCGCGACGCCCAGCACCACCGCGAAGACGATGCCCCTGCCGTGGTCGGCGGCGAGGAAGTCCCCGACGGTGAAGGCCACCAGGCCGACGACCGAGCCGACGGACAGGTCGATGTTGCGGGTGATGACCACGACGGACTGGCCCACGGCGAGCAGCACCAGGATGGAGGCGTTGAGGAAGATGTCCTTGACGCCCTGCTCGGACAGGAAGTTGCCGTTGACGCCCACGGTCACGATGACCAGGACGGCCAGTGCCGCCACGATGCTCAGCTCGCGGGCCCGGAAGACCAGGTCCACCAGGTTCCGGGTGCTCCGCCCGGCGGTGACGGTGCTCACGAGGCATCCTCCGTCCGCCGCATGACCCGGGCACCGCGCTTTCCGGCGCCCTCGTTCCTGTCGATCACGAGGTCCCTCCGGTCGCTGCGGTCATCACGCTCTCCTCGGTGGCCCGCTCCCGCGGGATCTCGGCGACGAGCCGCCCCTCCTGCATGACGAGCACCCGGTCGGCCATGCCCAGCACCTCGGGCAGGTCGGAGGAGATCATCAGCACGGCGAGCCCGTCGGCGGCCAGCTGGGACAGCAGGCGGTGCACCTCGGCCTTGGTGCCCACGTCGATGCCCCGGGTGGGCTCGTCGATGATGAGCACGTCGGGCTTGGTGGACAACCACTTGCCCAGCACGACCTTCTGCTGGTTGCCGCCGGAGAGCACGTTCACCGCGTCCGACAGCCGGTTGAACTTGAGCTGGAGCCGGATGGCCCAGTCGCGGGCGCGGTCCCGCTCGGCGGCCCGGGATATCACCGGGCCACGGCGCAGCGCCTTCAGGCCGGTGATGCCGATGTTGCGCTCGATCGAGTGGTCCATCACCAACCCCTGCTGACGCCTGTCCTCGGGGACCAGGGCCAGGCCCGCGGACATCGCGGCGGTCGGGGACGCGGGCGGCAGCCGCTCTCCGTTGACCTCCACGGTCCCGGCGTCCCAGCGGTCCACTCCGAAGACGGCCCGGGCGACCTCGCTGCGCCCGGCGCCGACCAGCCCCGCCAGTGCCACGATCTCGCCTCGCCGCACCTCGAAGGAGACGTCGGTGAACACGCCCTCACGGGTGAGCCGGCCGACCTTGAGGGCGACCTCGCCGACCACGGTCTCCTGCTTGGGATAGAGGTTGTCGAGGTCGCGGCCGACCATACGGCGGATCAGGTCGTCGTGGGTCAGGCCCGCGACGGGTTCGCTGGCGATCCAGCCGCCGTCGCGCAGCGTGGTGACCCGCTGGCAGAGCTCGAAGATCTCGTCCAGGCGGTGCGAGATGAACAGCACCGCGCACCCCTGCTCGCGCAGCGCCTTGACCACGTTGAACAGCCGGGTCACCTCGTTGCCGGACAGCGCCGCGGTGGGTTCGTCCATGATCAGCACCCGGGCGTCCCGGGAGAGCGCCTTGGCGATCTCCACGAGCTGCTGGTCGGCGATGGACAGACCACGGGCCGGCTGCTCGGGGTCGAGCGCCACGCCGAGCCGTTTGAACAGCTCGGCGGCCCGGCCGTGCATGGCCCTGCGGTCGATGCGGCGGAGCGCGGCCTTGGGCTGCCGGCCGATGAAGATGTTCTCGGCGACCGACAGGTCGGGGAACATCGTGGGTTCCTGGTAGATCACGGCCACGCCCGCCTGCTGGGCGTCGGCGGGACTGCCGAACTCCACCGGTTCTCCGTCCAGCAGGACCTGCCCGGCGTCCGGACGGTGCACCCCGGCCAGGATCTTCACCAGAGTGGACTTCCCCGCGCCGTTCTCCCCGGCGAGCGCGTGCGCCTCTCCGGCGTAAAGGTTCAGAGAGACCTCGCGCAACGCCTGCACGGCGCCGAACGCCTTGCTGACCCCGGCCAGCGCCAGGACCGGAGGGGCCCCGTCGGGGGGCGGCCCGGGTGGCGCCTCCCCTTCGCCCGGTGCGGTCACCGCGCCACACCCCTTCCCTGCTCTAAAAACGTTTTAGAAGACTGACCGGACGCTAATCCGCAGCGTCCGGCGTTGTCAATGGGTGGTGAAGCTCTCGTTTCCAACGCGTTACGACAACTACGCAGGCAGGGGGGTGGTAGGCCTACCGCCATCTTTGAGTAAGGTCTTGCCGACATCGTGTAACACGTTTTAATCTATGCCGGGTCAAGGGGGGCAGCGGGTGAGCGGCGTCGGCATCAAGGAGGTCGCTCGGGTCGCCCAGGTCTCCCCCGGCACGGTGTCCAACGTGCTCAACCGGCCGGAGCGGGTCGCCCCCGAGACCCGGGAGCGCGTCAGGCGCGCGATCCGCGAGCTCGGCTTCGTCCGGCACGGCTCCGCCTCGACGCTGCGCGCCGGGCACAGCCGGACCATCGGGCTGTCGCTCATGGACATCGGCAACCCGTTCTTCACCGACGTCGCCGCGGGCGCCGAGGAGGTCGCCAGCGAGCTCGGCTACGCGGTGATCCTCGGCAACTCGGGAGGTTCCCGCACCAAGGAGGAGCACAACCTGCGCGTGTTCGCCGAACATCGGGTACGCGGCGTGCTGATCACGCCGTCGGACGACGATCCCCGGCGGCTCGACGAGCTGCGCGAGCGTGGCATCAGCGTGGTGCTGGTCGACCACCCGGCGTACCGGCCCGGCCTGTGCTCGGTGAGCGTCGACGACGTGGCGGGCGGCCGGCTGGCCGCCCGCCACCTGCTGGAGCGCGGCGCGCGGAGCATCCACCACATCACCGGCCCGCTGACCATCCGGCAGTGCGCGGACCGCAGACGGGGCGTGGAGCTGGCTCTCACCGCCGCGGGTCTCGCCCCGGCGACCGCGCTGGAGACGGTGGAGATGCCCGCGATGACCGCGCGGGCGGGCCAGCAGGCGGCGGAGCGGCTGATCCGCTCCCGGCGGCTGCCCGAGGCGATCTTCTGTGCCAACGACATGCTCGCCCTCGGTGTACTGCGCGGCCTGCACCAGGCCGGGGTCGGCGTGCCCGGTGACGTGGCCCTGATCGGCTACGACGACATCGACTTCGCGGTGGCCTCGGCGGTGTCGCTGAGCTCGATCCGTCAGCCCACCTACGAACTCGGGCGGATCGCCACCGAACTGCTGCTGGACGAGTGCGGCAACCCCGGCGAGCACGCCCACCGGCAGATCATGTTCCAGCCCGAACTGGTCGCCCGCGAGTCCACCGGCCGAGAGGCGGACGGAACGGCGGCGGCCACCTGACCACGAGTGGTGAGTGACAGATGAGCGTTTACGCGGCGGTCGACCTGGGAGCCTCCAGCGGCCGGGTGATGACGGCGCGGATCGAAGGCGAGCGGATCGGCCTGACCGAGGCGCACCGCTTCGCCAACCGCCCGGTCCGGGTCGACGGCACCCTGCACTGGGACATCCTCGCCCTCTATCGAGGGGTGCTCGACGGGCTTCGCGAGGCCGGGCCGGTCGACTCGATCGGCATCGACTCCTGGGCCGTCGACTACGGGCTGCTCGACGGCGCGGGACGGCTCATCGGCAACCCGGTGCACTACCGCGACGGGCGGACCGACGGGATCATGGAGCGGGTCGTCGCCGACCTGGGAGCCGACACCCTCTACCAGGTCGGCGGGTTGCAGTTCCTGCCGTTCAACACCGTCTACCAGCTGCTCGCCGAACCGGATCTCGGCCGCGCCGAGACGCTGCTGATGATCCCGGACCTGCTGACCCGCTGGCTGACCGGTTCCGTCGGCGCGGAGGTCACCAACGCCTCCACCACCGGCCTGTACGACGTGCGGACCGGCGACTGGGCACGGGGGCTGGCGGAGCGACTGGGTCTGCCCGCCGGGCTGCTACCGGAGCTGCGGCACCCCGGAGCGCCCGCCGGGACGCTGCTGGCCGAGGTGGCGGCGGAGACCGGGCTGCCTGACTCCACCCCGATCACCACGGTCGCCTCGCACGACACCGCCTCCGCGGTGGCGGCGGTACCCGCGAGCACCGAACGGTTCGCCTACATCTCCTCCGGCACCTGGTCGCTGGTCGGGCTCGAACTCCCCGAGCCCGTCCTGACCGAGGAGAGCCGTCTGGCCAACTTCACCAACGAGGGCGGCCTCGACGGCACCGTCCGGTACCTGCGCAACGTGATGGGTCTGTGGATCCTGCAGGAGTGCATGCGCACCTGGGGCGAGACCGACGTGGCCGGCCTGCTCGACGCCGCCGCGCAGGCCGACCCGTTCCAGGCGGTGGTCGACCCGGACGATCCGGTCTTCATGCCCCCCGGCGACATGCCGGCCCGGATCATGACCTACTGCGAGCGAACCGGCCAGCGGCCCCCGCGGGGACAGGCGCAAACCGTACGGTGCGTGCTGGAGAGCCTGGCCCTGGCCTACCGGCGCACGCTTCGCGACGCCGTGCGCCTCAGCGGCCGGGATGTGGAGGTCGTGCACGTGGTCGGCGGCGGCGCCCGCAACGCGCTGCTCTGCCGGATGACCGCCAACGCGACCGGCCTGCCCGTGGTCGCCGGGCCGGTGGAGGCCGCCGCCCTCGGCAACGCCCTGGTCCAGGCCCGCGCCCAAGGGGTGGTCTCCGATATCCGCGCCCTGGTGCGGCAGAGCGAGCAGTTGGTCACCTACCTCCCCGAAGGGGACGACGAGCCGTGGGCCCGCGCGCAGGCCCGGCTGGCCGACTGCTGAGCCTTCCTGCGGCGCCGCGCCGGCGATCCCCGCGGCCGGCCGCCGAAAGAGCACACCCGCGCCTTGAACCTTCCCCTCGTACGCCGCTCCCGGCGGATGAGACCGCACCTCGCGGGCCGGGACGTCGCGCGGCGGGGCCGCCCGATTCCCGCCGTGAGCTGCGAGTGGCCGGAGGCCACCGGCCCTGTCTGACACGCCGGTGACGGGAGAAGCGGAATAACCACCGGCGGACGTCCGTTAGAGTGATCGTGCCGATGTGGTTTGTGTCCCCCGGGCCGCAAATTACCGCCTTCACGGAATACCGTTCGGCTGGAGCCGTGTTGTGCCTCTCGCCGAGGAGGCGACCGCCACATCGGCACCAAGACATCGCGTCCCGCGAGCCCCCAGGGCTCGCGGGACGTTTCTTTTTCACCGGGCTCGACCGGAGGATTTCGTCGGGCTCGCCCCGGAAAAGGGCCACGCTGTTGGAGGAGGGCTACAAACCCGGCCGCTCCGCTTGTGCGGTTGCGTACAACCGTCAGCCGTCGGGCCACCACCTAGTGTGGTGAACCCGTCTCATGAGGAGAGTCCGTGCTCTATCGCCTGACCAAGACTGTCAGCGCTCCGCTCCTGCATCTGCTCTGGCCGACCACGGTCACCGGGCATGAGCACGTTCCCGTCACGGGCCCGGCCATCATGGCCTCCAACCATCTGTCGATCCTCGACTCGACCTTCCTGCCGCTGGTGCTCAAGCGCCAGGTGCGCTTCGTCGCCAAGGCCGAGTACTTCACCGGTAACCCCGTCACCGCGATGTGGATGCGCGCCACCGGCCAGATCAGCATCGACCGGCAGAGCCCGACCTCGGCCCAGGACATGCTCGACGCGGCGGCGAAGGTGCTCGGCAACGGCGAACTGTTCGGCATCTACCCCGAGGGCACCCGCTCTCCCGACGGCCGCCTCTACCGGGGCAAGGTCGGCGTCTCCTGGCTGGCCCTGGCCACCGGCGCGCCGGTGGTCCCGGTGGCGATGGAGGGCACCGACAAGGTGCTGCCGATCGGTGCCGCGAGGCCCAGGCCTGGCCGGGTGAACGTCCGCATCGGCAAGCCGATGACCTTCACCGGCTCCGAGACGAGCGCGCGCGACCGGCGCAGGGTGACCGACGAGATCATGACCGCGATCCAGGAGCTGTCCGGGCAGGAGTACGTGACGAGCTACGCGCCCAGCCGTACACAGGGCAAATGATCATTTATCGGAATATCTCGCGCAGGTCACGCTAGGCTGCGGCCCTGGGGGACCGAGAGCTGAGGGGATCACGTGGCACGGGGCAGAACGATCGCGATCACATCGGTGGCCGTCGTACTGGTGGCGGGGGCCGCCGGCGGCGGCGCCTGGTGGTACCTGCACACCAGGGGCACGCCCCAGGAGACCGCACAGCGATTCGTCAGCGCCTGGCAGAGCGGCGACCTGGCGGGCATGCGCGCCGAGCTGGCAGCGCCGGATCCGGCACTCGCCACGACGTACGACAACATGCGCAAGGCCCTGGCGGTGGAGAACACCGTGGTACGGCTCGACGGGGTGCGCGAGACCGGGGACGGCACCGGCCAGGCCTCCTACACCGCGACGCTGAAGCTGAAGGACGTCGGTGAGTGGAGTTACTCCGGCAGCGTCGACCTGGCGGTCGTCGACCGGCACTGGCGGGTCAGGTGGTCGCCCAGTGCCGTCCACCCCGACCTGACCGCGACCACCGTCTTCGCGTTGAGAACGAAGTGGCCGGAGCGTGCCGCGATCACCTCCGCCGACGGCGTCCGCATCGACGGCGCCGACGTGGGCGGCTCGGTGCAGCAGCTCGTCGGCTACCTGGAGAAGGCCACGGCGAAGAGCGTCGCGAAACTGGGGGTCCCCTACAAGGTCGGCGACGCGGTCGGCGCGAGCGGGTTGCAGAGCACCTTCCAGAAGCGCCTGGCCGGCACCCCCGACACCGAGGTCGAGCTCGTCGGCGCGGACAAGAAGACCGTCAAGACGCTCGGCAAGATCGAGGGCGAGGCCGGAGAGAACCTGGAGACCAGCTTGGACATGCGGGTCCAGCGAGCCGCGGTCGAGGCGGTCCGCGACCTGGAGAAGACCACCGCGCTGGTCGCGATCAAACCCTCGACAGGCGAGATCCTCTCGGTGGTGAACAACAAGGGCGGCTTCAACCGGGCACTGGACGGCAACTATCCCCCCGGCTCGACCTTCAAGGCGGTCACCGCCGTGGGACTGCTGGCCGAGGGGATGAAGCCGGGCGATCGGGTCACCTGCCCCAAGGACGTCAAGGTCGGCGGCCTGCCGATCCGCAACTCCCACCACGCCGCCTACGGTTCGGTGTCGCTGTCCGACTCCTTCGCCCACTCCTGCAACACCACCTTCGCGCCCCTGGCCAAGGAGCGGCTGGGCGCCGACAAACTGCTGAGCACCGCGGAGCTGTTCGGTTTCAACAAGCAGTTCAGCATCGGCGTCCCGGCCGCCAAGGGCAGCTTTCCCAGAGCCCAGAGCGACGCGGAGCTGGCCGCGGAGTCCTTCGGGCAGGGCCGGATCACCGCCAGTCCGCTGATGATGGCCTCGGTGGCCGCCGCGCTGGCCGACGGCACCTGGCGCCCGCCGACCCTGGTCCCCTCGGTCGAGCAGAAGGTCGAGTCTCAGCCGCTCCCCGAGGCCGTCATGCCCGGCATGCACCAGATGATGTCCGCGGTGGTCACCAAGGGAACGGCGAAGGACGCGGGCCTGCCCCGGGGCACCCGGGGCAAGACCGGGACCGCCGAGTACGGCGCGCAGGACGACCTGAAGACCCACGCCTGGTTCATCGGCTTCCGCGGCGACCTGGCCTTCGCGGTGATCGTCGAGGAGGGCTCCGGCGGCGGGGCGGTCGCCGCCCCGGTGGCCGCCGACTTCCTGCGCGCCCTCGGCTGACGAACGGCCGCGATCGCGGCGGCGGCCGTTGTCACAGCGGGAACGCCGCGGCCGCCTCGTGGCGCAGCACCATGATGAGAAGCGTGGCGATCAACGTCGCGATCAGCAACCAGCTGAACATGATGATGACCGTCGAACGGCGCAGGCGTCTGGCAGAACGCCCCCGGCCCTTCGTGGTTCCGCGTTTGCGGCCACCGCCACCCTCCTTGCGCTGGACACGTTCGTTGAACGACTCCAGCCGCGCGGCGAGCCGCGGATCCTCATCGACGAGATGGCGCTCGATCTGCAGCAGCATGCGCTCCTCGTCTTGTGACCAGGCCATGCATCACCTCCCCGGAACGCAAGCCATGTGCCGACGTTCTGCCCAATCGTGAAGATCATTATCCGTTCCGAGGGCTGCGATTTACCTCTTCTTTTCGCAGGCGCGATCCAAGCACGTGATCATGCCCTCCCTCGGGGGCGGAAGGGCCGCGACTCAGCTGTCGGGCGATTCCCAGCCTTCTCCGCGATCTCGACATTCCCGCGGTCCCGATCACCGCCATCGGCCGCTCCGGCGGCTCGTCCGGACGGCCCCCGGGACGAGCGGCCCCCCGCCCGACGTCGGCGGACCGTCTCGGACGGCCTCGAAGGCGACCTCGCGCTCCTGGCCGCCACCGGCCGCCACCGGCCCGCCACCGCGAGCTCCGCGTGCGCGACACCGACACAGCGATCATCGGGGCATGAGTGAGCGCGGCGGCAGGAGCTCTCACCGGAGCCCCCGGACGCGAGGAGCGCACCTGATTCGACGTGCCGGCCGGCGCCACCCTCGGCCACGCACCGTATCCACAACCACACAGTCTGTGGGTGGTTGATGCTTGCAAAGGGTATTAAACCCCCTTGAGTGCCTAATCAAGGGCGTCGTCCATCAAGCACAACGGGGGAAACGATGACGGACACCAAGAACACCAAGGACAGCAAGAACAAGGCGGCGAAGAGCTCGGGCAAGAGCAAGAAGGCCGCCATAAAAGCGACACGCTCCGCCAAACAGGCGAAGAAACAGGCCGGACAGCCCGAGATCAGGTTGCCCGAGACGGGGTCCGTCCACCCGGGTGGACGAGCCTCCTAGCCGCCGAGGGCGTGAAATCATGATCGGGCGACCGGCATGAAACCCGGTCGCCCGATCATGGAGTGACACGATGTCCGCCTACCTTCGTTTTCCGACGATCTTCGGCAACATGGTGGTCTTCGCCGCCGAGGACGACCTGTGGATGGTCACCGCCGGCGGCGGGCGGGCCTTCCGGCTGACCGCCGGGGTGGCCGAGGCGGGATACCCGCGCTTCTCCCCCGATGGCGACCGGCTCGCCTTCGTCGGCCGCGAGGAGGGGCCCGAGGAGGTCTACGTGATGCCCGCCGACGGAGGCGCGGCCCGGCGGGTGACCTACCACGGTGCCCGGTCCAGCGTCACCGGCTGGGATCCCGACGGCGGCATCGTCTACGCCAGCGACCAGGGCCAGCCCTTCGACGGCCGCAACCGGCTGCACCGGGTGGAACCGGATGGGATGCCCGAGCTCCTGCCGTACGGCCCGGCCAACACCATCTCCTACGGCCCGCGGATCGTGCTCGGCCGCAACACCGCCGACCCCGCCCGGTGGAAGCGCTACCGAGGCGGCACGGTGGGCGATCTGTGGATCGAGACCGGCGACGACGGGCGGTTCCGGCGGCTCACCGCGCTCCCCGGCAATCTCGCCTCGCCCTGCTGGGTGGGGGACCGGGTCTACTTCATCTCCGACCACGAGGGCGTGGGCAACGTCTACTCCTGCGACGCGAACGGCGGCGACCTGCGCAGGCACTCGGACCACGCCGACTACTACGCCCGCAACCTGTCCGGCGACGGCCACCGGCTGGTCTACCATGCCGGAGCCGAGCTCTACCTGGTGGAGGAGGGCGAGTCGCGCCCCATCGAGGTACGGCTGCGCAGCTCGCGCACCCAGCTCAACCGCCGCTTCGCCTCGGCCGAGAACTTCCTGGACAGCGCCACGCTCAGCCCCGACGGCAGTGGCCTGGCCATCACCACCCGGGGCAAGGCGTTCTCCTTCGCCGCCTGGGAGGGTCCGGTACGCCAGCACGGGGCGCTGTACGGGGTGCGTTACCGGCTGCTGAACTGGCTCAACGACGGTGAGCGACTGGTGGCTGCGGCCAGCGACGAGGGCGACCGCGAGGTGCTGGTGGTGCTCACCGCCGACGGCTCCGCCGACCCCGTCAGGCTCGACCACCTCGAGGTCGGCCGCGCCACCGCGCTGGAGGTCTCCCCCACGGCCGACCTGGTCGCGGTGGCCAACCACCGCAACGAGCTGATCCTGGTCGACCTCGCACCGAAGAGGTCCCCCAGGGCCGCCAAGAAGAGCAGGGGCCTGGCACAGGGCAGGACCGTCGACTCCAGCCGGTTCGGCGCGATCGAGGACCTGGCCTGGTCCCCCGACGGCCGCTGGCTGGCGTACGCCTGCCGGGACACCGCGCAGACGACGGCGGTGAAACTGTGCCGGGTCGAAACGGGCGAGACGTTCTTCGCCACCCGGCCGGTGCTGGCGGACGTCCTGCCCGCCTTCGACCCGGGCGGCGACTATCTCTACTTCATCGGCAAACGCGTCTTCAATCCCGTCTACGACGAGCTCCACTTCGATCTGGGCTTCCCGCTGGGCTCCCGCCCCTACGCGATCGCGCTCCGCACCGACGTCACCTCTCCCTTCGTCCCCAAGCCCCGGCCTCTCACGGACGACGACGGCGACGATGACGAGAACGAGGACGACGAGGTGCCCGAGGTGGTCATCGATCTGGACGGCATCGAGAACCGGATCGTCGGCTTCCCCGTCCCCGAGGGCCGCTACGAGGGCATCGCCGGCATCAAGGGCAAGGCCGTCTACCTGACCTTTCCCGTCGAGGGCAGTCTCGGTGACGACTACGCCGACTCCTCCGAGGGCACCCTGCACGTCTACGACTTCGCCAAGCAGAAGCAGGAGACCGTGGTCGGGGACGTGTCGGAGTTCCGGCTCGGCCGTGACCAGAGCACGTTGCTCTACCAGGCGGGCAGGCGGCTGCGGGTGGTCAAGGCGGGCGAGGAGCCCGAGAGCGACGAGACCCCGGGCCGGACGAGCGGATGGGTGGACCTGTCCCGGGTCAAGGTGTCCATCCGCCCCGAGGCCGAGTGGCGGCAGATGTTCAGGGAGGCCTGGCGGCTGCAGCGGGAGAACTTCTGGACCGAGGACATGGCCGGGCTCGACTGGGACGGCGTCTACCTGCGTTACCTGCCGCTGGTCGACCGGGTCACCACCCGGGGGGAGTTCTCCGACCTGCTGTGGGAGCTCCTCGGTGAGCTGGGCACCTCGCACGCCTACGAGAGCGGCGGCGCCTACCGGCCCCGGCCGCACTACCGGCAGGGCAAGCTGGGCGTCGACTGGGCCTTTGAGGACGGTGTCCACCGGATCGCGAGGATCGTCGGCGGTGACCGGTGGGACCCCGAGGCGACCTCGCCGCTCAACCGCCTCGGGGTGGACGTGCAGCCGGGTGACGTGGTGCTGGCCGTCAACGGCCAGCCCGTCGGCGGCGAAGTGAGCCCCGACGAGCTGCTGGTCAACCAGGCCGACCAGGAGGTCCAGCTCACCATCCGGCGCGGGGACGAGCGGCGGACCGTCACCGTCATGGCCATCGGCGACGAGCAGCCGGGCCGCTACCGCGACTGGGTGGAGGCCAACCGGGCCCGCTGCCACGAGTTCGGCGGCGGCCGGATCGGCTACCTGCACATCCCCGACATGGGCCCGGAGGGCTACGCCGAGTTCCACCGCGGCTTCCTGACCGAGTACGACCGCGAGGCGCTCGTGGTGGACGTCCGCTTCAACGGCGGCGGCCACGTGTCGGCGCTGCTGCTGGAGAAGCTGGCCCGGCGCCGCCTGGGTTACAACTTCCCCCGCTGGGGCGTACCCGAGCCCTACCCCGACGAGTCACCGCGCGGCCCGATGGTGGCGATCGCCAACGAGTGGGCGGGCTCCGACGGCGACATCTTCAGCCACACCTTCAAGCTGCTCGGCCTGGGCCCGCTGATCGGCAAGCGCACCTGGGGCGGGGTGATCGGCATCTGGCCCCGGCATCACCTGGCCGACGGGACGGTCACCACCCAGCCGGAGTTCTCCTTCGCCTTCGACGACGTGGGCTGGCGGGTGGAGAACTACGGCACCGACCCCGACATCGAGGTCGACATCACCCCGCAGGACTACGCGGCGGGCGTGGACACCCAGCTGGACCGGGCGATCGAGGTCGCCCTGGAGCGCCTGGTCCTGCAGCCGCCGCACACCCCCAACCCGGCGGCCCGCCCTCGGCTCGTGGTGCCACGCCTGCCACCCCGCCGGCGTTCCCGCTGACCGCGAGCCGGCCGCGTCACGAGCGTGCGGGATCCGCCGCGGCGGGCCGGGGAGGAATCAGGCGAGGTTCAGCTGCCAGGAGACGCCGAAGCGGTCGTTGGTCCAGCCGAAGAGCTTGCTGAAGCCGTAGGAGCCGAGCGGCATCAGTGGCTCGCCGTTCTCCAGCAGCGCCGCGTACAGGCGCTCGATCTCCGCCTCCGACTCGCACTGCACGTACAGCGAGACCGAGGGGGTGAAGGTGAAGGCGTGCTGCACGTTGCTGTCGATGGCCATGTACTCCTGGCCCGCCAGCGTGAACGTGGCGTGCTGCACGCTGCCCTCCGCGCCAGGCCCCTCGGGACCATAGCGGGCGATGGCGAGGATCTCCGCGTCGTCGAACAGCGACGTGTAGAACGTCATCGCTTCCTCCGCCGCTCCTTCGAACATCAGGAAAGTGGTTATTTTTTGTGACATCGGATGAACTCCCGTCAGGGTAGGTGGAAGTACGGATGTTCTCGGCCGCCAGGGCGGTCGGCTCGCCGGCGGTCCCGGCGGGCCGGTGCGCCTCGCCCGGGCGTGGCCGACGACGAGTATTTCAGTTTCAACTTATATAAGTCAAACTCGATATATAGATATGCGGCACGGAATCCTCGGCTCCACCCGGCCGGTTCGATCCGCAGGAGCCCCGGTCAGGGCGGGGTGGTGTCGGCGGAGGCGAGGAGGCGGGCGGCGAGGGCTCTGACCTCGTCGCGCAGTTCGGCGGGGGCGACGACGGTGAACGGCCAGCCGAGGCCGGCGAGCATCTGGGCCATCCCGTCCAGCCGCTCGGCCCTGGTGGTCAGCAGCACCCCGGCTGAGGTCTCGGCCAGGGTCGCCGTGGCGGCGGGAATCCGGGCCGCGGCCTCCTCCAGCGTGGCCTCCAGCAGCACCCTGACCTCGTGGCGGTAGGGCACCGCCGACAGCGATCCGACCACGTGCGCGACCGGGTCGAAGTCGTCCGGGCCCGGGAATCTCCGCTCGGTGCGCTCGGCGCCCGCCACCCGGTCCACCCGGAAGGTCCTGATCTCCCCGCTGCCGTGGTCGAGTCCCGCGACGTACCAGCGGCCGGAGTGGAAGACGATGCCGTACGGGTCCAGGTCGCGCGTCGAGGCGTCGCCACGCCAGGAGCGGTAGGCCAGCCGGACGGTGACCCGGCGGCGGGCGGCGTCGGCGAGGGCGAGCAGCGGGCCCGCCCTCGGGGCGGGTGCCCGCGTCGCGGCGCCGGTGTGGCCCAGCGTCTCCGAGATCGCGTCGACGCGCTCGCGCAGCGGCCCCGGGAGCACCCGCTGGATCTTGGCCAGGGCGCTCTCGGTGGCCGTCTCCCCCACCGCCAGCCCGGTCCGCCGCCCGGCCAGCAGCCCCAGCACCACCGCGGTGGCCTCGTCGTCGGTGAGCATCAGCGGCGGCAGCTTGTAGCCGGGCAGCAGCCGGTAGCCGCCGTGGCGGCCCCGCTCGGCCGAGACCGGCACGCCGAGCTCCGACAGCCGCACCACGTAGCGGCGCACCGTGCGCTCGTCCACCTCCAGCCTGGCGGCGAGATCGGGACCGGTCAGGCCGGGAGCGGCCTGCAGCAGCTCCAGCAGCGCGAGGACCCTCGCGGCGGTCATTCGAGATCTCCTCAAAAATCAGGACCGATACTGTCCGGGTTCGATCCTAGGGTGAGACCAGGCGAACGAAGGAGAGCTGAGATATGAGCACTTACCTGCTGGTTCCCGGTTTCTGGCTGGGCGCGTGGGCCTGGGAGAAGGTAACCCGGCCGCTGCGCGAGGCCGGGCACGAGGTCCACCCGGTCACGCTCACCGGGCTCGGCGACAGAGCGCATCTGGCGGGCCCCGGGGTCGATCTGGAGACCCACATCCAGGACATCGTGAACACCGTCGTCTTCGCGGACCTGAGCGAGGTGATCCTCGTCGCCCACAGCGGGGCCGGCGCGCCGGTCACCGGCGCGGCCGACCGGATTCCCGAGCGCGTCGCCCGGATCGTCTACCTCGACGGCGGTCCGCTGGCCGACGGCATGACCCAGTTGGACATCAACGAGCCCGAGTGGCGGGCGTTCATCGAGAAGCGGGTCGCCGAGCGGGGCGACGGGGTGGGTTACCCGCTCATCTCCTGGGAGGAGCAGGAGCAGGCCGGGGCCAGCCTGGAGGGGCTGGGCGAGGCCGAGCGCGAATGGTTCACCTCCCGCGCGACCCCCCAGCCGTACGGGACGATGACCCGGCCCCTGGTGCTCAAGGGCGGCGCGGACGCGCTGCCCAAGACGCTCATCGCGTGCTCGTTCCCGCTGGAGCAGGTGCACGCCATGATCGACGCCGGTCACCCGGCCTTCGCGGCGCTCGCCGGACCCGAGTGGAGCTTCGCGGCGGTGCCCACCGGCCACTGGCCGATGTTCTCCAGGCCGGAGGAGACCGCGGCCGCGCTCGCCGCGCTGGCGGTCTGAGACGAAAGCCCGACCGGGCGGGGGGAACGGGAAAGGGCAGGCGAGGCTGAGAGCGGCCGGCCTGCCCCGCCCGATGCCCCCACCACAGGGTCCACCGGGGCCTCCACGCTGTGATTCCGGTGACGGGCCGGGAACTCCGCGAGCACCGAGGGGTGACATTTGTCCCGGGCAGTCCTGGATCGATGGATCTACCTGGGATCCTGCGCCCTCCGTAACGTCTTTCGCATGACGAATAACGCGGTGTCACTCAATAACGTGACCAAACGTTTCGGGGCGGTACGCGCCGTGGACGACCTCAGCCTCGACATCCCCGCCGGACAGACCGTCGCCCTGCTCGGTCCCAACGGCGCGGGCAAGTCGACCGGTATCCGGTTGCTGCTCGGGCTGCTGGCCGCCGACTCCGGGACGGTACGCGTGTTCGGGGGCGCCCCGGAGACCGCGATCCGGAGCGGACGGCTGGCGGCGATGCCTCAGGAGGGCGGCCTGGTCTCCCGGACCACGGTCGGTGAGCTGCTCGGCTTCGTCTCCGGGACCTACCGGGCGCCGCTCCCGCTACGGGAGGTGATGGCCGTCGCGGGGCTGGAGGAGCTGGCCGGCCGCAGGGTGGAGCGGCTCTCCGGCGGCCAGGCGCAGCGCCTCCGCTTCGCGCTGGCGCTGGCCGGGGACCCGGAGCTGATCCTGCTGGACGAGCCGACCGCGGCGCTGGACGTCCGGGCCAGGCGGGAGTTCTGGGAGAGCATGCGTGCCTTCGCCGCGCGCGGCAGGACCGTGCTGTTCTCCACCCACTACCTGGAGGAGGCCGACGAGTACGCCGACCGGGTGGTGGTGATCGACAGAGGCCGGATCGTGGCCGACGGCACCAGCCGGGAGATCAAGCGCCTGGTCTCGCTGACCACGGTCAGCGTCACCGTCTCCGCCCCGGAGACGGCCTGGCTGGAACTCCTTCCCGGGGTCACCTCCGTCGAGAGCCGTGGGGAGCGCGCTCACCTGCGCACCCGCGACGCCGACGCCACCGTGCTGGCGCTGGCCGAGGCGGGAGCCGTACGAGACCTTGAGGTGGTCCCCGCCGCGCTCGAGGACGCCTTCATCGCACTGACGGGAGCGGACGCCTGATGCTCGGCTACATCCGCCTGGAGATCGCCAGAGCCCGCCGCGACCCGGGATACGTGATCATGGGTTTCACCATGCCCGTGGTGATGTACCTGCTCTTCACCAACCTCGGCGTGGCGGGTGACGACCACGGCTGGGCCGTCCTGCACGTGATGGTCAGCATGGCCGCCTTCGGCGCGATCGGCTCGGCCTTCAACAACGGCGCCGGCATCGCCGAGGACAGGACCGCGGGCTGGCTGCGGCAGCTGCGCATCACTCCCCTGGCGCCGGTACAGGTGATCGCCGGCAAGGCGGGCACCGGGATGCTCGTGGTACTGCCCGCGATCGCCGGGGTGTGCCTGTCGGCGGCGCTGCTCAACGGGGTACGGCTGGAGATCTGGCAGTGGGCCTCGATCGTGCTGCTGCTCTGGGCGGGTTCCCTGCCCTTCACCCTGCTCGGCCTGGCCATCGGCTACCGGTTCAGCGGCCAGACCGCCGCCGTGCTCAACATCGCGGCCAACCTGGCGCTGGCTATCGTCGGAGGTCTGTGGCTGCCCGCCGAGACCTTCCCCTCCTGGCTGAAGGCGCTCGCGGAGTGGACGCCGAGTTTCGCCTACGCCGACCTGGCGCGGAAGATCGCCTTCGGTCAGGCGCCCGGGGCCGGCGTGGCACTGATCCTGACCGGCTGGCTGGTCGCCTTCGGCGTCCTGGCGGTGTACGGCTACCGCCGGGCCGGGCGCGTGGTGTGAATCGCGCGGGCCGCGTGATAGGAGTGGCCGGATGAGCGGGAAGCCGGAGGGACCGGGGGTCACCGGGCGGGAGGGGCCGCAGGGGCCGAAGAGGGCGAGACCGGAACGGCCGGGAACGGCCGGACGGAAGTGGTCGGGGAGGTTGAGAAGGCAGGGGCCCGGGGAGCTCGCCTTCTATCCGTGGCTGCTGATCGCCTACCCCCCGATCAGCGACCTCGTGGAAGGACACGTGCGGCCGGCGCTGCCGGCCGCGCTGGGCGTCGTCGGCTTCGCCGTCCTGTACGTGCTCTGCATCCGGCTGTCCTTCCGTGGCCGGCGACGAGCGGCGGCCGTGGCCCTGGCCGGGCTGCTGGTGGTGATCTTCCTGCTGCTGACGGGGCCGGCGCAGAACTGGTTCTACCTCGCACCGCTGATGACGATCGCCTGCGGGGTCGTGCTGCGCGGCAGGTCCGTCTACCTCCTCCTGACCGTCCTGACTCTCGCACTGACCGCGGTGATGTGGCATTCGGGAGCCGGCTGGGCGAGTATCTCCCTGGCCACCTGGGGAACGGCCACCGGCGGCCTGGTGGTCAGCGTCGTCCTGAAGCTCTTCTCCGTGATCACCGAGCTCCAGGAGACCCGTGAGGAGCTGGCCCGGGTCGCGGTGGCCGAGGAGCGGCTGCGGTTCTCCCGCGACCTGCACGACCTGCTCGGGCACACCCTGTCGGTGATGGTGGTCAAGGCGGAGGCCGTACGGCGGCTGGCCCCCCGCGACGCGGAGGCGGCGGCTCGGCAGGCGGCCGACATCGAGGCGGTCGGCCGGAAGGCGCTGACCGAGGTGCGGGCCGCGGTCAGCGGTTACCGGGGGCGCGGGCTGGCCGCCGAGCTGGCCTCGGCGCGCACGGTGCTGGCCGACGCGGGCATCGCCGCCACGGTCACCGTCTCCGAGGACCGCCCCGCGCCGGAGGCGGACGCCCTGCTGGGCTGGGCCGTGCGGGAGGGTGTGACCAATGTCGTCCGCCACAGCGCCGCCCGCACCTGCGAGATCACTCTGGAGGGCACGGTGCTGGAGATCCGCGACGACGGCCGGGGGGCCGGCCCGGGGGCCCTGGGCAACGGCCTGCGCGGCCTGACCGAGCGGGTCGTCGCGCTCGGCGGAACGCTGGAGGCCGGCGGAGGCGACGGCTTCGTGCTGAGGGTGACGCTCCCGTGATCGGCGCTCTTCCGCCGGGGAGGAGCCTTTCGAGATCGCTGGTTTTCCGCCGAGGAGGAACGCTTTCATGATCAGGGTGCTGCTGGCCGAGGACCAGGGCATGATGCGCAGCGCGCTGGCCCTGCTTCTCGGCCTGGAGGACGACATCGAGGTCGTCGCCACGGTCGCCGGGGGCGACGAGGTCGTGGCCGCCGCGCTGGACACACGTCCCGACATCGCCCTGCTGGACGTCGAGATGCCGGGGATCAGCGGCCTGGAAGCCGCGGCCGGCCTCCGGGACCGGCTGCCCGGCTGCCGGGTGCTGATCCTGACCACCTTCGGCAGGCCCGGCTACCTGCGCCGGGCGATGGAGGCGGGCGCCGCCGGATTCCTCGTCAAGGACGGCCCCGTCGAGGATCTCGCCGCGGCGATCCGCCGGGTCCTGGCGGGCGAGAAGGTGATCGATCCCGCGCTGGCCGCCGCCGCGCTGAGCGCCGGCGCCAGCCCGCTGACCGATCGCGAGCGGGACGTACTGGCCGCGGGGGCGGACGGCGCGACGATCGCCGACATCTCTCGGCGGCTGCACCTGTCGGAGAGCACCGTCCGCAACTACCTGTCCGCCGCGATCGGCAAGACCGGCACCCGTAACCGCATCGAGGCCGCCCGCACCGCCCGGCACAACGGCTGGCTCTGAGGACCGGCCGGTCCGGGCCGCCGGTTCAGGGGGCGAGGACGGGCACCGGTTCCTCTTCCGCGAGCCAGTCGCGCATCGCGCCGTAGGTCTTCTCCGCGATCAGCCGCTGACCCGCGGCGTTGGGGTGGAAGAAGTCCCACTTGCTGATGTGGCTCAGCGTGAACGCCTGCCTGAACACCTCGTTGCCGTCGAACCGGCAGTTCGGGCCGTACGCCGCGCAGACCCTGGCGAGTGCGGCGTTGAAACCGATCACCCGGTCGCGCACCCGGTCGCGGCGGGCCTGGTCGGCCGCCGACGTCGAGGTGGGGCGCGCCAGCATGGTGGGACAGATCCGGCCCACCTCCCAGAACCCGCGTGCCACCAGGTTGTTCCTACCGGTCTGCCAGAGCCGGCTGATGTCGGGGATGCTCGCCACGAACACCCGGGCGTCGGGCCTGCCCGCCCGCAGCAGGGCCAGCGCCCCGGCCACCCGGCTCTCGTAGACGGCCACGGGGGTCATCAGCCGCTCCTCGGACACGCAGACGTCCTGGGCGCCGATCAGGAGCGTCACGTAGTCGGCGCGGTGGCCGACCGCCTGCGTCACCTGCCCGGCCAGGTCGGCGCTGGTGGAGCCGGGGACGGCGAGGTTCACATTGTGCCCGGCGAGTGCCACGTCCAGGGCGCGTAGCCTCAGGTAGTGGCTCCTGACATCGCGGTGCTCGCCGGTCGACCAGGAACGCGAGGCGCAGGTGACGTACCACCCGCAGGCGTTGAACCCCGCGCTGATGGAGTCTCCGAGCGCCGCCATGACCACCGGCCGCCAGGGTTGCCCCACCGCTGTCGCCCCGGCCGGAACGGCTTGGGCGACCGTCAGGGCGGCCAGCCCTGTGAGTGCTGTCACAGTCCTGCGAAGCATGACACCTCCGCTGAGAGATCGCGTCTGCTTCGGATGTATCACCGCAGGCCAGGACGGCAGGTTCCGTTGACCGAGTGCCTTGGTTTTCTTGACACCGCGTGGCGGCCGTGCTGACGGGGGAACCGCCGTCGAACATGTTCAGTTTCCGGCATAGAGTGGCGGAGGTGAGTGTAGCGCTCGGATCAACCCGTCCTCTCGTGGTGCGAACCACCTCCGTCGACGACCCCGGTGACCTGTTCGCACGACTGCCGGAGACCGCGCCCTATGCCTGGGTCAGGCGCGGAGAGGGCCTCGTGGCCTGGGGCGAGGCCCTGCGTCTGGAGGTGCCGCCCGGCCCCCGGCGTTTCGACTGGGCTCGTGACCGGCTGTCGGACCTCTTCGGCGAGGCGGATGTCGCCGACGACGTGACGACCCCCGGTTCGGGCCCCGTCGCCTTCGGCTCGTTCACCTTCGACCCGGAGTCACGCGGGTCGGTCCTTCTCGTCCCCCGGACCGTCCTCGCCCGCCGCGACGGCCGCGCCTGGCTGACCACCGTCGGTGAGCAGCGGCTCGACGCCGTCACCCCGCTCCGCGACCCCGGCAGGATCCGGTACGGCGACGGCAGCCTGAGCGCGCCGGAGTGGGAGCACGCCGTGGCCCGCGCCGTCCGGCGGATCAGGTCGGGCCGGTTGGAGAAGACGGTGCTCGCCCGCGACCTGACCGCCGTCGCCGAGCGGGCGATCGACGTCCGCCTGCTGCTGGCCCGCCTGTCGGGCCGCTACCCGGAGTGCTACACCTTCTCCTGCGCCGGGCTGGTCGGCGCCACCCCCGAGCTGCTGGTCCGGCGTACCGGGGAGACCGTCGAGTCCCTGGTGCTGGCCGGCACGATCGCGCGGGGCAGCGACCGGGCGGACGACATGGCACGCGGCGCCGCCCTGTTCTCCTCGGAGAAGGACCGCTACGAGCATGCCTGCGCGGTCGCGTCGGTACGGGAGGCGCTCGACCCGCTCTGCGCCGAACTGAAGATCCCCGAGGAGCCCGAACTCCTGGTGCTCCCCAACGTCCAGCATCTGGCCAGCCCGGTGACCGGGCGGCTGTCGGCGGGGATCTCGGTCCTGGACGTGGTGGCGGCCATGCACCCGACCGCCGCCGTCGGCGGCACCCCGACCGGGGCCGCGCTCGGCGTCATCCGCGAGCTTGAGGGCATGGACCGCGCCGGATACGCCGGTCCGGTCGGTTGGATCGACGCGCGGGGGGACGGCGAGTGGGGGATCGCGCTGCGTTGCGCCCAGATCGAGGGCCCCCGGGCCAGGCTGTTCGCCGGGTGCGGCATCATGGGCGACTCCGATCCCGCGTCCGAGCTCGCCGAGGCCCAGGCCAAGCTCCGGGTGATGCAGTACGCCTTGGAGGGCTGACCAGGGCGATCACCCCTGAACGGGTAATTCCCACCCGGCTGGTCGACGGCAGCCAGATGGGCGTACCCTCACAAGGGCAACACATCGGACATTTCCGGCAAGAAAACAACACTTTCTGCTACTCGCTGTTCTCTCGTCGCCGCACGGCCGGCTCGCTCGCCGGGGAGAGGAAGACCATGGCGTTACTGACCACCGACCGCCTCACGGTACGCGACTGGAGTCCCGAGGACGCCCGCGACGCTCTGGCCATCTACGGCACACCGGAGGTCACCCGGTGGCTGTCTCCGGCGATGAACCAGCTCGACGGTGAGGGGGCCATGCGGGCCACGCTGGAGGCGTGGGAACGCAACCGTGAAACCCTGACACCCCCGCTCGGCCGCTGGGCGATCGTCCGCAACTCCGACCAGCGGATCATCGGTGGCCTCTCCCTGAGGTACCTGCCGCCCGACGAGGAGGACATCGAGATCGGCTGGCAGCTCGCCCCCGACTTCTGGGGGCACGGCTACGCCACCGAGGCCGGCCGCGCCCTGGCCGGATGGGCCTTCTCCATCGGTGCCCACGAACTCGTCGCGGTCGTGCGGGTGAACAACGAGCGCGGCGCCGGCACGGCCAGGCGCATCGGCATGCAGTGGGTCGGCGAGACGGACAAGTACTACGAGACGCGCCTCAACGTCTACCGGCTCTGGCCCAGCGACCTCACCTCGGCCCAGGAGGACGAGCTCCGGCTCTGAGCGGCGGGTGTACCGGGGCGGCCGCCGTATCCTCGATCTTCGACCGGCCGGGATCCGGCGTCGGAGGCCGAGATAGCGCAGCACGGCCAGAACACGGCGGCTGTGGCCGGCGACATGCAGCAGCCCGCCCACCTGGCGCTACAGGCGCTACAGGACAGGGGGGCGACGCTGGAACTTGATGTGGAGGATGTCGGGCCGGAACGTCGCCACGGCGTACACCGCGGTGTGCCCCCTGACCGTATAGATCGTCTGCCAGGTGCGGACCACCAGCGTCGAGGAATCGACGTCCAACAACTCGGAAGTCCTCTCGTCCGGCACCAGTGGCTCCAGGTAGGCGTCGGCATGACTCAGGGGTATACCGAGTTGCTGCGCGAAGTACGCCTGGATGTCATCGCCCACCCCCCGGGGGTCGATGGAGACTCCGTCGAGCAAGGTGGGCAGGAACTCGTGGACCCACACCACGGGGATCTCGTCGGCGAAGTAGAGCCGGTCGGTCTTCCAGACCTCGCTTTTTCGCGGGACATGCAGGGCGGTGGCGACATCGTCGTCCGCCGGCACCTTCCCGTGGGGCTGCTCGACGATGCGGCACACACGTCCGGCGGCGGTGAGCAGCGTCTCGACGGACACCAGGTCCGAGAGCGTGTACTCGATCTGCTCGGGCCGCTTCGCCATGAAGGTGCCTATGCCCCACCGGCGAACCACGAGCCCACGGACACGTAACTCCTCCAACGCCTCGCGGAGCGTGTTGCGTGAAACCCCGAGCTCGGAGGCGAGGGTCACCTCGGGGGGCAGCTTGGAGTCGGCGGGGAACCGTTCGAGCAGTTCCCGCACGAGGGCGCTCCGCTGAGTGCGCTGCACTGATCGCGTCGCAGGTTGTGATGGCATCAGGCCCACCCTTCCTTGCTTCCGGTCACACCACTACCGCCCATTCGACAGCACCGATTCTGCCGGAATGAATATTGACGAGGTAGAAGGTCCAACCTATCCTGATGGCCTTATCAGCGGCAACTTGGCGCCACCGCTCATCGGAGGCGTCGGACATGCCGGCCGGATAGGAGTTGAGCGGCGATGAACAGATCGACCGAGCGTGAAAAATCAGACACATTACCTAACACCGGTAGCCGCGAGGCACTCGCCCTTGACCGGGTCACCGTCTCCTTCACCGTCGGCGGTGACAGGATCGTCGCTCTTGACGACGTGAGTTTCGGGGTCGGGCACGGCGGGTTCCTATCGGTACTCGGCCCTTCCGGCTGCGGCAAGTCCACCACACTCCGCCTCATCGCCGACCTGCTGCGTCCCGAGGAGGGAGAGCTGAACGTCCTGGGCGACAGCCCAGGCACCGCCCGAGCGCACCGGCGCGTTGGCTTCGTGTTCCAGGACGCCACCCTGCTGCCCTGGCGGCGGGTCATCGACAACGTGCTCCTACCGACCCAGGTCGGGCCGTCGCGCGTGCGCGGCAAGCTCGGCATGTCGCCGGACGAGGCTCTCGCCGTGGTCGGGCTCACCTCCTTCGCTCAGGCCTACCCGTCCCAGCTCTCGGGAGGAATGCGGCAGCGGGTCGCCATCGCGCGGGCGCTGGTGACCAAGCCCGACATTCTCCTGATGGACGAGCCGTTCGGCGCCCTGGACGAGCTGACCCGCGACCGGCTGAATGTCCAGCTTCTGGACATCTGGCAGGCCAGCAAGACGACGATCGTCTTCGTCACGCACTCGATCCCGGAGGCCGTGTTCCTCGGGCAGCGCGTGATCCTCATGTCCTCCAGACCGGGTCGCGTCAGGGCGACGGTGGAGGTGCCTCTGCCGTACCCCCGCGAGTTGTCCTTGCGAGACAGCCCCCAGTTCACCGGCATCGTCGCCCAGTTGCGGCGCCTGCTCACCGAGGAGGAACTGTGACCGTCCAGGCGGGCACTCGTGAGCACGGCCGCCTCCAGGAAAAAAGGAGGTCGAAGAAGCGGTCACCGATCGCGCGGACTCTCGTACCGGCCATGGGCTTCGTCCTGTTTGTCGCGCTGTGGGAAGCCGTGGTTCGGGCCTTTGCCGTGCCCGTCTACCTGGTGCCGGCCCCCTCGAAGGTCTTTACCGCTTTTGTCGACAACTGGGAACTCATCTACTCCAACACCGGTCAGACCGCGCAGGAGGCCTTCCTGGGCTTCGCGATCGGAAACGCCGCGGCCATCGCGCTGGCCGTCGTCTTCGTGATGAGCCCGTTCCTCGAACGACTCACCTTTCCCATCGTGGTCGGCCTGCGCACGGTCCCGATCATCGCCATCGCGCCGATCCTCATCATCATCTTCGGCAACGACGCCACACCCAAGATTGTGATCGCGGCGTTGATCTCGTTCTTTCCGACGCTGGTCAACGCGATCGTCGGCTTCAAGAACGTCGATCCCAAAATGCTGGAGCTCATGGCGATCCTCTCGGCGCGGCCGTGGGAGACGTTCCTGCGGGTGAGGGTGTTCAGCGCCCTTCCCTTCATCTTCTCCGCACTGAAGATCGCAACAGGGAACTGCGTGCTCGGCGCCGTGGTGGGTGAGTGGATCGGCGCGGACAGGGGGCTCGGCTACCTGATCATCCAGTCGACGTTCGACTTCAACACGACACTGCTGTACGCGACGATGTTGGTCGTCTCGATACTCGCGATAATCGCCTTCGGGCTCGTCGCCGTCGCCGAGAAGCTGATCGTGCGCTGGGAGCAGGAGCCGGCGCGATGACCTTCGAGGAAGAGTTCCGCGGCGTCATCGGCACCTCCGTCACCGAGTCCACGCCGTGGTGGCCCGAGACCCCCAGCCACTCGAACCGGCCCAACATCGTGGTGATCGTCCTCGACGACACCGGATTCGCGGACCTCGGCTGTTACGGATCGGAGATCAGGACGCCCAACATCGACCGGCTCGCCTCCGACGGCCTGCGCTTCAGGAACTTCCACACCACGCCACTGTGCTCCCCGACCCGGGCGGCCCTCCTCACCGGCCGGAATTCACACAACGTCGGTATGCGGTTCCTGTCCGAGGTGGACACCGGTTTTCCCAACTGCCGTGGCCAGATCTCCGCCACCTGCGGCACGCTCGCCCAGATCCTTGACACGAACGGTTACGCGACCATGGCGGTCGGCAAGTGGCACCTCGCGCCGCTGACGGAGACCTCGCACGCCGGCCCCTTCCACAACTGGCCGTTGGGCCGGGGATTCCAGCGTTTCTACGGCTTCATGGGCGGGGTGACCGACCACTACACGCCGGAGCTCGTCCGGGACAACACACGGATACGCCGGGACTTCGGCGACGACTACCACCTGTCCGAAGACCTGACCGACGAAGCCGTACTCTTCGTACGCGAACAGACCTCACTGGCTGCCGACCGGCCATTCTTCCTCTATCTGGCCTTCGGCGCGACCCACGCGCCGTTTCAGGTGCCGGTGCACCTGGTGGAGAAGTACGACGAGGTCTTCGCGCACGGCTGGGACCGGATTCGCCTGGAACGCCTCCAGCGGCAGATCGAGCTTGGGATCGTTCCACAGGGGACGGAGCTGTCAGAGCGGCCCCAGGACATACCGGCCTGGCACGACCTCGACGACCGGCAGCGCCGCGTCGCCACCCGGCTGCAGGCGACCTACGCGGCCTTCCTCGAGCACACCGACACACAGATCGGGCGGCTGCTCGACGCACTGGGCGGATGCGGTGTTCTCGACGACACGATGATCGTGCTGTTGAGCGACAACGGTGCCAGTCACGAGGGCGGGAGCGGCGCCATGCAGGTGCTCGCCCCGTACAACGGCCTGTCGGAGGAGCTGTCCGAGTCGGAGCGCTTCCTTGAGGCGGCCGGAGGCAGGACGACCGCCCCGCACTACCCGGCAGGCTGGGCCATGGCGAGCAACACCCCCTTCCGGCGTTACAAGCAGTACGTGGACGGCGGTGGTGTCAACACGCCGCTGCTGGTCCGCTATCCCCACAGGATCGGAGACGCCGGGGCGGTGCGGACGCAGTTCGTGCACGCCATCGACATCACCCCGACGATCCTCGACGTCGTCGGCATCGACCCGCCGAGGTCGATCGCCGGTGTGCCGCAACGTCCGATGGACGGGCGGAGCGTCGCCCCCGCGCTCGACAACCCGGACGTCCCCGCAGGCCGCCGAACCCAGGCATTCGAGATGTTCGGTCACCGGGCGCTGGTGCACGAGCGATGGAAGATCGTCGCCGAGCACGTTACGGGTGAGGACTACGCCCAGGACCGGTGGCGCCTGTACGACCTCCATACCGACGTCTCGGAACACCACGACCTCGCCGCCCGGCAGCCTCGTCTCGTCGAGCAACTGGCCGCGCTCTGGTGGCGGGAGGCCGAGGCCAACGGCATCCTCCCGCTGGACGACCGTCCCATGCGCGACATGCTCAACGGCGGCCACGTCGCCCCCGCCTACCGGCGCACCCGGTGGACCCTGTACCCGCCGACCTACGTTCCCTTCGGCCTCGCCCCCAACCTGGCGAGGCGTGCCTGGAGCTGCCGGGCGGACCTGCTGGCCGGGGAGGGCGACGGGACGGTGTTCGCCCAGGGCAGCGCGCTCACCGGGCACGGGCTCGGCATCATCGACGGGATCTTGGTCTACGAGTACAACGCGCTCGGCCACCGCACCCGTGTCAGTGCCGGGATGCCCGTTCCCACCGTCCCGGCGCGAGTGGAGATCTCGTTTCGCCCCGCGCGGGAGCGGGGCGGCAGCGTCCGGCTGCTCATCGACGATGTGACCGTCGGCGAGGGACGTATCCCCCTGACGCTCGACAACGTCTCGTTCCTCGGCCTGGCCGTTGGGCGTGACAGCGCCTCGCCGGTACTCAGTGCTGGGGTGCTGGGGCGTCTGCTGCGACTGGACCTCAGACTGCTTGAGGAGCGTCCCACATGACCGGGCCCGCTGCCGCCGAGGGAATGGTCTGGATTCCCGGCGGCAGAACCATCGTGGGGTGTGACACCGCGTATCCGGAGGAAGCCCCCGCGCGCGAGGTGCTCGTGGCCGGCTTCTGGATGGACCCCTGCCCGGTGACGAACCGGCGGTTCGCCGAGTTCGTCGAGGCGACAGGTCATGTCACCGACGCGGAACGTCCGCTGGACGCGAGCGTGTACCGCGACCTGCCTCCTGACCTGCGAGCCCCCTCCTCTCTGCTGTTCACTCCCGGTGACCATCCAGTCGACCTGAACGACGCCTCGCAGTGGTGGCAGGTCGTACCGGGCGTCACCTGGTATCACCCCTCAGGGCCGGGCAGTGACATCGCCGGTGTGGAGGACCATCCGGTGGTCCACGTCACGATCGAGGACGCCCGCGCCTACGCGCGCTGGCGAGGAGCCGAGCTCGCCGGCGAGGACGAGTGGGAGCACGCCGCGCGCGGAGGTCTGCACCAGGCGCGCTACGAGTGGGGCGACGAGTTCACCCCCGGCGGGAAGTATCGGGCGAACACCTGGCAGGGCCGGTTCCCCTGGGAGAACCTCGCCGCGGACGGCTGGGTGGGGACCTCCCCCGTCGGCTCCTACCCGGCCAACCGGTACGGCCTCCACGACATGACGGGAAACGTGTGGGAGTGGACCACCAGCTGGTGGACCGCCACCCGCCGGTCAGCGAAGGCCCCGTCACCCTGCTGCGGCCCCCCGCGAGTTCCGGACGACGCGTGGGATCCCACGATGCCACAAGCCCGTATTCCACGCTTCGTCACCAAGGGCGGCTCGCACCTGTGCGCCCCCGACTACTGCCGACGCTACCGACCGGCAGCTCGCAGCCCCCAGGCCGCCGACACGTCGAGCTCACATCTCGGCTTTCGGTGCATTCTCCGTACGGCCTCTCCTTTCTTGAGAACACCCCCAGAGGACACCCATGCCGAACAATGATCTCTCCCGGCGCTCCATGCTCAAGACAGCGCTCGCAGGCGTCGCCGGACTAAGCTCAGCCACTCTGCTCGCGGGTTGCGGGCAGGACCGTCGCGACGCGGTCACACGGAACACCACCGTGCCCGGCACGAAGAATCTCTCCCTGCAGCTCGCCTGGCTCGCCAACGTCCAGTCGGCCGGCGAGATCGCGGCCGACAAACTCGGGTACTTCAAGGAGGTCGGGCTGACGGTGGCCACCCGGCCAGGTGGCCCGAACGCCAATCCGATCCCGCTGGTGGCGGGGGGAAACTCCCTGGTCGGAATCACCTACGCGCCCGCGCTGATGTTGGCGCGCAGTCAAGACATCCCCGTCCGCTGTTTCGGCGCCGCGATGCAGAAGGCGCCGCTGGCCTACTTCTCCCTGAAGAGCAGCGGCATCACCAGCGTGAGTCAGTACAAGGGCAAGAAGATCGGGGTGCAGGTCGGTGGAGAGCCCCTGCTCTCCGCGCTGCTCCGCAAGAACGGCCTGGACCTGTCGGACGTCGAACTGGTCAAGGTCGGCGCGGACACGACCCCGCTCATCACGGGGCAGGTAGACCTCTTCGCCGCCTGGGTGCTCAACCTCCAGCAACTGGCCCCCGCCAAGGAGAAGGGCCTCAACCACCAGACCCTGTGGGACAACGGCGTGCGCATCCAGTCCAACTACTACATCGCCACGGAGGAAACCCTCACCAACCGCCGAGACGAACTGGTCGCCTTCCTCGAAGCGGTCTCCAAGGGATGGGCCTACGCGATCGACAACCCACAGCAGGCGGTCGACATGGTGGCCGAGACCGCTCCCGGGCTTCAGAAGAAGCACGAGCTTGAGGAGATCAAGACCCTTCTTCCCGGCTTCCTGTACGGACCCCAGACCCAGCAGCACGGATGGGGGTGGATGGACAAGGCGCTCTGGGAGAGCGCGCTCAGCGAGTACCAACAGCTCGGTGTCCTGAAGAAGCCGGTCAGCGTCGACGAGATCGCGACCTGGGAGGTACTCAACGGCGCTACGGGGCGTGTACGGCGCTAGGAGGCGTGGTCGACTCCATCGGTGAAATTCCGAGGTATCCTCATCCGGCTTCGATGGCGGGCCTGCGACGGCATGGAGGTCCACACCACGCCAGGACAGCTCATCCGTGGTCGGCTGCTGCTCAACACCACGCCCTGACGAGCGGGAGCGAGCACGCACTCAAGGGCGGACACCTCACCGCGCCCGAAAGGCCCGCCCATAGCTGTTCTCCCCTCATCATCGATCGGATCGGAGCATGACGTGAGCATGTCTGATTTACCCGGCAAGCACATCGTGCTGTTCATCTGCGACCAGATGCAGTACATGAGACAGGGCCGTGTCGATCCGCTGGCCCGGACGCCCAACCTCGACGCGCTCGCCGACGAAGGCGTTTTCTTCGACCGGTTCTACTGCTCGAACCCACAATGTTCACCGTCTCGCATGTCCCTGCAGACAGGCCTCCACCCCCACGAGGCCGGCGTGATGGTGATCTATGGCTTCGGTGGCCATACCGGCCACCTTGGCCCCCGGCACCGCACCATCGCGCAGGTCCTCAAGGAACACGGTTACCGGACCGCCTACTTCGGTAAGAGCCACTTCGGGTACCCGCTTGAGAAGCTCGGCTACGAGAAGGGGATCGAACGCGGTGGCGGAGGTTCCCTGGCGGTCGTGGACGAGGAGATCACTCGCGACGCCACGAACTTCCTGGCGAGCTACGACGCGACGGAACCGCTCTTCCTAGTGATATCCCTCCATCAGCCGCATCCCCCCTTCGAGTCCGTCGAGCCATACATCCGGTCGTTCGACCCGGAACAGATGCCGATTCCCCCCTCCTTTGCCGACGACCTGACCGGCAGGCCCGAGTTCCAGAGAAAAAGAAGAGAGTCGCCCGGAGGAGGCGTCACCAGGCAACAGTTGCGTCTTGAAATGACGCAGTACTACTCAATGATCACCAAAGTAGACGAACTCTTTGGCAGAGTCCGCCACGCACTCGAGGGCCGCGGTCTTTGGAACGATTCGGTTATCGCGTTCACATCAGATCACGGCGACATGATGGGCGGCCACGGCTTGCGGCTGAAAGGCACATTCCCGTACGAAGAACTCTTCCGTGTTCCTCTGATCATCAAGGCGCCCGGTGTCGCGGGCGGTGCCCGCACGGCGAGCCTCGGAGTGAACGTGAGCCTGCCCCGAACTCTGATGGAACTCGCCGGGGTGGAAGTACCCGACGACTGGCCGAACCGCTCGGTCACCGATGTGGTGCTCCGGCAGGCAGAAGGTCCTGAGCAGGTCTTCATGGAGCACTACGGCGCCTACTGGGGGTGGCACCCGTTCCGGATGATCGTGACTCGTTCCTACAAGTACGTCTACTACTACGGCCCCGACGAACCCGCCGAGGAGTTGTACGACCTTCAGCATGATCCCCACGAGGAGCGCAACCTCGCCGCCGACACAACATACGAGGACCTGAAGCATCGACTCAAAGCCAAGCTTGAGTCGTGGTGGCGCACTACGGAGGGCAGGACGTTCACGTACTACGAATCAGATGAGTTCAAGCGTATCGACGCCGCGACCTTGGTCGACGACAACGAGCTTTGGGCCTTCACGTGAACCGTGTCCACCGTGGTGTCGGCCGCGCGCTCGGGTTCCTTGGCGTGCGGCCGGGTTCGGCGGTTGCTCGTCTTGATTTCGGCGGCGGCCTCCGCGGCGACGGGGGCCGCCGCGGAGAGCGCTTGGCGCTCGGAGTCGGAGCGTGCGGCAGGGGCGGCGGCTTCAGGGCTCCCAGCACCTGCTGAGCCTGATCGTGGGCCTGACGGAAAAGCTCATCGAGCAGTTCGGACGAGCGCCCCGATCAACATGGCCGGCGAGACCAGGCGCTGCTGCACGCCGTCGCGCAGGTCGCGCTCGATGCGCCTGCGCTCCTGATCGGCCGCCGCCACGATGCCCGTCCATGTCCCGGCCGGTTCGGTGCGGTCCGGCCCCGGCCGAGAGGGCCCCGAGCGCGAGGCCTGCCGACATCCGGCAGGCCCTGTTCGGCGGTTTCACGGATCAGGCGTGGTGCTTTCCCTTGCGCCTGTCGGACAGCCTGACGACCACGAAGACCAGCACGGCGAGGATCACGATGCCCAGCACGGCCTTCGAGACGATCCCCATGTAGTCCTCGACCAGCGACCAGTTCTCTCCCAGCAGGAACCCCGCCATCACGAACGCCGTGTTCCAGATGAGGCTGCCCAGGGTGGTGAGCAGGGTGAAGATGAGGATCGGCATCCGCTCGACCCCCGCCGGGATCGAGATGAGGCTCCGGAAGATGGGGATCATCCGGCCGAAGAAGACGGTCTTCCTGCCGTGCTTGGCGAACCACGCCTCGGTCTTCTCAATGTCGGAGACGCTGACCAGCGGCAGCTTGGAGGCGATGAACACCACGCGTTCGCGGCCCAGCACGGCCCCGACCCCGTACAGCGCCAGCGCGCCGATCACCGATCCCAGGGTCGTCCAGAGCACGGCGTCGAACAGCCCCATGTTCCCCTTGCTCGCGGTGAACCCGGCCAGCGGCAGGATCACCTCGCTGGGCAGCGGCGGGAACAGGTTCTCAAGTGCGATCGCCAGCCCCGCCCCTGGCGCACCCAGGGTTTCCATAAGGTTGATCGCCCATCCGGCGACTCCGTCGAGATTCGGTGAACTCATAGGGACAAGGCTACGGAGAGTTGGGTAGGGCGTGGATGAGGAATGCGCCCGTTCCCGCCTCGTGCACGCCACAGGGTTCGGCTGCGGAAAACCACAGGTGCCTGGAACCCCATCGCGGCGATCACTAAATCTCCGGGGTTCTCGCACGTCAGGGTGGGTGTCGGCCGACCAGGCGAGTGCGGCGGGCAGCGGCCGTCACGGCCCGGGAAAGGGCGGGCGCACCCGCCCTCCGGCGGGTCTCGCCACACCCAACTGTGACCTATCCCACATTGACCGCCGCCGAAAAATGGTTTGAGCCCACGCGGGGGACGTCTGAATATCTTTACTCTTATACGGTCCGGCACCATTTCAGCTGTTTTTGAGATGGACCGTCTCGCCCTGCTCGATCCTGGCGCGGCCCGCGGTCAGCGTGGCGACCCAGCCGGGAAAGCCGGCCAGGTCACGCTCGCGCACCGCGACGCGGAAGCCGACCTCCGCGCCGTAGCGGACCTCCCTGACCTCGTACGGCGAGATGCGCAGGTCGTTCTCCAGCCGCCCGGCCTGGACGTGGTCCACGGTCACGGTCATGACCCTGGCGGGCACCATCTCGACCAGCGGCGTGAGATCCAGCGTCTTGCCGACCGACGAGCCGTACGCGCGGACCAGACCTCCCGCACCGAGCTTCACCCCGCCGAAGTACCGGGTGACCACCGCCACCACGTCGGCGACGCCCCTGCGCAGCAGGGTCTCCAGCATCGGGGTGCCCGCGGTGCCACCGGGCTCGCCGTCGTCGTCGGCCCGCTGGATGCGGCGGTCGCCACCGATCACGTAGGCCGAGCAGTTGTGCGTGGCGTCACCGTACAGCCGTTTACGGTCGGCGACGAACTCCCTGGCCTCTTCCTCCGAGGTGACCTGACCGACGGCGCACAGGAAACGGGAGCGCCTTATGTCGATCTCGTGCTCTGTCGTGTTCCGCGGAGTCAGATACGGGTCGGGCATTCGGCAAGGGTATCGGCGGGGTTCCCGGTTCGCTCCTTCGCGCACGCCTTTCCGGCCGCCCTAGGAGGCGTCCCGATGCCGAAGCCCTCGCGGCGGGTGGCCCGATGCTCGATCGCCGCCGCGGAAAGGATCCCGGGGCCGCGCTCGCCCCCGGGAGTCCGGCGGGCCGCATCAGGATCGGAATACGGAACGGACGCCGCGTTTATTTACAACGCAACAAAAACCCCCTCGCGACGTCGAAATAGCAGAGAAGCACCTGGCGTTCATTGAACGAAACAGTGCGACTCGCCCCCCATGAGCTGGGGGTCAGGCGCCGGCGACTGGAACTCCCGCCAAGGGGCAGGCCTTTGGGGCACGACGACCCCGCGGTGGGACGCTTGCCTTCACCGGGAAAGGGGTTATATTTACCAATAATAATAGTAGGAATTGAGGGTAATAACGATGCCCCTGCCGAATTTCCTCACGATCGGTGCTCCTAAAACCGGGACCACCGCCCTGCACGCCGCACTGGCCCGGCACCCGGAGCTGTTCATGTCCCCGGTGAAGGAGCCGAAGTTCTTCCTCAGTGACGGCCCCCCTCCCACCAAGGGAGGCCCGGGCGACGTCCAGACCTACCGCGAGCACGTCTGGCGGCGCGAGGACTACGAAGCCCTGTTCGACGCGGCACCGCCGGGAACGCTCACCGGCGAGTCCACGCCGTTCTACCTCTACGACCTGGCGGCCCAGCGGCGCATCAGGAGGACCATCCCCGACGCCAGGCTCATCGTGGTGCTGCGCGACCCGGTGGAGCGCGCCCACTCCAACTGGACACATCTGTGGTCGGCCGGACTGGAGCCGATCGGCGACGTGCTGGAGGCCTGCGCCGAGGAGGAACGAAGGGTCGCGGCCGGCTGGGCGCCGTTCTGGCACTACCTGGGGCTCGGCAGGTACGGCAGGCAGCTGGAACACCTGTTCACCCTGTTCCCCCGCGAACAGGTGCTCGTCTACCGCTACCGCGACCTGGTCGACCGGCCCGCCGACACGCTGGACCGGATCTGCCGCTTCCTCGGCGTGGAGACCGGCGTCGTCACCGAGGTCCCCCGGGAGAACGTGACCGCCCATCCGGAGCCGACCCGCGGACACCGGATGCTGTCGCGGGCGTTGCGCGTGGGGTCGTCCGTGGGACGGTTCCTGCCGTCGCGGGTGAGCGTGGCGCTGACCGATCCACTGGAGCGCACGCTGCAGCGGCGGGCCCGCTCCCGCCAGCCGCTGACCTGGGACCAGCGGGAGAAACTGATCTCCCACTTCACCCAGGACGTGGCACTGCTGCAGAGGGTGACCGGCGAGGACTTCAGCGACTGGCTCCGCCCCCGCGAACGCTCCGGCGGCCTGGTGGGCGTCCGCCCCAACGGCCAGCGCCAGGCCCGCAACGGCCGCCCCCAGGTTTGACCGTTCGCCGACTCTCGGTGTCCGCCGCGAGGCCGGCGAGCCGCCCCGTTGCCGTGACGGTGTTCTCCCTTCCGGGAGTCCCCGATTCGCCGGTGCGCGCCCGAGCCCCGTACCGGGCGGCACCACCCGGTACGGGGCTCGTGGGCCTCACCGTTCGAACCTCACCGTGCCCGGCCGGGGCGTGATCGGCGTGACCTCGCGCAGGCCGGCGGCCGTGCTCAGCGCAGCTCGGTGCGGAGCTCGTGCGCCCCGTCAGCGCGGGTGTACTCGTAGTAGAGCCGCCGCCCGCCCTCCGGCAGGTCCACGATGTCCAGGTAGCGCAGGCCCCCGCCCGCGTGCGGCGAGAGGGCGGCCGGCCCGGTGCCGACCGGGGTCAGCTCCGCCGGGTCGGCGCCGACCGCGACACCGGTCTTCTCCTCGTAGTTCTCCGCCGCCGTGGCCCTGCCGTCGTAGAAGGCCACCACCTGCTCCCCGAGGAAGCGGACCGCCGCCACCCGCGCCCCCCGGGCGTCCCAGTCTCCGGGCCGGCCGCTGAGCGCGGTGCCCTGCCAGGTCCACTCGATGCCGTCGGCGCTGGTGGCGTAGTCGGTCACCATCTGGTCGGCCTCGTCGTCCTCCGCCAGGGGGTGGCAGGAGGCCCACAGATGCCACACGCCGCCCCGCCGCACGATCACCGGGTCCTTGACGCCGGTCTTCGGGTCGCCGGGTAGCACCACCTGCCGCTGCGAGGCGCGGAACCCGGACGGGTCGTCGGCCTCCAGCACCTCGACCCGCCAGTGCTTGGTGTCGTAGGTGGCGCAGCTGAGGTAGAGCCGCCAGCGCCCTTCCGGTGTGCGGACCAGGGTGGGTCGCTCCAGTGACTCGGTGTCCATCTCCCGCCTGTCGATGGTGAGCAGGGTCTCGAACCGCTCGCCGTCGGTGGAGCGGGCGACGGCGACGGCGTAGCCGCGACCCTCGCCGACGGGGCGGCGCAGCCGGTAGGCGAGATAGATCAGCCCGTCGCTCGCCACGGCGCTCGGCGCACCGGCCCAGTGGCCCACGCCCGGCCGGGCCGGTTCGATCGCGACTGTGGAACGGCCCGGGTCGGGAAGGAAATCCTCGATCGTCACGACACCGAGATTAGGCAGGCCCTGGGTGGCACTCACGGAGAATCACCAATCATGGTCACGAGTTTTGTCACCCCTTGACGGCCAAAGGGTGCGTCGTTCTCGGGCCTCCGGCGTGGGAGGCGCGGCGGCCGCCGTCCCTCCACGGCCGGACCGGCACGATCGGGCGCGCGGGGGTGACATGGTCCGGATGCCGTGCGCGCCAGGGGACGGGGCCGTGATGCCGGGACCCGCGAAGACCTCGATGCCGACCGTACAGGGTGGGGGGAGGTACGCGGGCCCGCGCCGTGCTCCCCCACGATGATCGCCCGGTTCACCGGCGACGCGCCTTCCACGCTCTTCAGGACCGGCGGAGCGTCGCGCTCGGCAGCGGGATGGCGGGGAACGGGTTGTCCGGCGGCAGGATGAGCCGCCGGGCCTCCTGCGGGCGCGCGGTGGCGTCCAGATGCAGGAGCGCGGCCCCGATGCCCGCGGCGCCGACCATGTAGCCGGTGTCGGCGGTGACCTCCCAGGGACGCAGCCGCCGGTAGGCCTGGTACCAGCGAGAGCCCCGGCCGTCGTGGCCGGTTGCCAGGCCGGTCAGGTTCTCCCCCAGCGTGCGGGCGAACTCCAGGTGCTGCGGGCGGCCGGTCGCCGCCCAGAGCCCGACGAACAGCTCCACCAGCCCGGCGGTGCCGCAGCACTGGCAAGCCGAGTTCCAGTGGCCACCGCTCTGGCCGGCGGGGGCGCCGCTGCTGACGATCCCCCTGGCCAGCCGCTCGACCCAGTCGAGGTCTCCGGCGTCACCCGACACCCGGTACAGCTCGTAGAAGGTCCGGGCGACCCCCGCTGAGCCGGAGCAGAAGCCCAGGTAGTGCAGGTCGCGGCCCTGCGGGATGTGGTGCGGCACCAGCGCGCACCGTTCGGTCACGGCGCTGACCGCGCGGACGAAGTCGGCCCCCCTGCGAGAGCCGTCGAGAAAGCGGGTCTCGCCGGTCACGCCGTACAGGCGGGCGAGCAGGAAGGCGGTGCCGGCCGTGCCGGACAGGAACCCCGGGGTGACCGCGTCCAGCGGCAGGTCGGCGCAGGCGCCCTCGCCGAAGCGGTGGCCGGGGACGGCGAGTGCGGCGATGCGGGCGCCGGCCTCGACGGCGATCTCCTGGTAGGCGGGCACCCCCAGGATGCCCCCGGCGTGCAGCAGGCCGAGGATGATCCCGCCGTCGCCGCGCTGGGCGGGGTCACCGGTCCAGCCCAGGCCGCCGTCGATGGGGCGGGCACTGCGCACGATGCGGTCGGCGACCGCGCCCGCCTCGACTTCGAAACCCCGTTCACCGGTGGCCCATCCGGCCTCGGCGAGGGCGAACATCACCCCGGCCAGACCGTGGTGGAGGGAGAGATCGGCCTGCTCCCGCCAGGTGGCGGCGAGATAGCGGGCCCCGGCCGCGGCGTCGTCCAGGTAGCCCTCCTCACCCGTGGCGGCGGCGAGCTCCAGGAAGAACAGGATGATCCCGGCCGCCCCCGAGTACAACGACAGGGGGTGGTCGGGCATCGCGGCCTGGCCCCGGGGGTCGGGGTTGGCCTGCCAGTGCCGTCCCCGCTCGTCGTCCACGGCCGCCGAGCGGATCCAGCGCGCGGCCCCGACCGCGGTGGCCAGCGGGCTCTCCGCCCTCGACTCCAGGCTCATGGCGGCTCCTTCGTACGGCGAGACAATCATGTTACCTGTATTTCCTACAGGATCAATAGGTAATGCGGTGACGCCTGCTCGTGGACCACGCGGGTCTCCCCTCGCCCGTGTTCAGGCCGAGCGGCCCGGGGGAACCAGATCGCTCATGACCGATCCCGCCAGATCGAACCCGCCGACATGGGCGAGGTAGCCGCCAGGTTCGAAGATCGATCCGTCCAGCGGGATGAACACTCCCCCCGCCTGCCGGACCAGCAGCGACCCCGCCGCCACGTCCCATGGGCTGACCCTACTGCCGTAGGCGACGTCCGCCCACCCTCCCGCGACATGGGCCAGCTTGAGCGCCGTGCTGCCCGGACGGCGCGTGGAGGCGAACGACGCCAGCATCCGGCCGAACTCGCGCAGCACCTCCTCCCCGCCGTCGGCCAGCTCACGGGGGGTGGGATAACTGGTCAGCAGCATCGCCTCCCGATCGCGCGTGGCACCGGCGCTGCGCAACCGCACGTCGTTGCACCAGGCCCCGCCCAGGTCGGCCCGGAACTCGTCGTCGCGCACCGGGTCGTAGACCACCCCGGCGACCACCTCGTCCCCGGCGGCGGCGGCGATCGACACGCAGAAGAAGGGCAGCCCGGCGGCGAAGTTCGCGGTCCCGTCGATCGGGTCGACGTACCAGCGGATCTCACCGGACCCCTCGCTGCCGCCCTCCTCGCCGATGACCGTGCTGCCCGGGACGCGCCTTTCGATGACCTCCCGGATGATCTCCTCCGCGGCACGGTCGTGCTCGGTCACCGGATCGTGGAAGTCGCTCTTGGTCTCGACCGCGGGACGCGACCTGAACGCCTTGCGGAGCCGGTCGCCCGCCGCGCGGGCGGCCTCGACCGCGACGGCCGAGAGCTCTGTCGAGGTGCTCTGATCCATGCTTCCTCCAGTCAGCTTCTCGGCCCTAGGGGCCGAGCTTGCAGCTCCTCATCGTGCATGGGGTGCACGGTTCAGGCCGCGTCGTCGGTAGCGTGACTCACTGCCCAGCTCGCGACACCGCGCACGGCGATGTTACGGGCCGCGTTCACGTCGGCGTGCTCAGCGAAGCCGCACGACATGCATCGGAAGGTGGCCTGATCGGGCCGGTTCTTCTTCGAGATGTGGCCGCATGCCGAGCACCCCTGCGAGGTGTGGGCCGGGTCCACGTACACCACCGGCACCCCGGCCCGGGACGCCTTGTAGGCGACGAAGGAGCCGAACTGGTGGAAGCTCCAAGAGTGCAGCGTGACCCGCTGGGGCTTGCGGAGCCGTACCCTTGCGCGGATGCCGCCCAGGTCTTCCAGGGCGATGCCGCGCGAGGTGCGTTGCGCCTCGGTCACGATGGTCTTGGAGATGCGGTGGTTGGTGTCGGCCGCGAAGCGCGCTTCCCGGCCGGAGATCTTGCGCAGGAGCCTCTTGGCGGCCTTGGTGCCCTTGGATTGCAGGCGTCGGCGCAGCCGCCGGTTGCGGTGGCGTACCTGGTTCAGGTGCTTGCCGGCGTGGACGATGCCATCGGATGTGGTGGCGATGTTGGCGATGCCGAGATCCACGCCGAGGAACCCGTCGGGCTCGAAGGTCTGGGGTTGGGGCATCTCGCAGGTGGCGTACAGGTACCAGGAGCCGCCCCGAAACACCAGGTCGGACTCGCCCTTGCGGTAGGCGGTCGGCAACTTCATCTGTTCGGGCGAGCAGGCGAAGGGGATGCGGCCAAAGCGGCCGCGCGCGGTCCAGATCGAGATCGTAGAGGCGCCGTACTGCCAGGACAGACACCGGTCGTCGTAGGGCTGCGCGGCGTCCTTGCGGAACCGGATCGGTTTGCTCTCGACCTTGGTGCGCCGCGTGGCGGTGTTCGGGCCGTGGTTTCCGGCCTTCAGGTTGGCCTTCAGTGTGGCGTAGGCCCCGGCGACTTTCCGCGCGATGTGGATGGCGGGCTGCGCGGACAGGCCCATGGCCTTCAGGTCGCCGTAGACGAGGCGCTGCAGGGAGGTCTTGTTCTTGGTGCCGGTGTCGAAGGCGCGGCGGGATGCGTGGTTGGCGGCCCGGTTGCACAGGGTCAGCGTCTCCCGCAGCGCCACCTCCGTGGCGGCGTCGGGGAGCAGCTTCACCTGCACGACCAGCTTCATCCCCGGGATTTTACCATGGGTATCATCTTGTCTATGTCACCTCGATGGGAACCAGACCCTGATGTAAGAAGGGGCCGTAGCGTCATCTACAACCTTCAAGTTCATCTTGTCTTCGTCACCAAGTACCGGGGCGGCGTCCTTAATGATGCGATGCTCACCCGCTGCGAGGAGGTCATGCGGGAGGTGTGCGCCCAGCTCGGCGCGGCCCTGGGGGAGTTCAACGGCGAGGAAGACCACGTGCACCTACTCGTGCACTACCCGCCCAAACTGCCGATCTCGACTCTGGTCAACCGGCTCAAGGGCGTCTCGGCGCATTACCTGCGCAAGGAGTTCACCGGCCGGATCGACCGGCACATCATGCACGGTCACCTGTGGTCGCCGTCGTACTTCGCTGGCTCGTGCGGCGGCGCACCAGTGGAGATCATCCGCGAGTACATCGAGAGCCAGAAACGTCCGGACCAGCGTCCGGGCGCAGGAAGGGAAGCCATTCCTCCCGGCCCGGAACTTATCTGCAGGACGATCATGAGGTGAGGGCGTCAAGGCTGATCAGAATGTTCATGCGATCGCAGGAGCGTTGGCTTGTCGCGTCACTCAGCACTCCCGGATGTTGCTGAGTAAACGTTACGATCTTGCGATGCGGTCATCTGCGTTAGTCGCCAGGTGGAAGGCGGTTCTGTCGGGCCGGAAATGGCCCTAAACTGTCGGTCAAATAATCGGAGTGGGGCTCGTTGCTTGGCCCCTGCTTCTATGTTGTCGCTGTCTTTGTTCTCGGGCTGGGCCCGATCGTCTTGGTCTTCGCCGCGCTCTTCGCGATGGCCGTTTTGTATGTTGTGGCGCTCATGACACCCGACGGTTCGTCGATGACGGCGACCCCAGGCGGCAGGGTGCTGTGGGCGGGCGCGGTCTTGATTCTCGGGGCGATCAGCTGGGTTGCCGGGGCGTCAGCCCTCGGCAAGCTGGGGCTATCCACGACGGACCCGCTGTGGTGGTCGTTGCTTAGTGCAGTCCCGTTCGCCCTGGCGGCAGCACTCTGTGTGGGAGGGTGGACCTCGCTCGTCTCGCTTATCTTGACCGCGGTTCTGATCCTGACTGGCTGCTCCTAGGAACAGCCTGCTGCTCAGTTGCTGGAATGGTGCTCAACGGTCATCCGCCCCGGCGGGCGAGTTCGCGCCGGAGTTCAAGGTTCTCGCCATGGGCTTGTTCAAGTGCTGTGCGCAGGCCCGTGGTCTCTAGAGCCGCCCCGACTCCCATCCTGTACGAGAACGCACGCCCCCTACCCGCGTGGCGGGCATCTCCGCGAGCCTCGGCCGTTTTTCGTCAGGACAATCCGGTCCCCGCCGGGGAGGGGACCGTACGAAACGCACGCGGCGATCGCCTCCCGGAGATCACGCTCGTCGGGCATCGGCCAGATCGACAGAAGGACTAGAAGTCGTACTTAAAGGTCAAATCTGCATCAAACAACCAGTAGTCGGGAGCATCCACCGCATGGCATTTCGCCCGATGGGGATGTCATACGGGTAATCACCGCTAAGAAAGCCTGGCGTATGACCCCAGATCCGAGACAAGACGATGCGCGGCCGGAGAGATGAACAGGCGGCGGTCCTCGCCCTGCTGGAAGGCGTCGCGTCCACCACAGGGAACGTCATGCTCGTCGAGGGCGAGCCGGGGACAGGCAAGACGCTGCTGCTCGGCGAGGCGGCCGGTCTCGCGGCCGCGCGGGGGACGGCGGTCGCGAACGGACGGGCCGACGAGCTGGGACGGCTGACACCGCTGGGGCCGCTGCTGTCGGCCCTGGAGGAGTCCCCGGCGCCCCTGGCCGTGGCCAGGAACGCCGCCCCCGACGGTCCCGGCCTGCTGCTCTGGCTGGCCGAGCAGGTCAGGGCCTCGCTGGAGAGAAGGCTGGGCGCGGGGCCGCTGCTGGTCACCCTGGACGATCTGCAGTGGGCCGATCCCGCCACGCTCATGGCCCTGCGCACACTGCCCTCGCGGCTGGCCGAACGGCCGGTGGCATGGCTGCTGGCCTGCCGCAGCACCCCGGCGCGCGGCGACGCCAGACGGCTGTTCGACCTGCTCGAAGAGGAGGGGGCCACCCGGACCGTACTGCGCCCGCTCGACGACGGCGCGGTCGCCGAGGTCTGCGCCGACATCCTGGGCGCGGCTCCCGGGAAGGATCTGGCGGCACTGGCCGCACAGGCCGGCGGCAACCCGCTGCTGCTGTCGGAATATCTCACCGGACTGTGCGAGGAGGGCGCCGTCCTCGTGCGGGACGGCGTCGCCCGGCTGGCCGAGACCACTCCGGCCAGAGCCGAGCTGCCCCTGCGGGTGCACACCGCCGTCCGGCGGCGGCTGAACGAGCTCGGCGCCAAGACCAGGTACCTGCTGGAGGCCACGGCGGTGCTCGGGCGCTCGTTCTCACCGGCGTACGCGGCCGAGATGCTCGGCGAGACCCCGGCCGCACTGCTTCCCGCGCTGGAGGAGGCCCTGGCCGCGGGCGTGCTCGTCACCACCCCCGACGAGCTGGCGTTCAGGCACGAACTGCTGTGGCGCTCGGTCGTCGAGAGGGTGCCCCAACCGGTGCGACGAGCGCTGCGCGAACAGGTCGAGCGCGCCGCCCGGACCCGCCCGGCCCGTCTGACCGGGGGCGGCGGCGCCGAGACGCTGACGGACCTGGCCCTGCTGGCCTGGGACGAGGGCAGGCTCTCGTACGGACTGGACCTGGCGCGCGAGGCCGTGGAGCAACCGGCCGGTGGACGGCGGCGGCAGCAGCCCCGGGCCGTGCTCGCCTCGATGCTGATCGACCTCTGGCTGCTGGAGGAGGCGGAGAGCACGACGGAGATCGCCGCGGCCGAGGCCGAGGGCGAGCCGGCCTGGGCCGCGGAGATCCCCGTCCTGCGCGCCCGCCTGCACCTGGCCGCGGGCAGGCTCGGCAGCGCGATCGAGCACGCGGAGGCCGCCCTGGCCGCCGCCGGGATCCTGGGCGCCCCGTCACCGGCCTCCTCGGCCCTGTCGGTGCTCGGCACCGCGTCACTGCGGGCGGGCGACCTGCCGGGGGCCGTCAGGTACATGGAGAGGAACCTCGCCGGGTCGGCGCGAGGCCTGCCCCCGCGCACGTGGCTGCGCTCGGAGCTGGTGGCCGGTCGGATCAACGAGGCGCGCGACGGAGCCACGGGCGGGATGAGCTCGCTCGGCGGGCTGTACGACGCGCTTCCCCGGCACACCGGGGCGCTGACCAGCGAGCCCACCGCCGCGGCCTGGCTGGTACGGCTGGCCATGGCGACGGGTCAGCGGCACCGGGCCGACGCCGTGGTCGACGCGGCCGAGGGCATCGCCCGGCGCAGCCCCGGCCTGCCCAGCCCGTCGGTGGCCGCCGACCACGCCCGTGGACTGCGGGAGGGCGACCCCGAGGCGCTGGGCCGCGCGGTGGCCGGGCACGGCGATCCGTGGGCCAGGGGTTCGGCGGCGGAGGATCTGGGCGTGCTGCTCGGCGCGGACGACGGCTGCCGGGATCCGGCCGTGCAGAACCTCAAGATCGCGCTCGCCTGCTACGGCGCGATGGGGGCCGTCCGTGACGCCGCCCGAGTACGGGGCAGGCTGCGGCTGCTGGGCGAGCGGCGCCGCCACTGGGTCAGGACCGCCCATCCCACCTCGGGATGGGCCAGCCTGACCGGCACCGAGCAGGCCGTCTGCGACCTGGTCTCCCAGGGGCTGACGAACCGCAACGCCGCCGAGCAGATGTTCATCAGCGAGCACACGGTCGCCTTCCACCTGCGGCAGGTCTTCCGCAAGCTGGGCATCCACTCCCGGGTCGAGCTGGCCAGGCTCTCCGCCGAGGAGGGCGTCCACCACGGCCACCGAGACCTCCGCGAAGACCCCTGAGCGCCCCTCCCCGGACGCGGTTCACCTGGGCCGTCTACCTGGCGAGGTGCTCACCGTCGCCCCCCACGCGGCTGTCGACCGCCTCGGCGATCCGGGACGGCGCGCTGCCGCGGTCGCCGCAGCGCGGGGTGCCCGCCGCGACCGTGGGGATCCGGCTCCCCTTCCCGCGGTTCCGGCATCGCACGACATCTGGTGACGTCGCCGGTTCTCCTCATCGGTAGGTGACGTCGAGCTCCCCCTCGGCGAGGTCGACCCGGACCACGCCCCCCTCGTAGGCCTCCCCGGACAGCAGTGCGCGGCCGATGCGCGTCTCGACCTCCCTGGAGATGAACCGGCGCAGCGGGCGGGCGCCGTAGACCGGGTCGTAGCCGCGCTCGGCGATGTACCTGAGCGCGGCCTCGGTGACGTCCAGCCGGATCCCCCGCTGTTCGAGACGGGTCCGCAGCTCGGCGAACATCAGGCCGACGATGCGCTCGATCTCCTCCATGGTGAGCGGCTTGAAGATCACGATGTCGTCGACGCGGTTGAGGAACTCGGGGCGGAAGTGCGCGCGCAGCTCGGCCATCACCCGCTGCTGCGCCTCCTCCTCGATCTCTCCGCTCGGTGTGACGCCGTCGAGGAGGTAGACGGAGCCGATGTTGGAGGTCATGATCAGGACCGTGTTGCGGAAGTCGACGGTCCTGCCCTGCGCGTCGGTGAGCCGCCCGTCGTCCAGCACCTGCAACAGCGTGTTGAAGACATCCGCGTGCGCCTTCTCCACCTCGTCGAAGAGCACCACGGAGTACGGCTTGCGCCGCACGGCCTCGGTCAGCTGGCCGCCCTCCTCGTACCCCACGTAGCCGGGGGGCGCGCCGACGAGGCGGCTGACGGTGTGCCGCTCCTGGTACTCGCTCATGTCGATGCGGATCATGTTGTCCTCGGTGTCGAAGAGCGCCTCCGCGAGCGCCTTGGCCAGCTCGGTCTTGCCGACGCCCGTCGGTCCCAGGAAGATGAACGACCCGATCGGGCGGCGCGGGTCCTTGATGCCGGAACGGGCCCGGATGACGGCGTCGGCCACCAGCCGCACCGCCTCGTCCTGGCCGATCACCCGCTCGTGCAGGACCTGGTCGAGCCGGAGGAGCTTCTCCCTCTCGCCCTCCTGCAGGCGGCTCACCGGGATGCCCGTCCACCGGGAGACGATCATCGAGATCTCGTCGTCGGTGACGACCTCGCGCAGCAGGCGCGCCGTCCCCTGCTTGGCGAGCAGACGCTCCTCCTCCGCCTCCAGCCGTCGCTCCAGGTCGGGCAGCCTGCCGTGCCGCAGCTCCGCGGCACGGTTGAGGTCGTAGTCGCGTTCGGCCCGATCGGCGTCGGCACGTACGTGTTCGATCTCCTCGCGCAGGTTCTGGACCGCGCGTAGCGCGTGCCGCTCGGCCTCCCACTGCGCCCGCATGGCGTCGGCCTCGGCGCGCACGTCGGCGAGCTCCGCGCGCAGCTCCTCCAGGCGGACCCCGCTCGCGAGATCCTCCTCCTTGGCGAGCGCGGCCTCCTCGATCTCCAGGCGCATCACCCTGCGGGTGAGCTCGTCGAGCGCGGCGGGCATCGAGTCGATCTCCGTACGGAGCATCGCGCACGCCTCGTCCACCAGGTCGATGGCCTTGTCCGGCAGGAAGCGATCGGAGATGTAGCGGTGGCTCAGCACGACGGCGGCCACCAGCGCGCTGTCCTGGATCTTCACCCCGTGAAAGATCTCCAGGCGCTCGCGCAGGCCGCGCAGGATGGAGATGGCGTCCTCGACCGAGGGCTCGTCGACCATCACCGGCTGGAACCGGCGCTCCAGCGCGGCGTCCTTCTCGATGTGCTTGCGGTACTCGCTGAGGGTCGTCGCCCCGATCATGTGCAGCTCGCCGCGGGCCAGCATGGGCTTGAGCATGTTGCCCGCGTCCATGGCGCCCTCGGCCGCTCCGGCGCCCACCACGGTGTGCAACTCGTCGACGAAGAGCAGGATCCGCCCCTCGGCGGCCTTGACCTCGTTGAGCACGGCCTTGAGGCGCTCCTCGAACTCGCCCCGGTACTTCGCCCCGGCCACCAGCGAGCCCATGTCGAGGCTGAAGACCGTCTTGCCCTTGAGTCCCTCCGGCACGTCCCCGTGGCTGATCCGCTGCGCGAGACCCTCCACGATGGCGGTCTTGCCGACACCGGGGTCACCGACCAGTACGGGGTTGTTCTTCGTCTTGCGGGACAGGATCTGCACGACGCGGCGGATCTCGGCGTCGCGCCCCACGACCGGGTCGAGCTTGCCCGACAGGGCGTCGGCCACCAGGTCGCGCCCGTACTTCTCCAGCGCCTCGTACGCCACCTCGGGCATCGCGGACGTCACCCGCTGGTTGCCGCGGACCGCGGTGAGCGCCTTGAGGAAGCCGTCCCTGGTCAGCCCCTGATCGTGCAGCAGTCTCCCGGCGGAGCTCGAACTGCCCTCCTCCAGCAGGGCGATGAGCAGGTGCTCCACCGACACGTACTCGTCCTTGAGCCGGTCGGCCTCCCGCTTGGCCGCGTCCAGCAGGCGGGAGAGCCGCTGCGTCACATAGACCTGGCCCGGCGCGGCACCGGGGCCGCTCACCTTGGGGCGGCGGCCCAGCTCCGCCTCCAGATCGCCCCTGAGCCTGTCGGTGTCGACGTTCGCGTACGAGAGCAGGCGGGGTATCAGCCCCTCCGGCTGGTCGAGCAGCGCCAGCAGCAGGTGCTCGCCGTCCACCTCGGTGTGCCCGAAGCGCAGGGCCTTGGTCTGCGCGTCGTGCAGCGCCTCCTGCGACTTCTGGGTCAGCTGGTTCATGTCCACGGCGAGCCTCCGGTGAGTCGGGAACGCCCACGCTGGGCGGCCTCCAGCTGGGCGATGCGGTCCAGCAGGTCGAGCACGAGGCCGAGCGCGGCGTAGTTGATCGAGAACCCGGCCCGCAGCCGCCGGATCCGCGCCATGGTGAGCACTGCGGGAGGCGGGAACCACAGGTGCCCGGCGGAGTCGGTCCCGGCCTCGATCAGGCCCAGCCTGACAAGGCGTCGCACCAGCTCGGGGTGGGTCCCCGTCGCGCTGGCGAACGTCTCCAGATCCAGGCGCTCGGGCCTGGTGAGCTGATAGGTCCGCTCCACTCCGCCCGACGCCCTCCCCGGGCGGGAGACGGAGCCCCCGGCCGAGGCCGCCCCCCGCGGGCCGGAGGGCCGCGCCCCCGGGTGGGGCGGCCTGCGCTCCGGGAAGGGATGGGTCATCGCCGTCTCCTCGGATCGAACGTGGAGACAGCGGCGAGCTGCTCGAACAGCCGCCGCTCCTCCTCCGACAGCCGGGCCGGAACCATGATCCGCACCTCGGCGTACAGGTCGCCCGCCTTGTTCTGGGGACCGGGCATCCCCCTGCCGCGCAGCCGCAGCCGCCTGCCGCTGGAGGTGCCCGCCGGCACCTTGACCTTGGCCTCGCCCGCGGGGGTGTCGATCGCGACGGTGGCGCCGAGCGCCGCCTCCCACGGGGTGACCTGGAGCAGGACGTGGATGTCTCGCCCCGAGACCCGGTACCGGGGGTGCGGCGCGATCCTGACGATCAGGTAGAGGTCGCCCGCAGGTGCCCCGTCGCCGCCCCTTCCGCCCTGTCCGGCCAGCCTGATGCGCTGCCCCTCGGAGACACCCGCGGGAATCTCGACCCGCAGCGTGCGCGAGCCGACGGTGATCGAGTGGCGGCCGCCCCGGTAGGCGTCCTCGACGCTCAGCTCGATCTCGGCCTCCTGGTCGGCGCCGGGGATCGGCCCCCAGCCTCCGCCGGCCCTGCCTCCCCGCGCTCCCCGTCCGGAGAACAGCCCTTCGAGAAGGTCGTCGAGGTCGATCCCCTCCCCGAAACCGGCCTGCCCCGTGGCCCTGCCCCCGCCGGCACGGCCCGCCCCCGCGCCGGCCCGCGTACGGCGGCCCTGGGCGCGCGCCCATGCCTCGGGGTCCACGTCCTCGGGCACCTGGCGGAAGTTCGGCCCGAAGGCGTCGTAGCGGCGCCGGGTCGCGGGGTCGGACAGCACGCTGTACGCCTCGGAGACCTCCTTGAAGCGGTCCTCGGCGGCCGGGTCCTTGTTGACGTCGGGGTGGTTGACCCGCGCCAGCTTGCGGTAGGCGCGCTGGATCTCCTCCTGGCTCGCGCCCCTCCGCACTCCGAGGATCTCGTAGAAGTCGCGCTCGGGGGGCATCAGTCCCCCTTGGCCACCACGACCAGCGCGGGCCGTAGCTGTTGTTCGCCGTCTCCGTAGCCGGGCCGCACCACCTGCAGGACCGTGCCGTCGGGCACGCCCTCCTGCGGGAGCACGGCCACCGCCTCGTGCCTGGCCGGGTCGAAGGCGGCGCCGGCGTCGTCGCGGCGCGGGTAGCCGAGGAGGGAGAGCACCTCCTGCGCCTGGTCCCTGATCGCCCGCATCCCGTCGACGATGGAGGCGGGGTCGGTCTCCGCGTGCTCCAGCGCGCGGTCCAGGTTGTCCAGTACGGGCAGCCATTCGGTGGCGGCCCGCGCCCGCTCCTCCTCCCGCATCCGCCCGGTGTCCCTGCTGACGCGCTTGCGCAGGTTGTCAAGGTCGGCGAGGGCGCGCCGCCAGCGGTCCTGCAGGTCGCTCACCAGGGCCTGGAGCTCCTCGACCCGGGCCGCCAGGTCGGCCGGGGCGGCCTCTGGCTCCCCGCGCGCCTCCTGGGCATGCGGTCCTTGACCGTGCTGTCCTTGACCGTGCCGTTCTTGCGCATGGCTCTTCCCGCCGTGCTCCTCCTGGCCGCCTTGCCGGTTCCGGTCCTTGCCCGACCCCTCGGCGCCAGGCCGGCCCTGGGCCCGCGGATCCGGCTCACGACCAGGGACGTGGCCGCCCTGCCCGGCTGTCTCACTCATCGGTCGTGAACTCCGCGTCGATGACGTCGTCGTTCCCGCCGGCACCCGCCTGACCGCCCGGAGCCCCGGTCGCGCCCTTCCCCGGGCCGGAGGCGCCGGAGGCCGACGCGCCGAGGCTGTGGTAGACCTGCTGGAGCTCGGCGGTGAGCGAGCGGACCCGGTCGAGCGGGGCCTCCTGCTTGATCGCCTCGCGGGCGTCGTTCACCAGCATCTCGCCCCGCGCCTTCTCATGGACGGGCACCGACTCCCCCAGCTCGGCCAGGCGGTGCTCCACCTGGTAGGCGGCGCTGTCGAGCTCGTTGCGCGCGTCGATGACCTGCCGCATCCGCTGGTCCTCCTCGCGGTGCCGCTCGGCGTCGGCGACCATCCGCTCGACCTCACCGGTGTCCAGGTTCGAGCTCTCGCTGATCGTGATGCGCTGCTCGGCGCCGGTGTCCTTGTCCTTGGCCGAGACGTTCAGGATCCCGTTGGCGTCGATGTCGAAGGTCACATCGACCTGCGGCACGCCGCGCGGAGCGGGCCTGATGTTCTCCAGCCGGAACCGGCCGAGGGAACGGTTGTCGGCGGCACGCTCGCGCTCGCCCTGCAGCACGGCGACGTCCACGGCGGTCTGGTTGTCCTCCGCGGTGCTGAACACCTCGGAGCGGCGGGCCGGAATGGTGGTGTTGCGCTCGATGACCTTCGTCATCACCCCGCCGAGCGTCTCGATGCCGAGGGAGAGCGGCGTCACGTCCAGCAGCACGACGTCCTTCAGCTCGCCCTTGATGACGGCGGCCTGGACCGCCGCGCCCAGCGCCACGACCTCGTCGGGGTTGACCGTCATGTTCGGGTCCTTGCCACCCGTCATGCGGCGCACCAGGCTCTGCACCGCGGGCATCCTGGTCGAGCCGCCCACCAGGATCACCTCGTCGATGTCGTCGGCGGTGAGCTTGGCGTCGGCCATGGCCTGCTGGATGGGGGGCTTGCACCGTTCGAGCAGGTCGGCGGTGATCTCCTCGAAGGTGGAGCGCCGCAGCGTGGCGTTCAGGTGTTTGGGGCCCGAGGCGTCCGCCGTGATGAAGGGCAGGCTGACCTGCGTCTGGCTGACCGCCGACAGCTCGACCTTGGCCTTCTCCGCGGCCTCGAAGAGCCGCTGCAGGGCCTGGGGATCCTGGCGCAGGTCGATGCCGTTGTCCCGCTGGAACTCGTCGGCGAGGTGGTCGACGATGCGCCGGTCGAAGTCGTCACCGCCCAGATGGGTGTCGCCCGCGGTCGCCCGTACCTCGACGACGCCGTCGCCGATGGCGAGGATGCTGACGTCGAAGGTGCCGCCGCCCAGGTCGAAGACGAGCACGGTCTCGTTCTCCTTGCGGTCGAGGCCGTAGGCGAGAGCCGCCGCGGTCGGCTCGTTGACGATCCGCAGGACCTCCAGGCCGGCGATCTTCCCCGCGTCCTTGGTGGCCTGGCGCTGGGAGTCGTTGAAGTACGCGGGCACGGTGATGACCGCCTCGGTGATCTTCTCCCCCAGGAACTTCGAGGCGTCGTCCACCAGCTTGCGCAGCACGGCCGCGGCGATCTCCTCCGGCGCGTACAGCTTCTCGTGGATCTTGAAGCGGACGGCACCGTCCGGACCTGGGACGACGTCGAACGAGACGGCGTTCAGCTCGCTGGTGACCTCGTCGTAGCGGCGGCCGATGAAGCGCTTGGCCGAGTAGATCGTTCCCTTGGGGTTCAGGATCGCCTGACGGCGGGCAAGCTGCCCGACCAGGCGCTCACCGCTCTCGGTGAACGCCACGACCGACGGCGTCGTCCGCACCCCCTCGGCGTTGGGGATCACCGTGGGCTTGTCGCCCTCCATCGTGGCGATCACCGAGTTGGTGGTGCCGAGGTCGATTCCAACTGTTTTAGGCATGCTGATCTCCTGTGGACATGACGGCGTCGCCGCCCCGATCCTCGGGCCTGGCCGCTCCACGCCCCGGTGAGTCCGGTGATCCAGGTGGCGGGCACGGCACGCCGGCGCGCGCCCTGCTCAGGGGCCGCCGATCAGATCTGCTGTGGCATCTGCGGGGACATGCCCACGTTGAGCAGCCTGCGCGCCTCGGCGGCGTACGGGGTCTCCACCAGCACCTCGTAACGGTCGGCGACGATCGAACTCGACGAAAGGAAGTCCCGCTTGCCCCCGGTGAGCGCGTGACCGATCAGTCCGAAGATCGCTCCGGCCACGGCCCCCCAGATCAGGCCCCACAGGACCAGGACGAAGGGGAAGCGCCCCGGAGTGAAGATCGCGAAGAACAGGCCGATCAGCAGGCCGAACCAGGCACCGGCACCGGCCCCCATCCACGCGGCGCGAAGGTAGGTCAGCCGCCCGAGCACCCTCTCGACGAGCCGGAGCCCGACTCCGACGATCAGGGCGTGCTCGACCGGGAACTTCTGGTCGGAGAGCTGGTCCACGGCACGCTGGGCCTCGGCGTAGGCGCCGAAACCCGCCACCGTCTCATGGGCCTTCAAGGTGACATCCGATGGCATGGCACTTCCCTTCAACGGGTACCCGCGAAGTGGATCCTTACCCGCTCACCGTGCCCCTCGGGACGGCGCCCCCACATCCCCAGATCTGACAGTCATCGCCCTCGCGCCTCGGCCCGCCCCCTGTCGGCTCCCCGTTCGCCACCGGTGTCCCACCGCCGCGCCGTCGCGGTCAGTCGGGTCCCAGACCGTGCCGGAAGGCGTACGTCACGGCCTGGGCGCGGTCCCGCAGCCCCGCCTTGGCGAAGAGGTTGTTGATGTGGGTCTTGACCGTCGCCTCGGAGACGAACAGCTCTCCGGCGATCTCCGCGTTCGAGCGACCCGCCGCTATCAGCCGTAGCACCTCGCTCTCACGGCGGGTGAGCCCGTCGGGCAGGTCCGGCGCGCGGCGGTTCACCGTCACCGCCTCGGCCAGCCGCCGCTGGATGCCGGGGTCGAACTGGGCCTGTCCCTCGACCACGGTCGCGATGGCCGAGGCCAGGGACTCGGCGTCGGTGTCCTTGGTCAGGTAGCCCCGCGCCCCGGCACCCAGCGCGGCGAAGACCGACTCGTCGTCGGAGTACGTCGTCAGGACCACCACGTGGACCTCCGGGTGAGCCGCCCTGATCCTGCGGGTCGCCTCCACCCCGTCCATACGGGGCATCCGCAGATCCATCAGGACCACGTCGGGCCCGAGCTCGCCGACAAGCCGGACCGCCTCTCCGCCGTCGGCCGCCGCGCCGACGACCTCGACACCGGGCAGCAGCCCCAGTAGCAGCACCAGCCCCTCGCGCACCACCGTCTGATCGTCGGCCACCAGCACCCGCACGGTCACCTCGGCACCCCCGCGTCCCTCGACTCCGCCCGTGCTCTGTGGCGTCTTCCCCGCCGGGGTGGAGCCGTGCCGCGGCCACGCGCCGCCTCCCCCACCCCCGCGTCGGGGCCCGCACCGGTGTGAATCGTCCGCGGCGCGGTGCCCGCCCCCGAGGCGGCACCGCGCCGTGAGCGGCTCACGCCGGGACCCGCAGGAGGACCCGGAAGCCCTCCGCACCCGGCCTCGCGGCCAGTGACCCGCCGATCAGCTCGGCCCGCTCGCGCATCCCCACCAGCCCGTACCCTCCCCCCGACGACGACAGCCGGCCCGGCGGGCCACCCGTGTCGCACACCTCCAGCTCACACCAGCCCTCGACGCGGCGCAGCGCCACCGAGACCGCGGCGCCCGGCGCGTGCTTGCGCACGTTCGTCAGTGCCTCCTGGGCGGTCCTGGCCACCGCCAGCCGGGCTCCGGCCTCCAGCGAGTCGAGGCTCCCGGTGACCGAGACCGTGCAGGGCGCCCCGGTCACCGACCGGAACTCCACAGCCAGCCGCTCCAGCCGCTCGGCCAGCGGCAACTCCTCCCCGCGCAGCGCGTCGAGCGCCCGGCGGGTCTCCTCCAGCCCGGTCCGCGCCAGGCGCACCGCCCGCTCGACCCGGTCGAGCGCCGCCGCCGGATCGTCGCCCCGCTCCAGCAGCAGCCGCGCCCCCTCCAGATGGACGATCTGCGCCGACTGCGAGTGCGCCAGGATGTCGTGGACCTCCCTGGCCAGCCGCGCCCGCTCAGCGAGCACGGCCTCGCCCGCCCGCGCCTCGGCGAGTGCCGCTCCGTGCTCCCTGATCGTCTTCACATGCCGCAGCAGGAAGACGAAGACCGCGGAGTAGGCGAGCCCGGCGGCGTTGCCCCAGACGGCGCCGGAAGGGACGCCCAGGGCGAAGGAGAGCGCCGTCGTGCCGACGAGATCGGCCGTGACCAGCGTCGCCCCCGGCCAGAGACGGGTCTTGAACGGTGCGGCGAAGACGACGACGTACAGGAAACCCATCCCGCTGTAGAGGCTGATCGCGTTCAGGGCGAGCCCTCCGGCCAGGGTGAGGGCGAGCAGCGGGACGTTGCGCCTGAGGTTCTCACCGCGCAGCGCCCACAGGCAACACCCCAGGGTGAGGGCGCCGATCGGGATCACCGCGGGCAACCCGGGCGCCCCCACCTCGACGGCGGCGGCCACCGGGCCGAAGAGCAGGTATCCCACCAGCAGGACGGCGAGAAACCTGCGCACGGGCGGGCTGCGGAGGATGGCCACGACGACAAGCTACCGGTGCCTACCGGAAGGGACCATGGACCCCAGGGTGGAGATGCCTCCACCCGACCGCACGACGATCCCCTCCCGGGTGGAGGTTGCCGGCTCCACCTCCGGCACCATGTGCCCGCACCTGCCGGCAGGTCATCGTCGGGACCATGTCAGCAATCAGCGTCACTCATCTCGGCAAGTCGTTCGGCGGGGTACACGCCGTGGACGACCTGTCCTTCACCGTGGAACGAGGAACGCTCACCGCCTTTCTCGGCCCCAACGGGGCGGGCAAGACCACCACCCTGCGCATGATCCTCGACCTGGTCGCGCCCACCCGCGGCACCGCCACGATCGGCGGCACGGCCTACCGTGACCTGGACCGGCCCGTCGCCACGGTCGGCGCGGTACTGGAGTCGACGGCCTTCCACCCCGGGCTGAGCGCCCGCGCGCACCTGGAGACGCTCCGCCTCGCCGCGGGGCTGGAGCCCTCGTGTGTGGCGCACGCGCTGGAGCAGGTCGACCTCACCGCCGCGGCCGACCGCAGGGTGCGGGGCTTCTCCCTGGGCATGCGCCAGCGGCTCGCCCTGGCCTCCGCCCTGCTGGGAGACCCGGAGATCCTCATCCTCGACGAGCCCGCCAACGGCCTGGACCCGGCGGGCATGCGCTGGCTGCGGGGCTTCCTGCGGGCCTACACCCACCAGGGCCGCACGGTCCTGGTCTCCACACACGTACTCGCCGAGATCCGGCAGATCGCCGACCACGTGATCATCCTTACCGCGGGCCGCCTCGCCTGGCAGGGCCCGCTGACCCCGCGGACCGACCTGGAGGAGCTGTACGTGGAGGTGACCGGATGAGCCGTCTGATCCGCGCCGAGCTGTTCAAGGCCCGCGCGAGCCGCGTCACCTGGATCCTCGTCGCCCTGGCACCCCCGCTGTGCGTGCTCTGGGCGGGGCTGATGGTCGCGACGGCGGAGCCGGGCGGCGCGACGGCGCCGCAGATCGAGAACGTCTACAACATGGCCCAGCAGTCCTATGTCTTCGCCCTGATCCTCGGTGTCCTGGGCATGGCCGGGGAGAACCGCCACCAGACGATCACCTGGCAGTTCCTGGTCACCCCCCGGCGGGAGAGGGTGGTGGGGGCGAAGCTGGCCGCGTACGGCATCGTCGGGCTGCTCGTCGGCGCGGTGTCGGCGCTGGTCACGCTGGCGGCGGGCCTGGTCATGCTCGGCCTGGCCGGTCATCCCGCCTGGACTCCCCGGGTGCCGATGGTACTGCTCGGCTCGATGCTCAGCGTCGTCCTGTACGGCCTGCTCGGAGTGGGCCTCGGAGCTCTGCTCCGCAACCAGGTCGCGGCGGTGGCGGTGGCGCTGGCCTGGTTCATGTACGCCGACTACCTGCTCACCATGCTGCTGCCCGGCCTGGGCCGGTGGCTGCCGACCGGGGCGGCCCGCGCCCTGGGCGGCATGAACATGCGGGGCGGTGAGCTGCTGCCCGCCTGGGGCGGCGGGCTGCTGTTCGCCGGCTATGTCGTGGTGATCGTGCTGGCCGCCCGCGCGCTGACGCTCCGCCGCGACATCACCTGATCTCGCCGTACACCGACACAGGTGCGGGCGGGGGGGGGAGCGTCAGGACATGACCTCGCGGACGGCGGCGTGGGCCGCGTCGCGCATCATGCCGTGCAGCATCGCGTTGGACTCCCGCTCCGTCCGCACCTCGACGATGCGCAGCCCCTCACCGCGCAGCGCCTTCACCAGCTGGCCCGGCTCGTTCACGAAGGTGTACGGCGTGCCGGTGGCGGCTGCCAGGTAGCCCAGGTCCACCCCGTGCGTGGTGCCGAAGATCCGCTCGAAGGGGTCGCGGAGCGTGGCCTGGGGAAGCAGCGAGAAGATCCCGCCGCCGTCGTTGTTCACCACGACCAGGCAGAGGTCGGGGCGGGGCTCGCGAGGGCTGAGGACCAGCCCGTTCTGGTCGTGCAGGAAGGTCAGATCGCCCATCAGGGCGTAGGAGGGGCCGTTGTGGGCGAGGGCCGCACCCATCGCGGTCGACACGACGCCGTCGATTCCCGCCGCTCCCCGGTTGGCCAGGATCCGCAGTCCCCGCCGGGAGCGCATCGCCTGGTCCAGGTCGCGGATCGGCATGGAGGAGCCGGAGAACAGCAGGGACCCGTTGGGCAGCGCGTCCACCAGATCGCGGGCCAGGCGCGGCTCGCTGAGCCCGGCCCCGTCCAGCACGTCGTCGATCGCGGTCCTGGCCGCCGTCTCGGCGCGACGCCAGGAGTGCAGCCACGTGTCGTCGCCCGCCGGGATCGGGATCTCCACCACCTGGGCGGCCTGGGTGGCCGAGCGGGTCGGGTCGGGCCAGCGGGTCATGTCGGCGGCGACCACGATGTGCTCGTCCGCCTGACTCAGCCAGTTGAGCAGCGGCCGTGACAGCCCGGGACGGCCCAGGGTGACCACCACGTCCGGCCGGTGCCGGTCGGCGAACTCAGGGGTGCCGAGGAGGAAGTGGTAGGTGGACATCGCGTGGTCGCCGTAGCGGGCGCCGCCGTTGGGCTCCGACAGGACGGGCCACCCGGCCATGCCCGCCGCCGCCACGTATCGGCGCACGTTGGTCGCGCCGTCGCCGACGACGAGCACGCCCCGCCGGGTCGGCGGCAGGTGCAGCGCCACCGACGGGGAGCCCACTCTGGCGCGGATCCACGGCCCCGGCGCGTCGCTCTCCAGGGACTCGCACCAGGAGAGGTCGCCGTCAGGGATCAGCGGCTCCCGGAAGGCCACGTTGAGGTGGACCGGGCCCGGGTCGTAGGGGCCCAGCGCGCGCTGGTAGGCGCGGCAGGCCAGCGACCGCCAGTAGGCGACCTGCCCCGGCCGCTCCTCGGGCGCGCCGACCTCGCTGAACCAGCGGACGGCCGTGCCGTACAGCTTGATCTGGTCGACGGTCTGGCTCGCGCCGGTGTCGCGCAGCTCGGGCGGGCGGTCGGCGGTGAGCACCAGCAGCGGCACCCCCGACTCGTGTGCCTCGATGACGGCCGGATGGAAGTTGGCCGCCGCGGTGCCGGAGGTGCAGATCAGGACGACCGGCCGCTCGCTGCGGCGGGCCAGCCCCACCGCGAGGAAGGAGGCCGAGCGCTCGTCCACCCGCACGTGCAGCCGAATACGGCTGTCGGCGTGCACGGCGAGGGCGAGCGGCGCCGAGCGCGACCCCGGCGCGAGCACCACGTCCGTGACACCGCAGCGGGCGAGCTCGTCGATCAGCACGGTCGCGAGCGCGGTCGCGGGATTCACGCATCGCCTCCTTAACTCCGCACCCGGGGGTAGGTCCATCCCGAGGCGCGCGAAACCGACCTCGCCTACGCGGGACGGCGCGCCTCGGGACCGGCCCCGTTCGGATCTTCGCTGCCCCTAGGGGCGGCGCGGGAACCTGCCGAAGTCGGGGGCGCGCTTCTCCTTGAAGGCGTCGCGGCCCTCCTGCGCCTCCTCGCTCATGTAGTAGAGCAGGGTGGCGTCGCCGGCGAACTGCTGCATCCCGGCGGCGCCGTCGGTCACCGCGTTCAGCGCGCCCTTGAGCATGCGCAGCGCCAGCGGCGACTTCTCCAGCATCTCCCTGGCCCACCTGACCGTCTCGGCCTCAAGCTCGGCGAGCGGGACGACCGCGTTGACCAGCCCCCAGTTCAGGGCGGTCTGCGCGTCGTACTGGCGGCAGAGGTACCAGATTTCGCGGGCCCGCTTCAGGCCCACGGTCTCGGCCAGCAGCCAGGAGCCGTAGCCGCCGTCGAAGGAGCCGACCTTGGGACCGGTCTGGCCGAAGACCGCGTTGTCGGCGGCGATGGACAGGTCGCAGCACACGTGCAGCACGTGGCCGCCGCCGATGGCGTAACCGGCGATCATCGCGATGACCGGCTTGGGGCAGCGGCGGATCTGAACCTGCAGGTCCAGCACGTTGAGCCTGCCCACGTGCGGGGTGGACTTGTCGACGTAGCCGTCGTCACCGCGGATCTTCTGGTCGCCGCCGGAGCAGAAGGCCCTGTCGCCCGCGCCGGTGAAGATGATCACACCGACCTCGGAGTCCTCCTGGGCGGCGTTGAAGGCCTCCTTGAGCTCGAAGAGCGTGGTCGGGCGGAACGCGTTGTGCCGCTCCGGACGGTTGATCGTGATCTTGGCGATGCCCTCGCCGGTCTCGTAGACGATGTCCTCGTACTGACCGGACCTCTTCCAGTCGACCGCACCGTCCCGCTCGGGAGTCGTCTCCGCCGCCACCTGCTCGTCCGCGCCCGGCTCGACTCTCTCCGTGCCCACGATTGCTTCGCCCCCTCCGCTGCGCCGGGGCCGTCCCCGGCCGTTGTCCGGCTTTCGGCACTAACCTTACGACTGTGATGACCATTCCTGTGCACGAGGAGTGGCTTTCCGTGCAACGAGAACTGCATGCCGTGGTGTCCGCGGCGGGTCCGGAGCTGTTCCGGGCCGTCGGCTCGGCACTGGAAGGCCAGGGCCCGGCCATCCTGCCGCTGTCCCCCGCCCTGCCCGCCCCCGCGTTGCGGGCGACGCTGGAGGCCCTGCGCCCGACCCACGTCGACGGGGTCCGCCGCGAGGACGGCGTCGGCGTGCCCGCCGAGGTGGCGGTGGTCATCGCCACCAGCGGTTCGACCGGCACCCCGAAGGGCGTGCAGCTGTCGGCCGAGGCGCTGAGGGCTTCGGCGTCGGCCTCGCTGCGGCGCCTGGACGCGGGGGCGGGCGAGCGCTGGCTCTGCTGCCTGCCCCCCTCCCACGTGTCCGGCCTGCAGGTTCTGGTGAGGGCGCTACTGGGCGGGACCGAGCCGATCACGCACGAGGGGTTCTCCCCCGAGGCGGTGCTCACCAGCGGTGCCGACCACGTCTCGCTGGTGCCCACCCAGTTGCGCCGCCTGCTCCACGCGGATCTGTCGGTGTTCAAGACGATCCTGCTCGGCGGTGCCGCCGCTCCCCCCGACCTGCTCGACGCGGCCCGCGCGGCCGGCGCACGGGTGGTCACCACGTACGGCATGAGCGAGACCTGCGGCGGGTGCGTCTACGACGGCGAGCCCCTCGACGGGGTGGGGGTCGGCATCGGCGGCGACGGCCGGATCCGCCTGAGCGGGCCGGTGCTGTTCTCCGGCTACCGGCTCCAGCGCGGCCTCACCGAGGCCGCGCGCGACGGTGACTGGTTCCTCACCTCGGATCTGGGCGCCCTGGATGACGGGCGGCTGCGCGTGCTGGGGCGGGCCGACGACGTCATCAACACCGGGGGCGAGAAGGTCGTCGCCGCGGCGGTGGCCGCCGCGGTGGCCGAGCATCCCGCGATCATCGACGTCGCCGTGGTCGGCCGCCCCGATCCCGAGTGGGGCGAACGGGTGGTGGCCTTCGTCGTTTCGCAGGCCCCGCCGTCCCTGGCCGAGTTGCGCGCCTTCGCCAAGGAGCGGCTACCCGCCTACGCGGCTCCCGCCGAGCTGATCGTAATGACCGAAATACCGCTTTTGGCCAACGGCAAGCCGGACCTGGAAACTCTCCGTTATGGTCGTGACCGGGAACCGTGAAGACGCTGTCACACGTCCAAGGGATAGCCGAAGCAGGAGGACAATCTCATGAACGTCACCCGCAAGACATGGGTCTCGGCTGGAGTCGTGAGCCTGGTCCTGGCCGGTGGCATCTCCGTCACGGCGGCCGCCGCGGCGGGAGGCATCGGGAAGAGCGGGAGAACATCGGGCGAGCCGGTGCCGGTCGCTCCGCACGACCCCGCCCCGTCCTCGTTCCGGGACGGCCCGCCCTCACAGGAGCCGTCGCCGACGGCACCGCCCCCGTCCTCGGAGGGCTATGTGCTCTCCGAGAAGGTCAACCCGGATCCGGAGAAGGTCGTCGGCTACTGGACGGAGCACCGCATGGAAGAGGCCGAGCCCTTCCCGATGCCCATGGTCGAGGGCCCTCTTGACGTGATCGAGGATTCCTCGGACGTGACCGAATAGGGCCCTACCAGGCACTCATACACGGGTGGATCGCCGAGAGGGCGGTCCACCCATCATATTTTCCGAGTCAAGTCGGGAACAGAAAGTTCTTGGCTGTGGTTATTGGTACTGGTGCGCCGAGCGGCCCCAGGCCGCCCCACCCGAAGACTGAAAACCGTAATCAGACGACTCCGTGATGGAGGAGGTGTCCTCATGCCCCCGACCGCCGTGGCGGCCTCATCTGAAGCCCCGACGACCCTCGAACAGCTCATTGACCGAGGGCGAGTTCAGGGCCACCTTTCACTCGCGGAGCTGCGTCACGCCTTCGCCGAGGCGGGCATCAGCCCCACCGAGGGCAGGTCGATCCTGCGCGAGCTCACCGAGTCCGGCGTCAGCCTGGCCGCCGAGAACGAGCCCGTGCTCTCCCCTGCCACCGCCAAGGCGGCGAAGACCACCACCCGCAAGAGCACCGCCCGCAAGGCGAAGCCCGCCCCCGCGAAGAAGGCGTCGGCCAAGACCGAGACCGCGGCCAAGGGCAAGGACGCCGCGGCGGAGGCGGACGACGAGTGGAACCCCCCGGAGGAGATGGAGGCCGAGACGGAGACCGAGTCGACCTTCGACCTGGACGACCACTCCTCCGTCATGGGCGACTCCGTGCACACCTATCTGAAGTCGATCGGCCGCCGCACCCTGCTCACCGCCGCCCAGGAGGTCGAGCTGGCCAAGCGCATCGAGGCCGGCCTGTACGCCGAGTCCAAGCTGGAGGCCGAGCCGGGCCTGTCCGCGGTCATGCGCGACGACCTGGAGTGGATCGCCGAGGACGGCCGCCGGGCCAAGGACCACATGCTGGAGGCCAACCTCCGCCTGGTCGTCTCCGTGGCGAAGAAATACACGGACCGGGGCATGGCCCTGCTCGACGTGGTCCAGGAGGGCAACCTCGGCCTGATCCGCGCGGTGGAGAAGTTCGACTACACCAAGGGCTACAAGTTCTCCACCTACGCCATGTGGTGGATCCGCCAGGCCATCCAGCGTGGCTTCGCCGACTCGGCCCGCACCATCAGGCTGCCGGTGCACGTGCTGGAGATGCTCTCCAAGCTGTCGCGTATCGAGCGCGACATGCACCAGCGCCTGGGCCGCGAGCCCACGCCGGACGAGCTTGCCGTCGAGCTGGACAAGACTCCCGACCAGATCGAGGAGCTGCTGCGCACCAGCCGCCAGCCGATCAGCCTCAACGCCACCATCGGCGAGGACGGCGAGACCACCATCGGTGACCTCATCGAGGACATCGACTCGCCCGAGGCCTCGGAGGTCGTCGACCGCCAGCTGCTGGGCGAGCAGTTGCGCGGTGTGCTCGGCAACCTCTCCCCGCGGGAGGCCAAGATCATGGCCTTGCGCTTCGGTCTCATCGACGGTAAGCCCCACACCCTCGACGAGATCGGCAAGCACCTCGGCCTGACCCGCGAGCGCATCCGCCAGCTGGAGAAGGAGTCGCTCTCCAAGCTCCGCCACCCCAGCAACACACGCCCGCTGCTCGACTGGGCCAGCTGACCCGCCCCGAAGGGCGCCCCCGCGAGACCTCCCGGTCCGTGAGGGCGCCCTTCGCCGTCTCCTGGGCCGCCGCGAGAGGTCCGGCGATCAGCCGCCCATCGCGGCGGCAAGGCTCCTGGGGCGCATGTCGGTCCAGGAGCCCTCGACGTAGGCCAGGCACCCGGCGCGGGAGTCCTCACCGTGGGCGACCTCCCAGCCCGCGGGGACGCCGGCGAACGCGGGCCACAGCGAGTGCTGGCCCTCCGCGTTCACCAGTACCAGGAACGGCGCGCTCTCGTCGTCGAACGGATTGGTCATCGAGTACCTCCAGCGGGAACATCCCGGGCCTCCGGCCCGGAGATCGGAATCGGGTACCCCTCTCGGGGAGGGGAGGCGAGCGACGCGAACGGAGGTCACCCGCCGGGCGGACGGGTTCCCCCTCCCGGATCCAGGGATCCGGGAGCGGACGAAGGGTCGCCTGACGCTTTCGGAGAGCACCTGGCCACGGCGCCGAACGAGTGACCGGGGGGACTCCTGAGACAGGTTTTAATTAGGAAAGCCTAACCTAAAATCCACCTTATTGACGCAGGCGTCAAGCGGCATATCATCATGACCAGATCACATTTCACATCTACTGACATCCCCTGACGCATGGGGCAAGTGAGGTAAGGCTAACCTAAATTTTTTGGTGAGGTGTATGTGACCAACAGGCAAGACCATCCTGGCCTCCCCGGGACGGTGGCCCTGGTAACGGGCGCCGCGGGAGGCATCGGAGCCGCCGTCGCGACGGCTCTCGCCCGCGCCGGGATGATCGTGGCCGGAGTCGATGTGCGCGACGGACCCTGGGAGAGCCGGCCAGAGCCGATCGCCCGCCACCTGGCCGACGTCAGGGACCCCGGCCAGGTTGACGCCGTCGTCAGCAGGGTCGAGAACGAACTGGGACCCATCGGCGTCCTGGTCAACGTCGCGGGCGTACTGCGTACCGGCGCGGTGACCGATCTGAGCGCCGACGACTGGGAACACGTGTTCGCGGTGAACGCCGGCGGGGTCTTCCACACCCTCCGCGCCGTGACCCGCCACATGATCCCCCGCGGCCGCGGAACGGTCGTCACCGTGGCCTCCAACGCCGCGGGCGTACCGCGCGTCGGCATGGCGGCATACGCGGCCTCCAAGGCCGCCGCGGTCATGTTCACCCGATGCGCCGGGCTGGAACTCGCCCGCCACGGCATCCGCTGCAACGTGGTCTCGCCCGGATCGACGGACACCGCGATGCAGGCGGGACTCGACCCCCGCACCGTGCTTGAGGGAGATCCGTCCTCCTACCGCGTGGGCATTCCACTGGGCCGGCTGGCCGACCCCTCGGACATCGCCGAGGCGGTGCTGTTCCTCGCCTCGGACCGTGCCCGGCACATCACCATGCAAGACCTGTACGTGGACGGCGGCGCCACGCTCCGGGCCTGAGATCCCCCGAAAGGTCAGCTTTGACTATCGCATACGAGGCGATCAGCGCCACCGAACTCCTCGACGAATACCGGCCAGGCTCCTCATCGATCTTCTCCTCCCCCCGGCACACCCTCCTCGCCGGAGGCGTCGCCGCCGTGCTGCCCCCCGTGCGCACCCTGCGGGAACTGGCCCAGAGCGTACGCGGGCACGGCGACCTGATCCTCGGTGCGGTCCCATTCGACGACCCCGCCTCGGCGCACCTGGTCACCCCCCTGCGCACCCGCTGGGCCGACCCCTTCCTACCCGGCGAGCCACCACGCAGGGAGAGCACACGACCATGGCGGATCACCCCCGTCCCCACACCCGCGGGCCACCTGGAAGGCGTCCGGCGGGTACTGGAACTGCTCCGCACCGGATCGGTGGAGAAGGTGGTACTGGCCAGATCCCTGGAACTGACGAGGCCCGAACCCGCCGACGTCGCCTCGATGGTCCGACGCCTGGCGGTACGCGATCCGCACGGCCACGTCTTCGCCATCGACCTGCCGGGCGGACGGATCCTGGTGGGCGCCAGCCCCGAACTACTGGTCTCCAGGGACGGCCCCGCCGTCGTCGCCAACCCACTGGCCGGCTCGGCCGCGCGCAGCGCCGACCCCGCGGAGGACCGCCGCCGGGCGGCGGCGCTTCTCTGCTCGGCCAAGGACCAGCACGAGCACGCGGTCGTGGTCCAGGCCGTGGCCGCCGCACTCGCCCCACACTGCCGGGCACTGAGCGTCCCATCCGAGCCGTCACTGATCTGCACCTCGACCATGTGGCACCTGTCCAGCAAAATCACCGGCCGACTCGCCGACCCCCGGACCACCTCCCTCGACCTGGCCGTCGCCCTGCACCCGACCCCCGCGGTCTGCGGCACCCCCACCGCCGCGGCACGCGCCGCCATCACCGGCATCGAACCCTTCGACCGGGGCTTCTACAGCGGCATGGTCGGCTGGTGCGACACCTCGGGCAACGGCGAATGGGCGGTGGCCATCCGCTGTGCCGAGGTGACCGGCGCGGGCATCCGGCTGTTCGCCGGCGGCGGGATCGTAGCGGGCTCGGTCCCCGAAGAGGAACTGGCCGAAACCTCCGCCAAGTTCCGCACCCTCCTGCACGCCCTCGGCCTGGACCTGGACTCCGCCCCCTGCCCCGGAGAGAGATCGGAGAGGTGAAGAGGCCGACCCGGCCGCCCGGCGCCGGTCAACCGGCCGTGCCGAAGACCCTCCCGCCGAGGCGGGACCGGCCACGAGAGCGATCCCCGACCGGCTCCCGCTCGCGAAGACCCAGCCGAACCACCACCGCCAAGGCACACAGGACGAACTCGCGCTCCCGGCGACCCCCCGTACGCGTCGAGACGTCGAGCACAAGGTAAGAAGGAGAGGCAGCCGTGGCCATACCCACCATCACCCCCTATCCGATGCCCCGCGAGGACGAGATGCCGGTCAACCGCGTCTCCTGGACACCGGACGCCCGCCGGGCGGTGCTGCTCGTCCACGACATGCAGAACTACTTCGTCAACGCGTTCGCGCCGGGAACCTCACCGATCGTGGAACTGGTCTCGGCGATCACCGGCCTCCGCGAGACGGCCTGGCAACTCGGCATCCCGGTGGTCTACTCGGCCCAACCGGGCGGACAGACCTCGGCACAGCGTGGCCTGCTGGAGGACTTCTGGGGAGCAGGGGTGGGTGCCGACCCCGGCGCCCAGGAGATCGTCACCGCGCTCACCCCGGGCCCGGCCGACATCCGGCTCACCAAGTGGCGCTACAGCGCCTTCCACCGCACCCCGCTCCGTGAACTACTCGCCGAGCAGGGCCGCGACCAGCTCATCGTCACCGGCATCTACGCCCACATCGGCTGCCTGATGACGGCCTGCGACGCCTTCATGGGAGACGTGGAGGTGTTCTTCGTCGCCGACGGGGTGGCCGACTTCTCCGCCGAACACCACCGGATGGCCCAGACCTACGCGGCCGAGCGGTGCGCGGCGGTCCTGGCCGCCGCCCGCGTCCAGCGACTGCTCACCGCCTCCGCCGCACACGCCGCCCGCTGAGCCGGGCGGGGCGCCCGGCGCAGGGGGCGGCGGGGACGGCCGGGCGCGGGACCCCCGGGCAGCCGGGCCGCCCGGTGAGGTCGCGCGGGGTGCGGAGGCGGGGGCA